>JAOTVU010000139.1 GCA_029863385.1 Acidimicrobiia bacterium
GAAACCGTCGACGAGTATCTCGCCGAACTTCCCGACGACCGCCGGGACGCGATTGCCGAAGTCCGAAACGTGATTCTCGAGAACCTGCCCGACGGCTTCGTCGAAGCCATGAACTGGGGGATGATCAGCTACGAGGTCCCCCTCGATCGCCACTCCGACACCTACAACGGCAAACCGTTGATGTACGCCGCACTGGCCTCCCAGAAGAACCACATGGCCGTGTACCTCACCTCGATCTACGTCGACGGTGAGACCGAGAACTGGTTCCGATCCGAATACGAGGCAACCGGCAAGAAGCTCGACATGGGCAAATCGTGCGTGCGTTTCAAGTCGCTCGATCAGCTGCCGCTCGATCTGATCGGCCGGGTCATCGCCGGCACGTCGGTCGACGAGCTGATCGACATTTATGACCGGAGTCGAGCTTGAGCGATCCGTCCGTGGCGTCCACCGCCGATCCGGCACGGGACGCCGAGTTGATGGGCCTGGCGTTGACCGAGGCCGGGCTGGCCGAGTTGCACGGGGATGTGCCGGTCGGAGCGGTCGTCGTCGACGCCGACGGTCGGGTGATCGCCAGCCGCCACAACGAGCGTGAGCTGACCGGCGACCCGACCGCTCACGCCGAGATCCTGGCCCTGCGCGACGCCGCTGTGGCCACCGGGTCGTGGTATCTCACGGATTGCACCCTCTTCGTGACGTTGGAACCGTGCGTGATGTGCGGTGGCGCGCTGGTCAACGCCCGGATGAAACGGCTGGTGTACGGGGCGGCGGACCTGTCGGCCGGCGCTTGCCTCAGCCTCTACAACGTCTGCGACGACCCCAGGCTCAACCACCGGGTCGATCTCACAGCCGGGGTGCTGGCCGACGAATGCGGTCGGTTGCTCACCGACTTCTTCGCCGCCCGCCGATAGGCCCGGGCGGGTTGGTTGCCGAAGCGCCAGGTGGCGATGGCAGGCCGTGGCGAAAAGCCGTGGGAAGGTCTGCGTTCGGACGCTAGTCTCGTCTACGGAAGGTTGCCAGAGCGGACGAATGGGGCGGCCTCGAAAGCCGTTGTGGCCTCCGGGTCACCAAGGGTTCGAATCCCTTACCTTCCGCCATTCTTTCTCGGGCCGATGTCGCGTTGATGCGGTCGCCGCCGTCTCGGCGTACAACAGATCCCCATGCCCGTCTGGTCTGTTGCCGAGGCCAACCGTCACGCCACTACCATGGACGACTGTGGGTGTCGACACAAAGCACGGTTTGAAGGTCCCCCGGCTCGCGCTGATCGGAGCGGCCGCGGCCGCGCTCGGTTACGGCGGAGCCAAGGTCATGATCCGGCGGTGGCGGAGGAATCCGAATCCGCTGGCCGGTGAGCCGTTGACCTTCCCGGTTGGCACGGCGGCCACGGTCAAGACCGACGACGGCGCCCGCCTCGCCATCCGCCGATCCGGAACCGGTCCACCGGTGGTGCTCGTCCACGGCCTCACCGGCAACCGCGATGACTGGGGGCCGGTGGCACGCCGCCTCATCATCGACGGGTTCGAGGTGATCGCCATGGAACTGCGAGGCCACGGTGACTCGTCGCGAGGCCGCGACGGCTACGGCCCACGCCGCTTGGCGGCCGACCTCGCTCAGGCCCTCAGCGCTCTTGACCTGCGAGACGTGATCCTCGTCGGACATTCGATGGGTGGTATCGCCGCCATGACGCTGATACTCGAACACCCCGAGTTGGCGGCCGAGCGAGTGCGCAAGATGGCGGTCGTGGCCAGCACGGCAACCCTCCAGCAGCGGCAGACCAGGTTCGGACTACGATTCCTGTCACTCGAACTCCTGGATCACTTCACCCGATTCGACGAACGCCTGCGGCTTGGCACCGGCCTGATCGCGTTCGGTCGGCACCCGAACCTCGAACTGATCGATCACCTCATCGATTCGACGGCTCGCTGCCCCCACGACGTCCGGCGGGAGGCCACGGCCGCCCTCGTCGACTACGACATCACCGACCAGCTCCACCGGATCGGTCACGACACGCTGGTGATCGGCGGAACCAGCGACCGGCTGACCCCGCTTCGCTACAGCCGGCAGATCGCGAACGGCATCGCCCGGGCCCGGCTCCAGATCATCAACGGCGGTGGCCACATGATGATGTTCGAGGCGGCGGATCGCATCGGTTTCCTGCTGGCCGAGTTCGCCCGCCTCAGTATGCGAGCGCCGACCCGACGCTAGCGGGACGAGCCGTGGCCTACAGGCCGATGTGCTCGTCGATGAACTCGTTGGTCACCAGCTCATCGGCCGACAGTCCCAGCGGGCCCGATCTCCCGGGTATCGCCTCGCGCATCCGGGCGATCACCTCGTCGATTCGATCGAGATCGAAATCGCCGACCGTCGTGTTCCCACCGTTGCTGACGATGCCGAGAGCCCCCATCTGAATCACGGCTTCCCTCGCCCCCTCGTCGCTCAGCGTCGAGGGTTCGTCGAGGGTGTCGGAGGCGTCGAGCACCACATCGTTGGTCGCCGTCGGGTCCTGCTGGAAATCGACGATCGACTGCTGAACGATGGGGACGAAAGCCGAAAGGCACCAGCGGGCGGTCTGATCAAGCCGCTCGTCGAGGATGGTCAACGCCCCCTGGTACAGCTCGAGCCCGGTGTCGTGGATGAGCAGGTAGTCGACCGGTCGTCCCCACTCGGCAAAGGCGTTCTCGTACAGGTACGGCTCCTGCGTGGCGAAACCCTGCTGCAGTATGGCGCCGTCGGAGGCGATGAACCGGTCCGGTGA
The DNA here is from genome assembly GCA_029863385.1 of Acidimicrobiia bacterium. Taxonomy (GTDB): domain Bacteria; phylum Actinomycetota; class Acidimicrobiia; order Acidimicrobiales; family SZUA-35; genus JAHELU01. The sequence continues at coordinate 2,753 of JAOTVU010000139.1, forward strand.
TCCGTTGTAGCCGCCTTCGAGCTGATCGGAGGTCACGAGCCCGGTGGCGAGGAGATAATCGGGGTAGGCCGCACCGGCGAAGTGGTTGAGGACCGCGCCCGTCGCCTTGACGTCGTCCCACGATTCGATGTCGTAGGTGCCGGGATCCCACATGATCATCTGGGGATTGATGTCCAGCGGCGCAACGACCGCGGTCGAGGGGTGATCGATGTAGCCGGCGATGGCCTCGTCGGTGTTGACGAAACCGAGAAAGATGTCGTCATCGGCGGCCATGACGTCGAGCGTCGAACGGTCACCGTTGAAGGGACCGCCGGCTCGAATCTCGATCGTGAGTGACGGCTCAGCGGCCAGGGGACCGGTGAATCGGCCGGTCTCCGGGTCGAACCGACCGCCCTCGTCTACCAGGTTGTAGACGGCGCCGTGCTCTGGTTCGGGGGACCAGTCGGTTTGGATGACGAGAGGGTTCGGGCATTGGGCCAGCTGCCGTTGGGCCTCGTCGGAGGCCGCGGCCACCACACCGTCGGCGTTGTCGCCGCAGGCACCGACGACGGCAAGGAGTACGGCGATCCCCGTCATCTTCTTCCACTGGTGCCGCCGCATCGAACTCCAAGCAATCACCCCGTCGGGCGATGTTGACTCCATTGTGGACCACCGAGTCGACGGGTCCAAGTCGCCCCGGCTGCCTTGGCCTTCCGCAGTGCCGCCACCGGACGGTGTCCCCACCATGTGGCACAATGACCGAATGGAGTCGACGACGAGCGCTGCCGCGGAACTCTTCTGGGAGTTGGCCGCCGAGTTTCAGGCCGCCGACGACCGTGTGGTCGAGGGCACCATCATGGGTTCACCCTGCCTACGAGTCGGTAAGGAATTCCTGGCCATGCCCCACCACAAGAAGGACGGCCTGGTGGTCAAACTACCCGCCGACCGGGTGGCGGTGGCCATCGAAGCGGGTGAGGGGGAGTCGTTCGCACCGGCCGGCAAGGTGTTCAAGGAGTGGCTGGCCGTCACGCAGGTTGATGAGGGCCGTTGGCGGGAGCTGCTGACCGAAGGCATCGAGTTCGTCGGCTGAGCTCGGGGGTCAAAACCGGTTGCGGACCCAGAGGGCCAGCGTCGAGCCGACCAGGATCATCACGACCACCACGGACCACATCGTTCCGTAGCCGTACTGCTCGATCAGCCAACCGGTCACCAGCGGTGCCAGGAAGACTCCGATGTAGACGCCCATTTGGGTCACACCGGTGGCCGCGCCGGCGGTGGCGGCGTTGGTGCGGACGATGCCGTAGTTGGTGAACACCGGCCACACCCAGCCGCCGGCGAAAGCGAGCAGGGTGGCAATCATATGGATGCCGGGGGATCGCACGGTCAGCAGCGCCACGCCGACGGCACCGGCCAGCACCATCAAGCCGGCCACCAGGAACGGGCGGAGCGTCATCAAATCGAGCCGGGTGCCGGCGAACACCCGGAGAGCGATCCCCGATGCCGCACCGAGGCTCAACATCAGCCCGGCCGTGCCCTCGCCGAGTCCGGCGTCGACACCGGAGCTGACGATCCAGGCGTTCAGGGAACCGGCGGCGAACGAGAGGCACCCGCCGAGGACAGCGGCCATCAGGAGATCCCGGCGACCCGATACCGGCCCGAGTCTCGCCTGGCGTCGGGCCGGACGCAGCGGATCGATGTATCGGAGTACACCGATGATGGCGACCACCGCGAGCGCCGCGCCCAACCCGTAGGCCCAGCGCCAGCCGACCGTCAACGCAACGGCCGGCACCATCAGCCCGCTGATCATCGACGCCATCGGCATACCCGACTGCTTGAGCGCAATGGCCAGGCCGAGCCGGGGGATCTTGGCCTGTGTGAGCGCCAGGTTCACCGCTGTCTGGTTGCTGGCATTGACGAACCCGGCCACGGCCAGCGCACCGACGAGTTGCCACCAGCCCCCGGCCAGCAGCGCGATGTAGAGGTTCATGGCGAGCGTGACCACCAGACCGGTGAGGATCTGGCGGCGAGGGCCGACCCGTTGAACCAGACGACCGAACACAGCCGACCCGGCGGTCGCGGCGAGAAAGAAGCCGCCGAGACCCCAGCCGTAGGTCGCCTCGGTGACCGAGAACTCGTCGCTGACCTGGACCGTCAATGCGCCGATGAGGAAGCCCGGATAGACCGTGGAAACGGTGGCCACCATGATGGCCGCGACGATCCTGCGATGCTGCGCCACCGGGCCACGGTACCGTTCTGGCATCGGTGGTCGGCCTTGGATCGACTGTTGGTCGGCACCACCGGAATTTCGCCGACGTTGCCTAGGTTGGATGGCCATGACCATCGAGCCCCGTGATGCCCGTGTCGAAGCCCAGCAGCTCCTCGCTCCCGGTGAGGGCCAGGCCCGGGTGCTGGAACCGTCTCCGCCGGCCATCAACTCAGGACCCCATTGGGCAGACGACCCGGTGGATCGAACCGCCGTCACCGGCGATGGTTCCGACGTGGAGTTGGTGTTGCCCACCGGGCTCGTCGATCCCGCCCGGGATCCGGCCACCGTCGTCGATTGGGACACCTGGCTGGACGGTCGCTCAGCCCGAGCGGAACACGCTGACTGGCTGGCCGAGCGGTGGCTCGGCGGCCGCCGTCGCCTGCCGGCTACGCCGCCGCTGGAGACGCTGGTCGAGACGAGGCTGGCCCTCCATCGTCTTGCCACCTACGTGGTCGCTCCCGTCCGCCACCGGCAGAACGGCAAGTTCGGATTGCGGTGGACGCAGGGCGGCTTCGGCACGCCCTTCTTCGGACAGGATCGACAGGTTCGGGTGGAGGGTACGAGCCTGATCGATCAGCGGGACGGCGAAGTGCGGGTCACGCCCATCGGTTCGCTCGAGGATGCGGCCCGCTTTCTCGAATCCGAGATCGACGCCGAAACGGCGGCCGAACACGACAGCCCCGACGTGGGCGACGTCGACGAGCGGCTTGCCGTCGACGCCTCCGCCGCTGAGTTGCTCGGCAACTGGTTCGGCATGGCGTTCGCTGGGCTGGAGGTGTTGCGGGCCGACGCCACATCGATCGACCCGAGTCGACCACAGCTCTGGCCCGGCCATTTCGATCCCGCCATCGAGGTGGGCACCGACGACACGCGGGCCAGCTACGGGGCCTCCCCCGGCGACCACGGCAGCGACCAGCCCTATCTCTACGTCAGCGTGTGGTGGCCGGATCGGCTCGACATCGACACCGACGATTCGTTCTGGAACGCCTCAGGGTTCACCGGTCGGATCCTGCCGTTGGCGGATTTCCCGGCCGATGCCGACCCGGCCGTCGTCGCTGCGAACTTCTGGAGGGAAACCAGAGATCGCATTCACTCCTAGACGCCGATCCGGAGGATCGGCTTCACGAGTTTGCGTTTCGCAAACTCTCTGGCTGTGCCGGGGTGCCTTGGAGATCGATTTTTCCGCAGACTCCTAGTCGCGACATCGGGCGTTCACCCCTTGACCGGTTGTGCCGCGCCCGGTCGATCGAAGCGACGGGCTCCGTCCCGTCGCACCTAGGCTTGCCCTGTGACCATCGAGGTTGAGGGCCTGATCAAAGGCTACGGCGATCGCGTCGCCGTGAACGGTATCGACCTTCACGTGGCCGAGGGTGAGATCGTCGCCTTCCTCGGACCCAACGGAGCGGGCAAGACGACCACCATCGAGATCCTCGAGGGATTCCGGAAGCGAGACGGTGGTTCGGTTCGGGTCCTCGGCGTCGACCCCGACACGGCGCCCCTCGAATGGCTGGAGCGAATCGGCATCGTGTTGCAGGAGTCGGAGCCGATCCCCGAGTTGAGCGCCCGGGAGGCCGTGACGCAGCACGCCGCCTACTACGGCCACCCCCGCAACGTCGACGAGGTGCTCGACATCGTCGGCCTGACCGACAAGGCCGATCAACGGACCCGCAAGCTGTCGGGTGGCCAGAAACGCCGGCTCGACCTGGCCCAGGCTCTCGTCGGCAACCCCGACCTCGTGTTCCTCGACGAGCCGACGACGGGTTTCGACCCGTCGGCCCGACGGGAATCGTGGGACATGATCGAGGCGCTGCGCAGTCTGGGGAAGACCGTGTTGCTGACCACCCACTACATGGACGAGGCCGAGCGGCTGTCGGACCGGATCGTCGTGATCGCCGAGGGCAACATCGTCGCCCGCGGGACCGCCGCCGACCTCGCCACCCAGGTCAATGCCACCACCCGCATCTCCTGGCGGGTCGACCCCGGGGCCGGTGCTGCAACACCACCGTCGAAGCTTCGGGTGGTGGTCGACAACCAGGGCATCGCGTCGATCTCGACCGACGACGTCACGAGCGCTCTGCGCGCTCTCACCGGCTGGGCGCTCGACATCGGTGTCGAGCTCCAAGACCTGCAGGTGAGACGGCCGACTCTGGAGGACGTCTACCTCGCGCTCACCGACGACACCACGCCCTCGACGACGGTCGACGGGTGAGCAGCGTCGCCGGCCGGCTTCGGCGACAGGTCCTGTTCGACCTCCTGATCTTCCGCCGAAACCCGGCGTCGACGTTCTTCACCGTCATCCTGCCGCTCATCTTCCTCGTGATCTTCACGTCGATCTTCGGCAACGAGACCCTGGCCAACGGGGCCAAGGTGGCCACGCTCTACGTGCCCGGCATCCTGGCTCTGGCCATCATCTCCGCCACCACGGTCAACCTCGCGATCACGATGACCGCCCGCCGCGAGCGGGGTATCCTCAAACGGGTCCGGGGCACGCCGATGCCTCCGTGGGTGTTCGTGGCTTCGCAGGCCGTCGCCGGCTTCGCGCTTTCGGTGCTGATGACCGTGCTGATCACCTTCGTCGGCTGGCTCCTGTTCGGTGTGACCTTGAACGGACCGGGCATTCCGTCGCTGATCATCAGCGTGTTGATCGGTGCCATGTCGTTCGCCGTCATGGGTCTGGCGCTGACCGCGATCATCCCGTCGGAAGAGGCCGCCCCGGCGGTCACCAACGCGTTGATGCTGCCGCTGTACTTCATCAGCGACGTGTTCATCCCCGGCGACCAGATCCCGGACTGGGTCCAGACGGTGGCCGACCTGTTCCCCGTGAAGCACCTCAGCCTCGCACTGCAGGAGAGCTTCGACCCGTTCGCCGAGGGGGCCCCGTGGCCGTGGGAGAACTGGCTGGTGATCGCCGTCTGGGGCGCCGTGGCCGCCCTGGTTGCGATCCGCGGATTCCGCTGGACTCCCCGCCGCTAAATCGTAGGCCGTATGGCTCAACCCTGAACCGGTTCGGCCGACGGGGCCTGCATCATGAAAGCAAGCGTGTGTATCCGCCGTACACGGCTTGGCGTCATTCTGCTCGCCGCCGTGATCCTGCTGGTGTCGACAACGGTCGGCGTGTCGGCCTATTCCGGCCCGGTCGAATCGGCCAACGCCCGATACGTCGTCGCCAGCTACCAGCAGTTCCTGCAACGCGACCCGGCCGACTCCGGGCTCGACTTCCACCTCGATCGCCTGGTTTCGGGCGGCGACCTCAGCCGGGAGCAGATGGCCCGGTCGTTGCTGTTCGGCCCGGAGGGATCGACCATCGACGTCGAACGGGCCTACCAGAGCATTCTGGGCCGCGGCGCCGATGCCCGGGGCAGCGCCTACTGGGCGGGACATCTGCAGCGGAACGATGTGCTGGATCTGCGGGTTCTGCTTCTGTCGAGCGACGAGTATCGCCGCCGCAACGGCGGCACCGACGCCGGGTGGATCGCTGCGCTGTATCGCGACATCCTGGGCCGAAGCCCGGAGGCCGCCGGTCTGAACTACTGGAGCCGTCAGGCCGCCCGGGGTGTGCCCCGGCCGCTGATCGTGGCCGGCTTCTATCTCGGACGGGAATCGCTCGGGCGCCGCACCACCGCCTACTACCAGCTTGCGCTGCAACGAAACCCGACCGCGGCCGAACGATCGGCCGGCGCCTCGCTCATCGCCCGCGAGGGTGAGCGAGCCCTGTACGCCCGACTGTGGGCGTCAGACGAGGCTTTCGAAACCTACTTCGACGAGAGGTGGGAATCATGACCGCCGCACCTGCGGAGCAGGCGCTAACCGAGTTTCGCCTGGCGGCGAAACATCGATCGCTTGAGTCTTCCGTATGGGACCAGAAGGTACGCCGATGACCGCCGCCATCATGCTCGACACAGCGGCCACGCTCGGTGCTGTCGTGCTGGCCGCCGTGATGGCCGTGGCGGCCGCGGTGAAGTTCACGTCGCTGCGGACGACGGCCGACGAGTTCGCAGCACTGGGGCTCGGGCGGTCCAGAGCGTTGCCTGCGCTGGTGGGCGTGATCGAGGTCGCGGCCGCCATCACGTTGATACTCCGGCCGCCGCTCGGTGCCGTCGCGGCCGGCCTGCTGCTCGTCGCCTTCACCGGCGTCGTCGCCTGGGCGCTTGCCACCGACAAACGGGTCAGCTGTGGTTGCTTCGGCCCGTTGAGCCGTGAGCCCGTCTCCTCGACAACGGTGTTGCGCAACATCGTCCTGCTCGCACTGGCCGTGCTGGCCGGGACGCGTCCGAGCCTGGTCACGCCGGATCTGGCCGCCACCGTCGCGATCTCCGCCGGAGCCCTGACGGCCGTGGTGGTGGTGCAGGCGGGAATGACAGCGCAGCGGCTCGGCCGGCTGTGGTCGGTGGAGTTGGCGGGAGAGATGTCACGAGAATCGATCGTTCGAACCGGGAGGAGCGAAAAATGACCGGAAGTGTGTTCCTAGTTTCCTACATCATGTTGTGGGTGGCCGTTCTGGTGCTCGGCACTACCGTCGTGGCGCTGCTGCGGCAGATCGGCGTGCTGCATCTGCGGGTGGCGCCGATGGGCGTGCACTTCGCCGGTGAAGGGCCGGAGCTCGATCAGCCGGCGCCGATCATCGACCTCGACGTCGACTACGCCGATGCCGACCTCACCCTGCTGGCGTTCACCAGCCCGACCTGTGAGATCTGCGCCTCGCTGAAGCCGGATCTGCAGCGCCTGGAGCGGCACTACGACGAACTGCGGCTGCGGTTCATCGGTCATGAGGACGACCCCCGCTCGTTCGCCGAGTTCAACGTGCGCTCCACGCCCTACCTCGTCGCCATCGACGGCAACGGCGTGGTGCGGTCGAGGGGTGTGGCCAACACCATCGATCAGGCCGAGGAGATGCTGGCAGAGGTCATCGCCGGCGTCAGTATCGCCGAGGCCCGGGCCGAGGTGCGCTCGTGAGCAGCCTCGATCGGTCCGTCGAGAACCTCGGCCGGTGGACGGCCCGCCGCACGTCGCGCCGATCGTTTCTGCATCGGGTCGGGCAGCTGGCCGTCATCGTCGCTGCCGGACCGTCCATTGCCACCCTGCTGATGCGACGGGCCGAGGCCCGGGTTTGCGGTCAGAGTGGCGTGACCCCGAAGTGCGACACCTTCGACTGTGTCGGCCCCGGCGACGTGTGGGGCTGGTGCTGGTACGCCAGTGACGGCTGCTGTCGTAACGGCGGGTTGAAGAAGATCTGCGACTGCTGCACCTGGAACTATCCCAACGTGCACGGCTACTGCCCGAGCGGCACCAACGTGCGCTGCATCGTCGAGAGCTGCGGCACCGATCCTCGCCTCCAGACGGTGCGGCTGAGCCCGGTGACCTGGGCGGGCGGCGGCGTCGGCTACTTCCACGCCGCCATCGCCGCCGGCCATCGCGCCGGAGGGCGGTCTGTCGGTAAGGCGGTCCTGGTGCCGTCGTCGAACGCCTGGCTGCAGTACATCGCCGCCCCGCTGGCCGGCAGCCTCGGCGTGCCGTTCTTCGCCATCGGTGCCGGCGGCCCCGACACCGACACCCTGGCGATGCTGTCCGAACTCGGCGTCGACGAGGTGCTGACCGTCGGACCGATCCCCGCCATCGGCCGGATCACCGGTGCCGGTATGACCGTCGACGCGGCAACACTCAGCTCCGATCCTGTGATCGCCAGCGTCGAGGTGGCCGACCGCATCCGCTCGATCAACGACATCAACCGCACGGTCACCGTCGGCCGGTCCGGTTTGTCGGCCGACGCCGCCCCCTACGCCGCGGCCTTCGCCGCGCTCGGCGGATTCCCGCTGGTGGTGACCCTCGCTGCCGCCGCCACCCTCGGGCGACCGACGCTGTTCGTCGCCGTCAACCCGACCGGTGCGGCCGCCGACCTCGTACACGACCGCACGAGGTCGACCTCTCTCGAGGCGCTGTCGGCGGAACTCGGAGCTCTGGCCGCGGCCCTGCCCACCGTGAACGCCGGATCCGGAGGACACCGTTTGGCCATCGCCCCCGCCGGCAGTTCCGACGTGATCGGTCTCGCCAACCTGGGCGTGCCGATCGTGGCCCATCCGCCCGACCGTCTCGGACACCTGGAGCAGTGGTTGCAGGACTACTCGCTGCAGTGGGGCGAGCTGGGTCAGGTCTTCCACGTCGATGGTCCCGGCGAGCTGACCACGTCCGAATTCTGGAAGCTGCAGGCCGCCGTCAACGGCTACCGGGTCGACCAGCTGAAGGGCGTCGCCGGTGAGGGCCTCCCTGTCATCCGCCAACCCATGCCCGAACGTCCGATCGGCATGGCACGAACCGACGGCGCCTTCGACTGGGGGAGCCAGAGCCCACCCGCCTACTGGACCCGACTGGGTCAGACACTACGAAACTAGGCACTCCGTGGCTCGCGAAACCGTCCGTCGATCGATCGTGAGGAGGTGACGACGTGAACCCCGAACTCCTGTTGCTCTTCGGTATGACCGGGTTGGCTGCCGCCCACACCTTCTGGTCGCCGTGAGGTCTGTCCGTGGCCGAGACGGTCACGCCCTCGGTTCGAGGGCGCCAGCGATTGACAGCCGAAGCGGCACTGCTCTCCGGTGCGACCATCACCGCCGCCACCACCGGCTTCGTTTTGGGCCTGATCGGCGAGTTGCTGGTGGCCACGGGGGGCTTGCCTGACCTCGCCGTCGATCCGTCCTCGTCGACAGGCATCGATCCGATGGTGATCGTCTGGATCGCCGCCATCGGACTGGGCCTCGACGCGAGCCGCCTGCTGACGGGGCGACCCCATCCATTGACACTGGGACGCCAGGTCCCCCGGGAGTGGGGCCGCCTGCTACCGCTCCCCGTCACGGCCTTCCTCTACGGTGGACGGCTGGGTGTCGGCCCGCTCACGATCCTCTCGACGTGGATGTGGTGGGCGGCACTCATCGCCGCCGCGCTCGTGGGCGTATGGACCGCCGTCGCCGTGTCGGTCTGGTTCGCCGTGTGGCGGGTTGTGATCAACGGGCTTGTCGGTCGGCGTCTCGCCCGCCGTCCACGGTCGAACCTTGCGGCCGTCCGATCCTTTCAACAACGCGGCTGGTCCGGCTTGACCGGGCTCGCCACCGTCCTGACCATTGCCACCGCCTTTCTCGCCGGCTGTGGCGTCGCCGGTGAACCAGCCGCCCGTCCCGTGCTCGTCGACCCGGCGCCTGAGGCGGCCGGCTCGATTGCATCCGAGGCCATCTCGCCGCCCCCGACATCGCTAGCTCACCTGGAGGACTTCGTGCGTACCTCGTCAACACTCCCCGACACCCGGTCGACATCGACCTCGATCCCGGCCGATCCACCGCCGACCGATGAGGCGGGTGATGCTGGTCAACCGATCGCCCTGGCCGACCTGGTGCCCGAGTCGCTCGCCGGCATGGTCGTGATCGACGATCCCGCCGTTGATCGGTTCCTCACCATCGACGAGGCGGCCGCCATCCAACCCGATCCCACCGAGGAGATCGCGTTGCTCGAGACCCGCGGCTACCGGGGCGGTTGGATCCGGGCCTTTCGTTCCCCGGCGGCCGATGTGGCGGTGACCGCGGTCTACGAGTTCGCCGATGCCGCCGAGGCCGAGTTCTACCTCGAGGACGGGCTCATCACGATCGGCGGTTACGGCGGCCAGTTCTTCGACGTCGCCGAGTTGCCCGACATCCGGGGTTTCCAGCAGGACGTGGACGACGACGGCGAAACCGTCCGCACCCTCGGCGGTGCGTTCCACCGCGGGAACCGATGGTTTCTCCTGTACGTCATTGGGTCACCGGAGACGGTGACCCCCGACGTGCTCATCCCGGCCCTCCGCTCGTGGCGGAACGACCTGGGTCTGTGAAGCCCCTCGGCGCTGGTCTACTCTGACGCCGGTTGCAGAACCGAGAACGCTCCGCCGGCGGGATCATGGGCGATGGCGATGTGGCCGACGCCCGGCGCCTCGAACGGCTCCTGCGCGACCTGGCCCCCTGCCTCCTTGACGGCGTCCAGTGTGGTCTTGATGTCGGACACCGTGAAGTACACCAACCAGTGATTCGGGACCTGCTCGGGCATGTGGGGCGGCATGGCCATGAGCCCCCCGAGACCGTTGTGTTCGCCACCCTTGATGACGTGGTAGGTGCCACCGGGACCCATGTCCATCGCCTCGTACTCCCAGCCGAATACCGCGCTGTAGAAGTCCTT
>JAOTVU010000019.1 GCA_029863385.1 Acidimicrobiia bacterium
CGCGACGACCACCTGATCTCGGTGGTACCCCGCGAGGTACGCCAGGCCTACGACATGCGGACCATCCTCTCCGCCGCGTTCGATCGATCGCCCGATGGCGTGTCGAGCTTCTTCGAGATAGGCCGGGCCTGGGGCACGTCGATCATCGCCGGCCTGGCCCGCCTCGACGGCGTGCCGGTGGCCGTCTACGCCGAAGACCCACGTATCTACGGCGGTGGTTGGACCAACGACGCCTGCCGAAAGCTGATCCGCCTCGCCGACCTGGCATCGCTGTTCAAACTGCCCCTGATCCATTTCGAGGACTGCCCCGGGTTCGTGATCGGGAAGACATCGGAGGAAGAGGGAACGATCCGGACCGGTTCCGTCGCCCTGGTGGCGCTGCGGCAACTGGCGGTTCCCTACTGCACAGTGCTGGTGCGAAAGGCCTTCGGCGTGGCCGGTGCCTCCAACCGCGCGCCGGGTGCTTCGTCGATGCGTATGGCCTGGCCATCGGCGGACTGGGGTTCGCTGCCCGTTGAGGGCGGCCTGGAGGTGGCCTACAAGGCCGAACTGGAGGCCGCAGAGGATCCCGATGCCCTCCATGCCGAGATCACCGAGCGGCTGAACCGGTTGCGTTCGCCGCTGCGTTCCGCCGAGTTCTACGAGATCGAGCAGATCATCGATCCCCGTGACACCCGACCGATGCTTTGCGACTGGGTCCACCTGGCCAGGCGAACCCTGCGGCCGGGCCCGACGGCGTGGGGTTTCCGCCCCTGACCGGGGCTCGGGCTCTCAGCCGGCCGATACGAATCGGTACCTGGTGACATCCGCGGGGAAATCGCGCCATGCCATTGCCTTGATCGGGGTGAGCACGCACAGTCCGCCGGCGCCGGGCCCGGACCAGGCGTCGGCCGCCGGCTCGTAGCCCTTGGCGGCGTATTTCGCCCCGAAGGCATCGGACAGGCGAACCCCGAAGTCGTAGTCGACCGGAGCCGACGGGGCCGCCGTACCCTCCACGATCACCACGTCGGAACCGCTTTCCAGATGCAGCACGCACGCCGGGTTGGTTCGCAGGTTCCGGGCGTGGATGGTGTCGGGTGAGCCGTCGTACCAGAATCGTCCGTCGAGCCAGACGCCCCAGCGGGGCACCACGTGCGGCCGACCGTCAGGCCGGGTCGTGGCCAGCCAGACGTGCATCGAGGTCTCCAGTCGGCCTTCGACCTCGCTCCACGGGCGGAAACCACCCAGATCGGTGGGCACGCCGTAACCCTCGGGCATTCGAGGTCGATCAATGTTCACTCCTGGCATGACGCTGATCCTACTCGGTGAGATCTCGTGCCCAGTGGTAATGCCGACGGGCTTCGGCGGCTGCGTCGACAAGACGGTCATCAGGATCGATGAGCGAACCGTGACCGAGGCTCCAGCGGTCGGCCATGTCGACGAAGGAGCCGTGGCCCGCCACGACCGCGGCCTGCAGAGCGGCACCCGTCGCCACCGTCTCATCGTCGTCCGGGATCGTGAGCTGCCGTTGCGACAGGTCGGCCATGATCCGACGGTATGCCGCCGACTTGGCGCCACCGCCGATCAGGAAGGTGCGGCCTCCGAGGCTGACGCCGGCCGATTCGAGGGCCTGCATGCCGTCGAGCAGCCCGCAGGCCACACCCTCGAACGCCGCCCGTGCGATCTGTCGGCGTTCGACGTCGGACCGCATCCCGGCCAACAAACCGGTCGCGGTCGGACGGTTCGGGGTCCGCTCCCCGTCGAGATAGGGCACGAGCACCACACCATCGGCCCCGATGGGAGCCGAGAGCGCCAACTCGTCGAACTCGGCGTAATCGGCCCCGAGCAGACGACGGAAGGCCTCGGTGACCTTGGTGGCGTTCAACGTGCAGACCAGTGGCAGGAAGTTGCCCGTTGCGTCGGCAAAGCCGGCGACCAAGCCGGTCTCATCGGCCGTCGGAATTGCACTGACGGCGTAAGCGGTTCCCGAGGTCCCGATGGAGATGGCCAGGTCACCGGTCCGGAGACCGAGACCGAGGGCGCCCCCCATGTTGTCGCCCGAACCGGGGCCGACGACGACATTGGACGGCAGCCCGAGCTCGTTCGCCGCTTCCGCTGTCACCGTTCCGGCGACCGCCGTCGGGCCCAGCACGCTGGGCAACTTGTCGACGACGGACGGGGCGACGAGTTCGAGCACCTCATCGACGTATTCCTCGATCGACGGCGACCACCAGCCCGTGCCCGACGCGTCACCGCGATCGGTCACGTGCTCGCCGGTCAGCCTCCAGGTCAGGTAGTCGTGGGGCAGCATCACCCTGTCGATGCGGTCGATCAGCTCGGGCTCGTGTTCGGCCACCCAGGCCAGCTTGGTGACGGTGAAGGCGGGGGCGGGCACGGACCCGCAGCGGTCGACCCACACATCGGCCCCCGAGGCCGCCACCAGCGCTTCGGTCTGCGGGGCCGACTCGGTGTCGTTCCAGAGTTTGGCGGGACGGAGCGGCTCACCGGCCTCGTCGACCAACACCAAGCCGTGCTGCTGGCCGGCCACCGACACCCCGACGATCCCGGCCCGCACCTCGGGATCGATCTGGGCGAAGGCGGCGGCGAGGGCGGACCACCAGGCATTCGGGTCCTGCTCGCTGCGGGGCGGCGTGGTCGAGGGATGCGATGCTCGGCCCGTGCCGACGACCGTGCCGTCGTCGACCCGACGGACCTCGACCTTGGTCGACTGGGTTGATGAATCGATTCCTGCTACATACGCCTCGGCCATCGCTCCAGGCTAGGGCGCAATCTCCGACCCAATCCGCTCCGGAATTGGCAGATTCTCCGCGCGCCGTGAGCGCGTGGATTCAACCAGATCGGTCGGGGAGCTGCTGGTCAGCGCTTCTGCGACCGGGAGCTGTCTACCAGCCGACCCGCTGGTCGGCCTGGCCCTTGTCCATCTCGGCTCGTGCGTCACGCACCGACTGCAGGTTCGAGACCTCGGGCACACCGACCTGCCAGAAGGCACCACCCTCGGTCCAGGTGTAGGCGTCGACCTTGGCGGCGATGACGTAGGTCCGATCACTGGCCCGGGCCCGCTCCAATGCCGCCTGGAGCTCCTCGTAGGTCGACACGGTCTCGGAGGCACAACCCAGGGCCGCGGCGTGGGCTGCGAAGTCGACCTCGACCACCTCACCATTGTGGCTGCCGGCCAGACGGCAATCGGCCAGGAGGTTGTTGAACGGCTTGCCGCCCTGGCCGATCTGGAGGCGATTGATCACGGCAAACCCGCCGTTGTCGCAGACGATCACGATCATCTTGTGACCCGTCAGGACCGAGCTGTAGAGATCCGAGTTCATCATCAGGTACGAACCGTCGCCGACGAACACGAACACATCACCGTCGCCGGAACGTCCCATCGCCTCATGGGCCATGGCCGCCCCCCAACCCCCCGACACCTCATAGCCCATGCAGGAGAAGCCGTATTCGCAGTCGAACGTGGCCACCCCCTTCGACCACCAGCCGTTGTTGACCTCGCCGGGGAAGCCGCCGGCCGCCGCCAGGCAGACATCGTCCTCATTCGATTGATCGTTGGCGGCTCGTACAACCTGGGCGTAGGTCAACACCTCGGCCGACGGGTCGGGCGATCCGATGCTCTCGAGGTAGGAGCGGAACCCCTCCTTCTCGGCAGAAGCCCGCTCCATCCAGGCCTCGGGGGCACACCAGTCGCCCAGCAGCTCTCCCATCTCCCGAAGGGTTTCACGGGCATCACCAACGACGGGAAGCGACCGATGCTTGATGGCATCGAAACGGGTCGTGTTGACCCCGACGATCACCGTCGATTCGTTTCTGAACACGGTCCACGAACCCGTGGTGAAGTCCTGGAGACGGCAACCGACCGCCAGGACGACATCGGCCTCCGCGGCCAGGTTGTTGGCCGCCTCACACCCGGTGACACCGATCGGTCCGACGTAGGCCGCGTCGTCGCCGAGCAGGCTCGACTTGCCGGCCACCGTCTCGACGACCGGGATGCCGTGGTTGGCCGCGAACTGGGCCAGTTCGGCTTCGGCCACCGAGTAATGCACGCCGCCGCCGGCGATGATCAGGGGCTTGCGGGCTGTCCGCAGCACCTCAACCGCGGTGATCAGCTCACTCGAATCGGGGCGGGGACGAGGCACCTCGTGTACGACCGGATCGAACAGACGAACGGGGTAATCGTAGGCCTCGGCCTGTGTGTCCTGCGGCAAGCCGATGAAGGCCGGACCACGCGTGGCCGGATCGAGCATCGTGGCGAGGGCGGCGGGCAGCGACTGGGCGACCTGTGCGGGGTGGGTGATGCGATCCCAGTACGTGGTGACCGCCCTGAACGCGTCATTGACCGTTGTCGACGGCTCCCCGAAATTCTCGACCTGTTGGAGCACCGGATCGGGGATTCGGCTGACAAACGTGTCACCGGAGAACAGCAGCAGCGGCAGGCGGTTGGCCGACGCGACCCCCGCCGCCGTGACCATGTTGGTGGCACCGGGGCCGACCGAGGACGTGGCCACCATGATCTGACGCCCCCGAACCGCTTTGTTGTAGGCGACGGCCGCCAGCGCCATGCCCTGCTCGTTCTGGCCCCGCCAGGTCGGGAACTCGTCGCGAACCTCCTCCAGCGCGTGGCCGAGACAGGTCACGTTGCCGTGTCCGAAAATACCGAAGACGCCCGGAAACATCGGGGCTTCGCTGCCATCGGCCAGCCGGGTGCGCTGAGCCATCATCCAGCGGACGATGGCCTGAGCGGTCGTGAGTCGAACGGTCTCCATGAGGTACTCCAAAGCGGGATGAAAGGTGAAGGTGAGACGGTGAAAACGGTGAAAACGGTGAGATGGCGAAACGGGAACGGAGGGCTCAGCGCGCCCACGGCCAGTCGTCGAGCGAGGCGGGGCCGTAGTGATGATGCCACGGTCTGGCGTCGGCGGCGATGGCGCAGAGCCTGTCGAACCGCTCGACGACGGTGGTGTTCAGCACCTCGGGCCTGCTCTCGACGGGGAGGGCCTCCCGCCACAGGGCGCGACCGACCATGAACCCGGAGCAGCCGGCGGCGACGGCCTCGGTCAGCTGAGCGGCGAAGTCGTCGAATCCGACACCCCAGCTGAGCAACGTCCAGGGGTTGTCCCCACAGGCGTCGTTCAGCAACCCGCAGGCTCCGGGTGCGGGAAACGGCATCTTCAGGATCATCGGCCCGAATTCCGTCAGCCGCGACGCCGAACGGAGGATCAGCTCGCGACGCTCGCCGTCGCTGCCGAAGTCGTAGGGAATGGGTTCGATCAGCACCGGCAGCTGAGCCGCCGCGCACTGCTCGACCACCCGACGGACCAACCGTTCCTGCCGCGGGGCGAGGGCGTCGTCGTCGGCTCGATAGAGCACGAACAGCTTGGCCGCGTCAGCGCCGGCCTCCAGCAGCTGGGCTGGCGTCCAGCCTGGCATCAGCTCGTTACCCGCGGCCGGGTTGGCCATGTAGCCTTGCGACTCCAGGGCGCAGATCACGCCAACCGAACGGTCGACGATGCCGGCATCGGTGAGATGGGGGAACGAGAACTCCGGTTCGACCATGACCGCCGAGGGCCGACTGCCGAGAGCGCCCACGACGTCGGCCTTGAACGTGGTGAGGACCTCGGGCGACGGATCGGCGGCTCCGCCCGCACGTTCGCCGTATCGCGCGAACTCGGCGACGAGGGCGTCGCGATGATCAACTGCGGCGACACAGAAGACGCCGTCGTTGTTGGTGAGGCGCTGAAAGCGGCGTCGGGTTCCGTGATCCATCATCATGGCGATCGGTCGCCGCTCGGATCGACGACGGGCAGCTCCCAGGCACCGGAACCCCAATCGGATTCGATCCAGGTGAAGTCGGAGTGGAAACAGGGCGGCGTGGCCCGCTCCTCGCCGACCAGTTCACCGGCCAGGTAGTTGAGGAAGTACATGTTGGCGCCCGGGCAGGCCACCGACGAGTGGTAGCCGCCGGGCACGAGTGCGCAATCGCCGTCTCCGCCCGTCATGACCTGGTCGAAGGGCGCCGGACCGTCGCCGACATAGCCGCTGCCGTCATCCCAGTTCCGGTGCATCCAGAAGCCTTCGGGCCGATCCATGCGGAAGTAGTAGGTCTCCTCCAGGTAGGGCGATCCGTCGACACCGTCGTGCCGGTGTGGCGCCCAACCCGACCAGGTACCCCGGGGAACATAGACCTCGTAGAGGATCAGGCGCTCGGCCTCGATGGGGGCTGCCAGTGTGTGGTTGACCTGGCGCAACGCGGCCCCGCCGCCCCGGACCTCGGAGCGGATCGTCGACGGTTGGATCAGCCGGGCCGGGTACCAGCCCTCGGCCGGAGCCGAACCGATGGCGAAGGTCAATCCCTGATCGGCGGCCTCGATCGCCACCTCGACCCCGGGAGGGGCGTAGGCCACCGGCGACAGCTCGGCGAACACCGAGGCTCGGGAGACGTCGTGGGTGTGGTCGTCGAGGCGAACCGTGCCTCGCCCGGCGAGGGGCACGACGGCGGTTTCGGCCCCGTCGAGCCGCTGCGTGTGGTTCTCACCGGCGGCCAGTTCGATGACCGAGAACGACAGGTACTGCCAGCCCGCCGTCGCCGGGCTGACCGAGAGCAGCACACCGGGCCCGGACTCGGCAATGATTGTCATGAGGACTCCTCTCGCCCGGCCAGAAACTCGTCGACCTCCTCGACATACGGCATGTCGTCGGCGCACAACAACCGGCCGGCGACGATGGCCCCGGCGGCATTGCCGTAGCGCACAGACTCCTCGATCGACCAGCCGGACAGCAACCCGTGGCAGAACGCACCGCCGAAGGCGTCACCGGCACCGAGCCCGCAGACGACCTCCACCGGGAACGGTGCCACCTCGGTTCTCGTGCCGTCCGCCTTCGCCACCAGGACACCGTCGCCACCGAGTTTCACCACGGCCGCCTCGACACCCTTGGCCAGCAGGCGGTCGGCGGCCTCATCGGGATCGTCGCTACCGACGGCGACCCTGCATTCCTGACGATTGCCGATGACGATGGTGAACTGCTCGATGAGCGGCTCGATCACGGCGTGGGCGACTCCCTCCGAGGGCCAGAAGTGAGGCCGCCAATCGAGATCGAAGATGGTGTGCCAGCGTCGCTCCCGGCGATCGAGCGCTTTGACCACTGCGCTTCGACTCGGTTCCACCGAGAACCGTGATGCCGGGATCCAGAGAATCGCGGCATCCTCGATCGGCACCGCATCGAGATCGGCGTGACCGAGTTGGAAGTCGGGGGCCTCCGGATAGCGGTAGAAGATGATCGACGGCTCCTCGACGGGATCGAGTTCGGCGAAGGCGAGCGGGGTCGGCAGGTGCGGGTGGACCGACACGTACGTTGCGTCGACCCCGAACCGCTCGGTGAGCGCGTGCCGCACGTCGAGTCCGAACGCGTCGTCGCCGACCTTCGTCACCACAGCGGCCCGGTGCCCCAGGCGAGCGGCGGCCACGGCCACGTTGGTGGCCGTGCCTCCGATCGACTTCTGGAACGACGTCACATTCGACATCGGGCCCTGCTGGTGGGGGTAGAGGTCGATCGAAACGCGCCCGATGGTGATCAGGTCCGGCGCGTCGGCCGATGCTTCTTCGCTGTTGGTGTTCGACATGGCAGATCCCGGATTCGATTCCTTGGACGATAGGGGCGAATTGGACATTCGGCGGGTGACCTTGGCGTATCAGGCCGAGGCCCGCCGGGGGGTTACAACCGGTGGGGCGGTCGTGTTTCGGACGACCAACTCCGGCGTGACAACATGGCAGACCGACTGGCGACGGCCGGATTCGAGGCGCTCGAGCACGATCTCGGCGGCGAGCCGGCCCATCTCGACCCTCGGCTGATGGATCGTGGTCAAGCCGATGTGCCGAAGCTGAGCCAGGTGGGTGTTGTCGTACCCGATCACCGACACCGACTCGGGAACAGGATGGCCGGCAACGGTCAATGCGTCGATCATGCCGACGGCGGCCAGATCGTTGGCGGCGAAAACAGCCGTCGGCACCATTCCAGCCTCGACCAGGTCGATGGCGGCCTCGAGGCCCGAGCGTTCGGTGAACTCACCGGGCACGACGCGAACCTCGAGACCCATCGACTCCATGACGCCGCAGAAGCCCTCACGACGATGATCGGCGCCGGCACCGTTCCCGCCGTCGAGGTGAACGATGTCACGATGACCGAGGTTGACGAGATGCTCGGCGGCCAACTCTCCCCCACGTAGGTCGTCGTTGACCACGGCATCGACGCCGGGAAACGACGAGCCGATGGTGACCACCGGTGTGTTCTTGCTCGCATCTCGTAGGGTGTCGCCATCGGCGGTCGGACCGAGGACGAGGATTCCGTCCACACGATATTCGAGAAACGCTTCGACGGCCTGGCGCTCGTCGATGTCGGTGCGCCAGGCCGTGTTGAGCAGGAGCCGAAAGCCGTTGGCCTGTGCGACCTCGTGAACGCCGTCGACCAGATCGGCGAAGAAGGTGTTGTGCAGGTCGTTGACCACGACGCCGAGGGTGTTCGATCGACGTTCGGCCAGGCTGCGGGCCGCAGCGTTCGGACGGTAGCCGAGGCGATCGGCCGCATCGAGTACCGCCTTTCGCCGCCTGTCGCTGACATTCGGGGCGTTTCGCATCACCAGCGACACCAGCGCACGAGACACCCCTGCCGCCTCGGCCACGTCGTCCATGGTCGGTGGGCGCAGTCTGGTGATGGAGGGAAGCGGCTCATCGGGCGACATCACTGCCGACTGTAGGGTTTGGAGCGCTCCAATTCAAGTCCCCCAGGACACGAATCTCGTCCATCGATTGTGACCAGCACCACAGATTCACCCCGTCCACGACCCAAATACCGAGAGCGGAACGATTCGGTCTTGCGTCGCAACCGGGATTGACCTACGTTATTGGAGCGCTCCAAATCCGCCGAGCCACACGCCTCGCGGGTCACACGCCGGAAAGGATGTCACGCTTGTCCGCAACCTCCACCTTCCTCGACCGAGTCGCCACCGCCCCCATCTCCTGGGGCGTTTGCGAGGTACCGGGCTGGGGTCACCAGCTGTCGCCTGACCGTGTGCTCGCCGAGATGAGCAGCCTGGGCTTCACCAAAACCGAGCTCGGCTCCACCGGCTGGCTGCCGGAGAACACCGCGGAACTCCGCAGCATCCTTGCCCGACACGACATGTCGCTGCTGGCCGCGTTCATCCCTCTCGTACTCCACGACCCGGAGCAGGCCGACCGTACCCGAGCCGAAGCCGTGGCCACGGCCGAACTCCTCGCCGACAGCGGTGCTCGGTACTTCAACACCGCGCCCGTCACATCGACCGACTGGCAGCCCCGCCGCCCAGTGACCGGCGCGGAGTGGGCCCACCTCTACCAGATGATCGCCGAGATCGGAAAGATCTGCGCCGAGCACAATCTGCTCCAGGTGATCCACGAACACGTTGGCTGCGTCGTCGAGACCGCCGATGAGGTGCAGGCCGTGATCGACAACACCGACGCGGCCCTCGTGGTCGACACGGGCCATCTCGCCATCGGAGGCTGCGACCCGGTGGAACTGGTGAAGCATCACGCCGATCGCGTCGGCCTGGTGCACCTGAAGGACACCGACCTCGCGGTGGCCGCCCGCCTGAACGACAAGCAACT
Organism: Acidimicrobiia bacterium; assembly: GCA_029863385.1. GTDB lineage: Bacteria > Actinomycetota > Acidimicrobiia > Acidimicrobiales > SZUA-35 > JAHELU01. Next base: position 9,639 of record JAOTVU010000019.1, read on the forward strand.
GACCCTGATGGAGGCGGTACAGGAAGGCCTGTTCACCCCTCTCGGCCGGGGTGATCTCGACGTGGCCGGTCTGATCACCTCACTGGAGGACGGCGGCTACGACGGCTGGTACGTGATCGAACAGGACTGCGCCATCACCGGCGACCTCCCCGCCGAGGGCGAGGGGCCGATCCGTGATGTGGAGACCAGCGTCGACTTTCTCAAAGCGCTTGCCACGTCTCTCTGACCCGGTCGGGCAATGACATTTTGAGGACAGTTTTCGAGACAGGACTGGGGACTCTGTGCCATTCTTCGAGACATTCTGTGTGACAACACCGACATCGACCTCGGGTGAGCAACGCCGAGCGTATTAAGATCCACGTGCTGGACTCCTGTCGGAACCACCGGCGGACCTGGCAACCACATAACAGCAACAAAGGGGAGTAACACTCACATGAAGCATCTCAAGAGCTTGCTTGCGCTGCTCTTCGCCTTCACATTGATCGCGTCCGCCTGCGGCGGATCCGACGAAGGCGATGAGGGAGCGAGCACCGACGAGTCGTCCGAATCAACCGACGACGCGGCAACCGACGATTCGGAGTCCGGCGACGAAGCCGCCGACGAATCGGGCGACGAATCCGTCGACCTCACCCAGGGAGGCGACCTGACCTTCCACATGATCACCCACTCCGACGATGGACCGTTCTGGTCGGTCGTGAAGCGGGGCTTCGACGCGGCCTGCGCCGACGTCGGGGTGAACTGCGTGTGGCTGGCCGGCAACAACGACCCGGGCAAGATGGTCACCGACATCCAGACCGCCATCGGTGAGGGTTCGAGCGGCATCGCCGCCTCGCTGCCCAGCCCCGACCAGTTGGTCGGACCGCTGCAGGAGGCCGTCGCCGCCGGTATTCCCGTCTACACCATCAACTCCGGTGTGAACGACTACCAGGACATCGGCGCCACCACCCACGTCGGCCAGACCGAGGTCATCGCCGGCAACGGAGCAGGCGAGCGGTTCAATGACGCCGGCGCCACCAAGATCCTGTGTGGTCGCCAGGAAGAGTCGAACGTGGCGCTCGAAGAGCGTTGTGACGGCCTGGCCGAAACCTTCGGCGGCGACGTCATCAGCGAGTTCGTCGGCCTCGACGCCGACCAGACCGCCCAGATCAACGGCATCAAGGCCGTCCTGGAGGCCAACCCGGACATCGACGGCTTCATGGGCACCGGGCCGGTCATCGCCATGTCGGGCCTGACCGCCGCTCAGGAGTTGGGTCGCGACCTCACCGTTGGCGGGTTCGACATCACGCCCGAGCTCATCGACGCCATCGAGGCCGGCGACGTCGCCTTCACCGTGGATCAGCAGCAGTACCTGCAGGGTTATCTGCCGGTCATCCTGCTGTACCTCGAGGTCACGAACCTCAACACCGCCGGTGGTGGTCTGCCGATCCTGACCGGTCCGGGCTTCGTCACGACCGACAACGCGGCCGACGTCAAGGCGCTGGTCGCCGAAGGCACCCGCTAGTGGTAGTCAGCACACGCTGAGCCGAACGATCACCATCGTGTGATCCTCGGTACCGGAACAGGCTCGGCTCTCGGAACACGGGGGCCGGGCCTGTTCACTATCGGACCGCCGCCCGTTAGCGGCACGACAGACAAAACGAAGGGGGATACGAGCCACATGAGTGACGCAACAACAGAGGTGCCCGAAACCGAGGGGCACGGGCATCAAGACAACGGAGGGGAAGAGACCGCCGAGACAAGCTCGGCCCGTGACGAGCGCATCGCCTATCGCGGCGTGTTCGCCCGTCTGCTGGTACGACCTGAGATCGGGGCCATCATCGCCGCGATGGCCATCTGGGCCTTCTTCTGGTCGGTGTCCGACGTGTTCGGACTGACACCGGGAACCGCATCGATCCTCGACGTGGCCTCCACGCTCGGCATCATGGCGGTGGCCGTCGCCCTGCTCATGATCGGCGGCGAATTCGACCTGTCGTCCGGAGCGGCGACCGGCGCCTTCGGTATCCTGACCCTGCTGCTGGTGCGCGACTTCACCGGCGACATGGGCGGCTACGGTCTGAGCCTCTGGGTCGCGCTACCGGTGTCACTGGCCATCGCCCTCGGATTGGGGTGGGTGAACGGCACCATGGTGAACCGCACGGCGCTCCCCAGCTTCATCGTCACCCTCGGCACGTTCTTCATCATTCGCGGCGCCAAACTCGGTTTCTCCAAACTGATCGTCGACCAGATCCAGGTCGGCAAGATGGACGACCTGGCCTTGAACGCGTCGGCACGCGGCGGCGACAAGGGCTACGGGTTCTTCCAGCCGATCTTCGCCGCCGAGTGGCAGCGAAACAGTCACGTCTGGGAAGGACGCGACATTCTCTACACCACCGGGTGCCTGGTCGGCATCGGGCTGATCGGCCTGGCCGTGTTCGAACTCAGGTTCGCCCGCAAGGAGCACATGAACCCGACCGGCCTGATCGCCTTCGCCGCCGGTGTAGCCGGGATGGTTGCCGGCGTTCTCTACCTCCACAATACCGACGGGGTGTCAGGCAACGCGGTCGGCGCCATCATCATCGGCTTGTCGATCCTGATCACCGGTTTCGGACTTGCCCGGTGGCGGTACCAGCCCCTGGCCGACCGGGGCGCCGTCGCCTGGTCCGGGGCCTGGATCACCGAGTTCGGCCTGGGACTCGGAGCGCTGGTCCTGGCTCTCGTTTCCGCCCTGGTGTTCGACAAGGACAACAGTGAGACGATGTTGATTCTCGTCACCGAGCAAGGCATGCGGGCGATTCTCTTCGTCGGACTCGGCGGAGCGGGGGCGGTGCTGTTGTTGATGGCAGCCAACGGGGCCGGTCGAACCTCACAGTTGATGCGGTCCGTGATCCTGTTTGTCACGGCGGTCGCCACCGCCGGATTCTCGTTCTTCATCCGCTCGCAGTCGGCGTCGGTCAAGTTCCGATCCGAGGTCTTCTCGGTCATGCTGGTCCTCGCCGCCGTCATCGCCACCTGGGCCATCGTGACCGCGGTGTTCGGGGAGCGTCGCCATCCGGACACCGCAGCGGACCACCTCGGCGGGCGCCTGGCCATCGCTGGGGGGTTGCTGTTCGCCGTCGGGGTCACCACCCGCCTGCTCTTCGCCACCCAGGCCGACATCGACGCCGGCGCCCCGCCCGCCGTCTTCAGTGTCCGCACCCTGTGGTTCATCCTGTTCGCCGCGGTCTGTTCGTTGGTTCTGGCGAAGACGGCCTTCGGATCCTGGACCTTCGCCGTCGGCGGTAACAAGGAGGCGGCCCGTCAGATCGGTGTTCCAGCGGCCCGAACCAAGACACAGTTGTTCATGGTCGTGTCCCTCGCGGCCTGGCTGGTCGGCACGCTGCTGGCCTTCCGGCTCAACACCATCCAGGCCGGCACCGGCAACGGTCTCGAATTCGAGTACATCATCGCCGCGGTCGTCGGTGGCACGGCGCTCACCGGTGGCTACGGATCGACGTTCGGGGCGGCCATCGGAGCGATCATCATGGCCATGTCCGTCCAGGGCATCCCGGCCTCCCGCTGGAACTCCGACTGGCGTTTCGTCTTCCTGGGCGGCATCCTGCTGGTAGCCGTCATCGCCAACAACTTCATCCGGGCCAAAGCCGAAGCGACCCGATAGAGAGGATCAACAACATGAGTGAAACACCGCTTCTCGAACTGACCGACATCGGCAAGTACTACGGCAACATCATCGCCCTGCGCCACGTGACCACCCACGTGAACGCCGGAGAGGTGACCTGCGTGCTCGGCGACAACGGCGCCGGCAAGTCGACGTTCATCAAGATCCTGTCTGGCGTGCACCAACACGACGAGGGCACTTTCAAGCTGGAGGGGGAGGAAGTCCGCTTCGAGTCACCACGGGAAGCGCTCGACCGCGGGATCGCCGCCGTGTACCAGGATCTGGCGATGGTGCCCCTGATGTCGGTGTGGCGAAACTTCTTCCTCGGCTCCGAACCGAAGAAGGGTTCGTGGCCGCTGCAATGGATCGACACCAAGTCGGCCAAGCGGGTCGCCAAGGAGGAGATGGCCAAGATGGGCATCGACATTCGCGACACGGAACAGCCGGTGGGCACACTGTCGGGCGGTGAGCGCCAATCGGTGGCCATCGCCCGGGCCGTCCACTTCGGGGCCAAGGTGCTCATCCTCGACGAGCCGACCTCGGCCCTCGGCGTGAAACAGTCCGGCGTCGTGCTTCGCTACATCGTGGAGGCGGCGAAACGAGGATTGGGCGTGATCTTCATCACCCACAACCCGGCTCACGCCTACCCGGTCGGCGACCGATTCCTGATCCTCAACCGCGGCCACTCCATGGGCAACTTCGCCAAGGACGAGATCGACCAGAATGAGCTGACCCGTCTGATGGCCGGCGGCTCCGAGCTGGAAGAACTCCAGGCGGAGCTGTCGCAAGCCATCAGCGGAGTCTGACTCAGGCCGTTCATCCATCACGGTTCACGACCTCACATCCAAGGAGCACTCACAGATCCATGACCACTCGACGCCACTATCCCCGGGAATCGTTGGCCGACGAGGGCCACTCTTTGAACCTGACCCAGGAGCAGGCCGACTGGACCTGGACCGGCCTGCGGGTGTTCTCGATGGTGGCAGGTGAGACCCGTACCTTCGAAACCGACGATTGCGAGATCGCCCTGCTGCCGCTGAGTGGCGGGCAGTCAACCGTCGAGGTCAACCCCGAGGGTGGCTCGACCGCCTTCTTCGAGCTCGAGGGTCGGGTCAATGTGTTCAACCGGGTCACCGATTTCGTCTACGTCGGCCGCGACTCGCGAATCACGATAAACGTGCCCGAGTCGTCGGCCGACGGGGTCGAATTGGCCGTACCCATGGCCCGCTGCGACAACGCCCTGGAACCGAAATACGGGCCGGCGGAGGAGGTCGAGACCGAGGCTCGCGGCGGTGGTCCCGCCACCCGGCAGGTCACCAACTTCCTCACCCCGGAGCGGTGGAGCCACGCCGACAACCTGATGTGCTGTGAGTTGATCACGCCCGACGGCAACTGGTCGAGCTATCCACCGCACAAGCACGACGATTCACCCGAGTGTGTGGTCAACAACGAGGAAATCTACTACTTCCGCATCGGCAAGCGCGGCAACGGTCCGGGAGGGTCCGTCGGCTACAGCACCGAGGGGTTCGGGATGCACCGCACCTACATCGGCAACCGTCCGGACCTGGAGGCCGACGATCCGCTGGCCCTTTTCGACGAGAACGTCGTGGTCCGCGACGGGGACGTGTATCTGATTCCCCGGGGGTACCACGGCCCGTGCATCGCCGCCCCGGGCTACCCGATGTACTACCTGAACGTGCTGGCCGGACCCGGCGGCGACCGTTCGATGGCGTTCTGCGACGACCCCAACCATCACTGGGTCCGTGACACCTGGTCGGGGATGGAACTGGATCCGAGGTGTCCGGTCACCTCCGCATCGGGGGTGGTGGAGCACTGACGATGACCGGTACAACGGAAGACAACAAGCCGACGATCGGTATCGCCGTCGTCGGCTTCGGCTGGATGGGCCAGGCCCACAGCCGGTCCTACGCCCGGATCCCGAGCCTGTTCCCGGACCGACTGGCCAACCCGAGGCTGGTCATCTGCTGCGACAACGTCGCCGCCCGGGCCGATCTCGCAGTACGGGACTTCGGCTTCGCCGAAGGAACGACCGATGTGGCGGCTGCCGTCGAACACCCCGACGTCGACGCCGTCATCGTCTGCGGTCCCAACATGTTGCACGAGGCGCACAGCGTCGCCGCGGCCGCTGCCGGCAAGCATGTGTTCTGCGAGAAGCCGGTTGGCGGCACACCGGACCAGACGGTCCGTATCGAGAAGGCGGCCCGGGAAGCGGGTGTCATCACCGGCGTCGGCTACAACTACCGGTGGGCCCCTCTGGTCCGGTACGCCAAGCAGCTGATCGCGGAGGGAGTTCTGGGCGATATCACCAACTACCGCGGACGGTTCTTCTCCATGTACGGCGCCGATCCGCTCGGCCTGCTCTCGTGGCGGTTCGAGCATGACGGCGCCGGCTACGGCGTCAGCACCGACATTCTCAGCCACAGCGTGGATCTGGCGATGATGCTGAACGGCCCGATCGACTCGGTGGTCGGGGTCGCCGAAACGTTCATCAAGGAGCGCCCGCTGCCCAAACCCGGTGAGGGCACCCACTACGACCGCGGCCACCCCGACGACCCGACCGGCCCGGTGACCAACGAGGACTATGCGGGCTGCATCGTCCGGTTCGCCAACGGCGCCATCGGCAATTTCGAGACAAGCAGGGCCATCATGGGACCGAAGAGTCAGATGGCGTTCGAGATCTACGGCACGAAGGGTTCGCTGTCGTGGAATCTGGAGACGATGAACGAGATGGACATCTTCCTCACCGACCTCGACGACTCGAGCGGTCATCGCCTGCTGCACGACGGGTACACCAAGGTCTACACCGGCGACCGCTTCCCGTTCCAGGGCAATTTCGTGCCCGGCGACGCCAACAGCATCGGCTACGAGGATCTGAAGGTGATCGAGTGCCTGCAGTTCCTCAACGCCATCGCGTCGGGTGAGCAACACGAGCCGGGTTTCAACGAGGCGATCGGCTATGTGAGCTTCCAGTCGGCCCTGATCCGTTCGTGGGATTCGGGCCGCTGGGAGAACGTGACCGACGTCCGTCTGCCGTAGGCGGGGATTCGAACGACGACACGACCGCGAAAGGATGAGCACTGACCGATGAGCGGTGATTCGCAACTCCGTCTGGGAGTGCTGGGAGTGGGACGAATCGGGTCGATGCATGTCGACCTGATCGCCAATCGAACCGAGGGTGGAACCGTCACCGGCGTGTTCGATGTCCATGCCGCGGGGGCCCGAGCCGTGGCCGAGCGGTTCGGCGTGACCGCCTTCGACTCGGCCGAGGCGCTGATCGCGTCGGACGACGTCGACGCCGTGGCGATCTGCACCAGCACCGACACGCATGTCGACCTGATCGTGGCCGCAGCGGAGGCGGGCAAGGCCATCTTCTGCGAGAAGCCGATCTCGCTCGATTTGGCCGAGGTGGATCGCGGCCTCGCCGCGGTCGAAGCCGCCGGCGTTCCGCTGCACATCGGCTTCAACCGCCGATTCGATCCCGGCCACCGGGCCGTCCGGGATGCGGTCGCCGACGGGACCGTCGGCGATCTCCGGCAGATCGCCATCACCAGTCGAGATCCCGCTCCCCCACCGATCGGCTACATCGAGCGCAGCGGCGGAATCTTCTGCGACATGACCATCCACGATTTCGATATGGCCCGCTACGTCGCCGGCAGTGAGGTCACCGAGGTCTTCGCCAAAGGTTGGATCTCGGTCGACCAGGCCATCGGCGATGCCGGAGACTATGACACGGTGACCGCCATGTTGACCCATGAGAACGGCGTGGTCACCACCATCGACAACTGCCGACAGAGTTCCTACGGGTATGACCAGCGGGTGGAGGCGTTCGGTTCGTCCGGGGCCGCCATATCCGAGAACCATCGCGACCATTACGCCCTCACGTTGACCGCGGAGGGCGGTCGGAGCGCACTGGTGCCGAACTTTTTCCTCGAGCGCTACATACCGTCGTATGTGAACCAGTGGAACGAGTTCATAACCGCTGTGACCTCGGGGGCTCCGACGCCGATCTCGGGGGCCGACGGCCGCGCCCCTCTCGTCATGGGCCTGGCGGCGGGACGTTCGGTGGCCGAGGGTCGCCCCGTCGCCACCACCGAGATCGACTGACCGACTGCGAACTCCGTGTCACCCACGACCCACGTCGAGCGACGGGGTCAGCAGCAGGAAAGGTCGAGGGCCCGGCGGACTGATTCCAGGCGTTCGCCGTTGATGCGGAACCAAGCCCACTTGCCCCGCTGCTCGCGATCCAGGATGCCTGCCTTGACCAGCTGCCCGAGGTGATGGCTCACGGTTGGCTGGCTCCGCTCCACCAACTCCGGGAGATCGCAGGCACAGGCCTCGCCGGCGGGAGCGGTGCCGATGATCGAGACGAGGCGGAGTCGTATCGGGTCGGCGAGCGTCTTCAGGATGACGGCCATCTCCTCGGCGGCCTCCTCATCGAACGCGGATCCGAACAGCGGAACACAACAGGGCGTGGACGCCACGGCGGCTTCCTGGGTGTCGATGGCGGAATCAGTGGGGACTGCCATGGAAACATATTGACAGATATCGATGTGAATTGCTAACGTATCGATAGTCATCAAAATGTACATCCAAGGCACGGTTCGGAAAGGACCCGTCATGCGCCTCCAATTGGCACTCAACGTCAGCGACCTGGACACCGCCGTCGACTTCTACAGCAAGATGTTCGACACGGAGCCGGCCAAGCGGAAACCCGGCTACGCCAACTTCGCCATCGAGCAGCCCCCGCTCAAGCTGGTGCTGTTCGAGGGAACCACCGCCCCGTCGGGCTCGATCAACCACCTCGGCGTCGAGGTCGAAACGGCCGAGCAGGTCGTTGCGGCCGAGAGCCGCCTGACCGAGACCGGGCTCGTCACCACCGGCGTCGACGAGACGATCTGCTGCTTCGCCGAGAAGACCGAAACCTGGCTCGAAGCCCCCGACGGCAACCGCTGGGAGTGGTACGTCAAGAAGGCCGACGCCGACCAGTTCGAGAACACGATCGTCGAGAAGGTGTCGGCGGGCGCCGGTGTGTCACCCTGTGGCGAAACCGGCTGCTGCTAGCACGATGGGCCGGCTCCCCTACCCCGTGAACCCGGCCTCTTTGTGGGAGCCATCGCACAGCGGCTTGATCGACGAGGCCCCGCAGCGGCAGAGGGTGACCCGCTGACGGGTCTCGACGAGGTCGCCGTCGGATCGCTGGATCGGAATCCCGCCGCTCACCCACAGCGGCCCGTCGGGTACGACGGCCACCTCGTCGGGAAGGTCGGGCTCGATCATCTCGCCGTCGACGGCGAAGGTCAGCGCACCCGAGGGGCACTTCTCGACCATCGCCATGACCTGGGCCCGGACGACTGTGTCGTCGGTGTCCGCCGTCATCTTCCAGACGTTCGACACCTTGTTTCCGCAGAAGCCGGCGTGGACGCAGATACCACGGTCGTCGAACACCTCGATGCCGGTGCCGCCGAGCGAGCTGGCCCGATCGGCATAGGAGTCGGGAGGTGAGGTCTCCGTGCCGTCGAATCCGATCGAGGCGTGCGTGCCGTCGCAGAACGGCTTGCTCTCCGACTTACCGCATCGACACAGCGCATAGGTCGAGCGCTCGTCCTCCATCGTTTCGGTGCGCCACGTCAAAGGCTCGCCGTGCTCCGACATCACCGGTGTCTTCTTCTTCAGGGGAACTCCACCGACCACCAGGTACGGACCGTCTTTCCGCACCTTGATCGTCGCCTCAGGTACAGATTCTTGCGCTTCGTCATCGGCCATGGACCAACACTAGGGCGTAGTGCCGTTGGCTCAAACCTCACCGTAGGCTTCGGTCCATGGTCTCCCGGAGCAATGATCACACCATCGAAACGCTCCGCGGCTCGATCACTTCGGCCGGTTTCGCCGCGGGCCACCAGTTTGTCATCGGTCACTGGCCGATCTCGCCGATCGGCCGTTTTGCGGACATCATGTGGCACGGCGCCGACGGTTCGAAAACGCTGATCGCCTCGGCCGATGCCGCCGAGTACATCACCGACATCTACCCGTTCGACGATCGGATCGACGCCGAGGTGTCGGTCATCGACACCGTCGGCGGGCGCAGTGAGAATCGCCTGGTGGTCGAGTCGGAGCCGTTGACGCTCTCGTTGACGATCGGGCGCTTGGTGGTTCCATTCCCGCCTCGACCACGATGGATAACCGCCACGATCGAGCGGTGGGCGTCCCGAGCGCTGCTCGGCGTGAACACCCACGGTCTCAGTCCGACGGGCGTGGAAGAGTGGTATCGCACGGCATCGGTTCGTCGCGTCGTCGGCGGTCGAGCCAGCTTGCGCGGCGTGGACCTGGGAACGGTGGTTGATCTCGACCGACCGATGGACGTCGGGTTCAGCGAACCTCCGAGACAGCCGACCCATGTCCGGCTCCGCGTTGACGTCCGGCGGCCGGACTGACCTTACACTCACCTTAGACCAACCATCCTCCGGGCCGGGGAAGGCTCGAAGATCGACGGGCTCGGCTATGGTCCTCGGTGACATCGCCAACCGCCGCGAAGTCACCGACCGGGGAAGGGCGTTCCGCCCGACCCGGCGTCAACTGGTCGGCCTCCTGATCCATCGCCGAACGTCTCTGGGGTCAGGAGGCCGGTCAGGTCTCAGCCCGCTCGACCGAGCGATTCGGCATAGGCGGCGGCGGCGAGATCGACCACGACGTCGACTTGCTGATGGTGCAGGAGATGCCCGAACCCGGGCAGCAGCACACCTTTTGCCGCATCCCCGATCGCTGCGACCGTCGACCAGAGCTGATCGTCGGTGGCGTAGTCGTCGTCATCGCCCTGGACGACCAGGGTCGGGCATTCGATCGCCGCCAGCCGGTCTCGGATATCCCAGCGACCGAAGTCGTCGCTCACCCAGACCCCTGACCAGGCCTCGAAGACCGCGGCGGCGTCGACATGATAGGGGTCGAGGGAGCGAACGATCCGTGACGGCTCGGCTCGCATGGCGGAGATGGCGTCAACGCAAACCGGTTCGACGAAGCTGTGTGGCGCCAGCGCCACAATCCCCTGACACGGCGCACCGGACGCGGCGTGGATCAGGCTGATCGATCCCCCGTCGGAGTGTCCGACGAGAAACGGATCGGCGATCTCGAGTTCGCGGAGAAGCCGGGCCAGGAGGTGAGCCTGGTGGTGAAGCCAGAGGGTGGGCCACGGACCGGCCGGGATCGGGGTTGATCCCCCGTGACCGGGTCGGTTGAAGGCCAGGACGGCGGCTCCGGTGCGGTCGGCCAACTCAGCGGGCGTGTCCCGCCACTGAGCGATCGACCCGAGCCCGTCGTGAAGCATCACGATTCGCGGCGTACCTGCGCCCCAGACCCGGTACTCGACGGAGGCGGCGGCGATATCGATCCGCTCGGGCATCCCCCGAGGGTAGACGCCGATAGCGCCTGCTGCCGCTATCGCCCCTTGGGCGTCGGTTCCGGCACGGTCCAGTCGGCGGGCATCCGGGTGAAATCGAAGAACGGTGCCTCGTCGCCCGATGCGACGGCATCCTCGATCTGGTCGTAGAAGCCCTTGCCGGTCTCCTGGGCGAAGGTGATGGCCACCTCGTCATCGCTGTCGCCCGGATTCGGCCGTTGCACGTATTCCGGGAAGCTCGCCTCGGCCGCATCACCCTCGGCGTAGCCGCGGGCGAACATCTGCTTGAGGATGCCGAAGCCGTCGTTGCGCACCAGCGTTGCCCCCCGGGGTGTCCCACCGAGGCTCTTCATGTGCTCGCTGAACTTGTCGAGATCGTAGGTGTCGTAGGCGACGTGCTGGACCGCATGATCGCCGTGGCGCTCCACGAACTTCGTGACCTGGGACTTCTTGGCCCGGTCGATGCCTTCGATCAGCGCGACGCCGAAGTCGCCGTAGTCGATGCACCAGATCTTCATGCTGGAGTCGGGGTCGTCGGGCCGAACATCGTCAATCCGGTTGATGAGGGTTCCGCCTTCTACCTCGAGGTGGAACCAGGCCCACCGCTCGATGGTCCCCTTCTCGCAAGCGTAGGTCACGTGGTCGACTTTCTTGAGATGAGCGGACACCGCTGTCACAACCTTTCGTCATCCGATCGTTGCTCCGATGAAGAGCCTTTCCATCAGATTAGTCACTCTGAACAGCGATACTCAAGAGTCTTGATCATGTTGCTGTATCTGACAGTTTCTACGTACCATACTGATGGACACGGAGGCCTGAGGAGATGAGTCGAATGAACAGCTTGCCGCTTGGCAACAACGGCGGACCGTCCATGAGGGCGGGATCGGGCGGAAGGTATGACATCGACGAAACCGATCAGCGAATCATCGTCGCGCTCCGTCGTCGGCCGCGAGCATCGGTGTCCGAATTGTCCCGCCTGCTGTCGCTTGCCCGGGGCACGGTGCACACTCGTCTGGACCGGCTCGAGCACCGTGGGGTGATAACCGGCTATGGGCCGGACCTCAATCTTGCCTGTGCCGGCTACTCGGTTCGGGCGTTCACCACCTTGTCGATCGCCCAGGGCCACCACGATCGGATCGTCGAACAGCTCCGTTGCATTCCTCAGATTCTGGAGGTTCATACCATCACCGGGCCCGGGGATCTTCTGGTGAAGATCGCCGCCCGCTCCAACGATCACCTCCACGAGGTCCTCCAGGTCATTTCCTCCATTGCCGAGGTGTCGCACTCGACCACCCAACTTGCGCTGGCCAGTCCGGTCCTCAAGTCCGGGGCCGACCTCCTGGCCGACCTGGATTAGCCAACCGGCATGGTCGGGCACGAGCGGGCTCGGCCGATCCCGGGCGACCGTATGCTTGGGCGATGGCGAACATCACCGGACGACCCGAGGTCGACGCCGCACTCGCTCGGGATCTGACCATCGACATCACGACCATGGGACGCCAGTCGGGTCGACCCCGGACCGTCGAGATCTGGTTCCTGGCCGTCGACGATCGGATCTTCATCACGGGCACACCGGGGCCCCGGGACTGGTACGCCAATCTCCTGGCCGACGATTCACTGACGTTCCATCTCAAGGAATCGGTGCGAGCCGACCTGGAGGCCACCGCCCGCCCGGTCGACGACGAGGCGACACGCCGGTTCGTGTTCGAGCATCCCTCCGCTCGGTGGTACCGCGACCAAACCGACCTCGACGACCTCGTGGCCAACGCCCCGATGGTCGAGGTCACATTCCGCTGACTCGGCTCCGGGCTCGTCCCCACCAACCGGTCGCCCACCGGGCCACGTGGCCGGTCACATCGCCCGCGGCCTCATCCAGGTACCGCTCCACCGCTTCGGTGATCACCTCGCTGTAGGTCGGGTACGGGATCACCGTGCCGTACCAGCGGTGAAACCCGATGCCGGTTTTCATGGCGAGCGAGAACGTGGTGATGACCTCGCCGGCCCGGGGGCCGACGATGGTAGCCCCGAGAACCTCACCTGTCGGGGGTCTCACGTCGACGACCAGGATGCTGCGATCGACGGAATCGGTGTAACTTCGATCGATGGCGGAACCGTCGACGACGATGCGGATGACGTCATCGGGTGGTGCGACGGGTTGCTCGCCGATCGTGGCCACCTCCGGGTCGGCGAACGTCACGGTCGGGCGCAGCGGCTCGTCGCCGACAGGGAGGTAGGGATGGACGATCGACTGGATGATGCGGCGACCCCAGACCGACGCCTGGTGGGTGGTGCCGCCCTTGTTCGTCATGTCACCGACCGCCCACACACCCTTTGCCGACGTGCGGCCCCGGCCATCCACCACGACCGCACCTCGATCGTCGAGTTCGACGCCGAGTTCGGATAACCCGAGACCGGCCGTGTTGGGGGTTCGCCCGATGGCCACCAGCACACGGTCGACGCCGTGGACGGTTGTGCCACCACCGTTGGCCGAGGCGGCGGAGCCTGCCGGTGCGAGTTCCAGACGGCGGCCATCGGGCCGGTATCCGGTTGCTCGAACTCCGGTATGGACGGCAACACCCAGCCCGGTGAGCGCATCGGTGATGATCCGAGCAGCCTCGGGCAGGACACCGGGAAGAACCTGCTCGGCCAACTCGACGACCGTGACCGACGATCCCAGCCGCCGGAAGGCCGTGGCCATCTCCACGCCGATCGACCCGCCGCCCAGGATCGCGAGGTGGGCGGGCGGGGCCTGCACGTCGAACAGGTCCTCGTTGGTCAGTACCACCCCTTCGGCCCCGTCGTCGTCCAGCCCTGGAACGGCGACGCGGCGGGGTGACGATCCCGTGGCGAGCACGATGTTGTCGGCGGTTGCCTGCCAGACGGTGCCGTCGCCGCGGGTGATCGACACGGTTCGATCCGGGTCGAGCCTGCCGCGACCGTAGACGAACGTCACGCCCTCGGCCCCGCCGAATTCTTCGACCTCGTGATCCCGAAGGGCGTCCCGGCGTGCCCGCACGGTCGCAAGGATGGCGGCGGGGTCGTTGCCTGCGCCGCCGGCGCAGGCCGATGTCTCATGGAGAAGCGTCTTCGACGGAATACAGCCGGTGTTCGTGCAGTCGCCGCCCATGTGCTCCCGCTCGACGAGCAGAACGTCGCGTCCGAAGCGACCGAGGCCGACGGCGACCGTCAAACCTCCACTACCCGCTCCGACCACAATGGCGTCGAAACGGCGACGGGTCGGAGTCGCTTCAGGAGGTACGGTGGTCACGGAACCAGTAAACCGCACGACGGCTCCTTCGATTCCCGGAGGCCATCGGCCAAGCCACGAGGCCCGGGCTTCGGCTCGGTGTCGCCGCGGTCGGTGGCATGTCAGCCGTCGATCGTGGTGGCCACCTGCCTGGCGATCACCTTTGCGGAAACATCCGCCACCAGCCGGGTCATCTCCGCGGTTGTTTCCACGTTGCCAAACTCGACGACAAGGCCGCCGTTCTCCAGATCTATGCCGTAGATGTTGCCTCCGAGCCTGCCTCTCGCCACATCGTCGACCAGGTCCTGAAGCACGACCTCCCACTCGTAGATCTGGCTCGCCACGACGACACCGTCGGCCGCAGCCGGTGTCTGATCGGACTGGGTACCGAACCAGAGCAGGCCCTCCCGTGCGGCGACACCGATCGCACCAACCGTCATCCGGGCGGTACCGGTCAGGCAATCGGCGCCGTTCAGCGCCAGAACCACGGCGGCGTCAGCCGCTATGTCGACATCGTCGAACGTCCCGGCGTAGATGACGTCGACCTCGGCGCCACCGGCCTCAGCACCGAGTTTGAAGCCGTCGACGTAGCGTTTTGCCTCAGCGACCTCGGTCGGACCGACGACGCCGATTCTGGAGCACATGGTGGCGGCCAGCGCGCCGAGCACGTAGCCGCCCTCATCGGAGGCCGCCGTGTAGGACGAGACGTTGTCGAGCCCGAAGGTGTCGGCCGCAGGGCCCCAGGCGAAGGCGATCTCGGGAAAGTCGGCGGCGATTTCCGGCAGGAAATCTCCGTACTCGGAGCTGTGGACCATGATCAGGTCGTAGCCGTCGTCGGCGTAGGTTCGAGCAGCCGTCGCCGCGTCCTCCGGACGGGCGATGCCGGAGATGACCGTCAACTCGGCCACTCCGTCGACGGCATCGAGTCCCCCGATGATGCTCTGGGTCGACGACAAGTCGTTCTCCGCGCCGGGGGCGACGACGGCGACACGAATCCCGTCCCCGGCGCCTTCCTCCGAAACGGCGTCCTGGGATTCGGATCCGAAACCCAACCGGCCGCACGCAGGGAGGATGAAGGCCAGGCCGGCGGCGACGACCATCATCCATCTGGTTGTGCGGATCATCGTGCTCTCCCTTGACTTTCAGCCGTCGTCGTGGCCAGGCTACCCGTTGTCGGGATCGCCATCCCCGGCGCGTCGACGGAGTCCGGGGCCGACGACTCGGGATCGCCCCGGCCCCCGACGCAAGCTACCCTACGGGCCATGAACGACGAGCAGGCGCCTGCGCCCGTCGACCTCGACGGGGCGGTCCCGGCAGTCGAGCTGCAGGAGTTTCTGGTTCATCTGGCTCCAATCGTCGATGCGTTCGGAGGGGCCATCGTTCCGGTCTCGGACGCCGACCCGGCGGACACGCCGATCATCTGGAGGGGAACGCTCGTCGGTTATGTTCAGGGCTCGGAGCTCCATGGAGCCCTCGATCGCCTCGTGGGCGTGGTGGAACGAGAAGCCGGGTGCAGCCTCGAGGAGATGAATCGGTCGCAGAAGCAGACCGCCGTTCGTCGCCTCGATGAACTCGGGGCGTTCCTACTCCGAGGAGCGGTGGAGGACATCGCCCACCTGATGGGGGTGAGCCGGGTGACGCTCTACAGCTACCTCAACGCCATCCGCCCGAAGGACTGATGGCCATCGGGCCCTGTCGGCCGGAGTTTGGACGAGAACCGACCTCCGGGCTTCCGGAAGGAGGGAAGCGGAGGTCGGAGTGGAGTGGCGCCGAGCGACGTTGAGATGCGGCGAGGTGGCGCAACAGCTTCAATCGATCGCTCGGCGCTCCCGGGCAGAGCCACGGGTATCACTCCGAACATAGCAAAGTGCCTCAAACACGTGACCCGCCGGAGGGAACAGAAAGCATCCGATGGTTCAACTGCTACCCGGACAACGCTACCCAACCGGCGGTGAGCCCCGGACCAACAAAGTGCAAGCATTTGGTTAGCTGTCGTCCGAGCCCCCGCCAACGGTGCGATTGCACGACCCCACCGCCACATGCCATCGAGAACCCGGCGAGTATCGATCCGAATGTCGAAGCAACGACAAATACCTTGTGGGAGAAGTCCTCTGAATTCCAACCTTTCCATGCCGAGAGAACTGGGCAGGTTGCCCACCATGCGAACACCCGGTGGGTTCGGGAACGAGTAGACTGACAAGAATGCAACCGGCCGCCGCCAATCACGGTTTCCCCCTCGCTCCCAGGCAACCCGCCTCTCGGGAGCACGCAACCGGCTTCCTATCAAAAAACAGGCCTGTCGAGACCGCCGATGACGGACGGAACCCACCGGTTGCCGTATCCGTGAGGAACGTGGGCAAGACGTTCCGAGGCGGCACCTCGGACCCCAAGACCCTGAAAGAACGACTGCTGACCAACCTGTCGTCCAATACATCCAAATTTCTGGCTTTGGATGATGTCTCATTTGATATTTATCAGGGAGAAACATTCGGGATAATAGGCCACAATGGGTCCGGTAAGAGCACCCTACTCAAGATCATTGCCGGCATCATGCGTCCCACAACCGGAGAAGTGCTCGTAGCTGGTCGGCTGGCCGCCCTGCTCGAGTTGGGAGCCGGCTTCCATCCCGAGCTCACCGGGGCTGAAAACATCCACCTCAACGGCTCCATCCTCGGACTGGAGGAGTCCTACGTTGATGAGCTGTTCCAGGACATCGTCGACTTCGCCGAGATCGAGGATTTCATCCACGCCCCGGTCAAGCATTATTCGTCGGGCATGAGAGCCCGTCTCGGGTTCTCGGTGGCCACCTACCTCGATCCCGACGTCCTCCTGATCGACGAGGTGCTCTCGGTCGGTGACGAGCAGTTTCGACGCAAGTGCATGGAGCGGGTCCATCGGTTCCGATCCATGGGCCGCACCATGATCCTGGTCAGCCACAGTGCAAGCACCGTGGCCCAGCTGTGCCAACGCAGTGCCGTGCTGTCTCACGGCCGGTTGTTGCATGTCGGCGATTCGACCGAGGCCATCGCCATCTACCGGGCCGCCCTGGCGGCTGGACGGCGCAGGCGCGGTACCGCGGCCACCACCGTCGAGGAGCCGACCGAGCATCGGGCGGTGTCGATCATCGATACCCGGGTGGTGACCGGTGACGACACGGAACCGACGCTGAACCCGGGCGACGACGTGACCATCGAGATCAAGCTGGAGGCGTTCGACCAGATCGAAGGCCGTCTGAGACTCGCCGTGAAGTCCGAGGAGGGGACGGTGCTGATCAACCAGGCCAGTACGCCGCTGCTGGGCCGCAATCTCGAGTTGGAACCGGGCACCGCAACAGTCACGTTCACCCTCCACTCGGTTCCTCTCCGGGATGGCACCTATACGGTCGACGCCATTGCCGAGTCGGCCGATGGGCGCACGACCCTGCACCGGGTGGGGAGCGCCTGCGCCTTCCGAATAGTCAGTCGAAATCCCCATTTGGGGCTGGTTGCCGTCGATCTGTCGTGCCAACTCGGCGACGGATCCGACCCGATCGGCTCATCCTCGGGTCCGACCCGAGATCGGAGCCGGACCCCACAAGAGGTCGCCCAGTGACCACTACGGCATCACCACCACCAAACGAGCTGCGACCCATCGGCACCAGTCGACCGGCGGCCAGCGCAACTCGCCAGCTGGCCGAGGTGTGGAACCATCGAAGCCTCCTGCTCACTCTGGCCGGACGCGACGTCAAGTCCCGGCACCGCAACAGCCTCCTCGGCTTCACCTGGAACCTCCTGAACCCGCTTCTGCAGATGGTGATCTACACGGTGGTGTTCACCTATTTCATGCCCGGGGGAACCCCTATGTTTCCCCTCAAGCTGTTGACCGGCACCGCCATCTTCAGCCTGTTCACCACCGGCGTCACCAACGGCACCACTTCGGTGACCGGCAACACGGCTCTGGTCTCCAAGATCTGGTTCCCCCGGGAGGTGCTGCCGGTCGCCGCCATTGTGTCCAATCTGGTCACCTTCGCAAGCCGGATCAGCATCCTGGTCGTGGCTATGATCATCTACCGTCATCCACCGGCCTGGTCCTTGTTGTGGCTGGCCGTGTGCGCAGTGTTGGTCACCATGGTTCTGGCCACTGGCGCTGCCGTGCTGTTGTCGGCGCTCAATGTCTATTTTCGCGACGTCCAGCACTTCCTGGACCTGATCCTGCTGGCGCTGTTCTGGTTCACCCCGATCATCTGGAGCTACGGATTCGTGGCCAACGAACTGATCAACCGGTTCGGTCCCCGCTGGGAGCGTCTGGCGATGTTGAATCCGCTCACGCCCGTCGTAACCGTCTTCGAACGGGTGCTCTACAATCCAGCCGCCCTACCGCCGGACGGGCAGCACCAGTTCGAACTGATCCTGCGACCCACGAGCTGGCATCTCCAGAACCTGGGCTACTCGCTCGTCGTCGGCCTGGTCCTCCTCTACATCGGGCTGCGGGTGTTCTCCCGACTTGAAGGCTCGTTCGTCGAAAACCTCTAGTCAGCGGCCCACCACCATGACCGATTTCGACCCGTCCCCCGACCTCGACCTTCGAACCGAACGCCGACTGCTGACCGACCAGATCCGGGAACTGGAGCTTCGGGTGGCCACGAACCACGCCCACTGCGAGACCGCGGCCGCCGAGTTGGAGGCTTTCAGGAGCCGCCGTCTGGTGAGAGTCTCGACCCGCCTGGCCGACGCTCTGGCCCCCCGGCTCGACCGCCTCGCGCGGGTCATTCCGCTATCCTGGCCCCCGGGGCGATGGGGGCCGTCGGCCGGACCTCCGCAAGGCACCGATCAACCACCACCCGGCCGGTCCTCGTTTGGGACCCTTGGCCTGGTATCGCCGGCGGAGCTGGTTGACGAGCTGTCGGCGGTGGCACTGGATCGCCGCCGAGAGTCACTGGTCAGCGTGATCATGCCCACCCACAATCGAGCCCGTCTGATCGGGCGGGCCATCGAGTCGGCACTGGAGCAGACCCATGAGAAGCTCCAGCTGATCATCGTCGACGACGGCAGTACCGATGACACCGCTGCGGTGGTGGCTCGCTACCAGGCCACCACCGATCGCATCACGATGGTGAACCAGCAGCGGGCCGGCCCGGCCCGAGCCCGAAACCGGGCCTTGGAGCTGGCACGCGGCGACTTCTGCGCCTACCTCGACAGCGACAACGTGTGGACGCCACGCTTCCTCGAGGTGATGGTCGGGCTTCTGATCGATTCCTCCAGCGCCTGCGGCTACGCCGCTCTGGCCCGCGAGATCGACGGTAACACGGTGGCGGTGGTCAACGAGCCCTTTGACTGGGGCCGGTGCCGCCAATCCAACCTGGTCGACCTGAACGTACTCGTTCACCGAGCCGGTCTTCCGGAGGCCCACTTCGACCCGTCGCTGGGTCGTAACGAGGACTGGGATCTGGTCCTGCGCTTGGCCCGGCGCCACCAGATGCTGCACGCCCCTTTCATCGGCTGCCGCTATCGTGACGACAACTCGACCGACCGGGTTTCGGTCACCGGGCTCAACGTCTTCACCAGAATCGTGCGGGCCAAACACCCGGCCGACGGAGGGCCAACGTTGGCTACCGACATGGTGGCGGCCTCGCTGCCGCTCTCCGTATCGATCCGGGTGGCCGCACCTTTCGCCGACCGGCTCGAATGGGGTGATCACCATCTGGCCAATGCGATGGCTCGATCGCTGGCCGGACTCGGACACCGGGCCGTGGTCCGCTACCGGGACTCGCTGCTTTCGGCCGGGGATGAGGATGTCAACATCGTGCTACGAGGAGCCGTCCCCTTTGCCCCAAGACCGTGGGCGGTCAACGTCCTGTGGATCATCTGCGACCCCGAGCAGGTGGAGCCCTCCGAGCTCCAGTCGTTCGATCTGGTTCGGGTTGCCTCGGCGTCCTACGCCGCCCTGCTGAACTGTGTGCCCGGCATCTCTGCTCGCCCGCTACTCCAGGCCTCAGGGTTCACGCCACCCGAGCAACGCCGCCCGTTGCCGTCGTCGAACTCGGACTTCGAAGCCGACGACTGGAAGTCCTGTGTGGACGGTCGGGTCCTGTTCGTCGGAAACAGCCGCGGTGATCATCGTCCGCTGATCGACATGGCGGTGGCGGTCGGATTGAATCCCGTCGTCGTTGGATCGGGCTGGGACGGCACCACGGTAGCGCCCCACGTGGTAGCCGACTTCGTCGACAACCGGGATCTACCCTCTCTGTACCGGCGGGCGAGCTGGGTCCTGAACGACCACTGGCCATCCATGGTCGACTTCGGTATCGTGTCGAACCGCCTCTTCGACGTGCTGGCGGCCGGAGGGATGGCGGTGTCGGACCGGCTGGACGAGCTCGCCACCGTGCTGCCCTCAGTGGTTCAGGTCGACGGCGAGGAGCGACTGGCCGAGATCGTGACCGGCACCCGCCCCGATCCCCTTCCGTGGACCTCCAGCCTCCACCTCACCGACCGGATGACCACCCTGATGTCCGACGTGGCCGATTGGGTCATCGGGCAACAGGGACTGCGCTCTGATATCAGCCCGGATGTCGACGATGGTGATGCGACCCGGTTCAGGTCGACCGAGCGGCCTTCGATTGTCGTGGTGGCACCGGGCTGGAGTGACGGGGCCGATCCCCGCCACCACCTTTGCTTCCGGTCGTTGATCGCCCCCCTGACCTCCGGGTTGAGCGGACAACGTTTCGACGTCGTCCCGGCCGCCAGTCTGGCGTTGGCGGTCGATCACGACGGCCCGATGGTGGTGTTCGTCACTCGACCATCCGACGTGAGCCAACTGTCCGACGGCGCCCGGTGGCCCGATCGGCCGTACGTGTTGGCCACCCACTCGGGTCACGAGTCCGCAGCAACCGTGGTGGCTGCGACCGAGCACTGGGGCCGACCGCTGGCCCACTGGGAACTGGCCGGCAGTCCTTGCATCGACCCCCGGCTTTGGCGGCGTTACCACCGCCGATCAATGCCCCCGCCTGAGCACCAGCGGCAACCTCGGATCATTGAACTGAGCGGGATCGGGAACGGCCGACCGCCCACAGTACTCACCCCCGCGGGCGACGACGGCGGCGCAGCGGCGGCACTGATGGGCGACGGTTTGGACCACTACCGGCTCTGTCGGCTGGTCCGAGGCTCAGGGCCATTCGATCTGGCGGTGATCGGCGGGGCGGTCGACGCTGATCCTGATCGGTCGTCTCTAGTGTATGAAGCACTGGTCGGGCGGGCCCTCGGGTCACTCGTGGTGATCCGATCCGAGACCAACGGCCAAACAAACGAAGTGACGGGCGAACGCGAAGGCACGGTTGACGAGCTCGGGACTCTTGGGATCGACCCCGCCGATCTCTGGATCATCGAGCACGGGTTCGGGGAGGGCCTTGTGGAACAACTCAGCGATCGATGGCCGGATCTTCGCTTGCAACGGCGGGCCGACCGTCGGTTCCCGGACGCCGCTTTCTGGCATCGCTTCGGTTCACGGGCCGCCGCCGACCGTCTCTTCAGGCAGTGGCCGGAGTGGCCCGCTCCTCGAGATAGCCGTGCTCGGACAGGAAGCGGCGGAGGTTGGTCTCGATGAATTCGATCTCGTCGCCGGTCAACTCGTTGGCCCATCCGCCTACTTTGGCGTTGCGGACGAACTGACCCGGCCCCCGCTCGGCCACCGGCACATTCTCGTAGGAGTTGGCTTTGATTGCGGCGGCCAGTCGTTCGTCGTCGACTTCGAGCCCGAACACATGACTGAGGTGACGAAGCTGGGATTCGGTGTCGGCGCGGAGCCGCTCGTAGTGCATCTCATAGAGCTGACCGGGGGCCGCCTGCTCCCGAAGGTCACGCAACTTCACGCCCAGGTTCTGGAAGCGTCCGACAGTCTGACGGACGATCTGGTTCCGATCGAACTCGGTGGTCAGCCGCTCGGCCATCCAAGATCCCGGTCGACGAGCGTCAATGAGGGAGGCAGTGACATCGCGGGGATCGCGGATCATGACAATGATCTTGGACTTTGGCATTATCTCGGCGATGAGCGGGGCAACATACGAAGAATTAGGCTCCTTGATCAACAAATAGCCATCCTCAGAATGCTCCGGTGAACATCTGGAAATTATGTCATGAAAGAAAGAATTGAGAGCTGGTTGCCAAGCGTTACGTAATGGCGTGGAGAACCAGAACGTAGGGTCATCAAGACGCAGGGGATCGTTTCGCTCAAGATTGTTGCGGAACGTGACGCAGTGCCCGATTCCCGGCTCGTTCCAAAGGTAGCTGTCAAGCCAATCAGCGAGAAGCTTGGCCATCCATGTCGTCCCAGATCTCGGGTGTCCAAAGATCCACAGAATGTCGCTTTCCTGGTATTTTTCTGCCATTACTCCATCCTGGTGAGCCGCGAGATACGATCCAATTACACCGCATTACGTTTCAACGGTATCTTGGGATTGAGCAACGAACATGCATACTGAGGAGAAAGATTACCCAAAGACGATGCCGGCTCGTGGCGGACAGTCGACCTCGTCCGTGACGTCGCCGGTCGTCGTTCTAGGACCTCACCGATCGGGAACGAGCGCCCTGGCCGGATGGTTGGCCGAGTGCGGGCTGTGGCTGGGCGACGTCATTGAGGTCGGCCCCGACAACCCGGCCGGCTATCACGAGAACCGGGCTGTGCTGTCGGCCCACATCGACCTGCTCGCTTCGATGCAGCGGGACTGGCAATGTCCGCCCGAGTGGTTCGACGCCTTCTTGTTCGATTTGGAGCCTTTGCGATCAGCGGTCAAGTCGCTGGCGGGCTGCGGTGACCGGTTGTGGGGAATCAAAGACCCGAGGATGCTGTATCTACTGCCGGCCTGGTGCCATGTCGTTCCGGCCATGACCTTCGTTGGCACCTTTCGACACCCCTCGGCCATCGCCGACTCCCTGGTTCGGCGCAACGGGTTCGACCGCCGCTTTGCCCTCGACCTGGCCGAACGCCAGATCGAGCGGCTGCATGCTCTGTGGTTGCGATATCGGTTTCCACTGATCGAGTTCGGATTGGACAACGACTCGTTCGCACCACGGGTCAGAGCGGTGGCTGAGATGCTGGGGCTCAACCCGGCAACGGCCAGCGGCTCACCGTTCGACCCAGGGTTGATTCACCATCAATGGTCGGATTCCGAGTTGGTCTCGATGACGGATCAAATGCAACCGTCAGCCGCCTACGCGGCCCTGGCCGAGGCGGCCTATGAGCCGCTGACCAGGCCGTCGACGGTGACCGCCGAAGATCTCGCCTCGGTGTTGACCGACCTTGTGCGCCCCAGACGGGATCGGCTGAGCACCAGGGGTCCCAGCTTCGAGGAGCGCCGCCGGTTGTGCTCCGACCACGCCGCCGAGTTCGCCATCGAAGTCGCCGCCACCGCCTGCATCACCCCGACCGATATGTCCACCAGGCTTGAGGCTGGCACGGCCACCGGTAATGTCCCGGGAACCCCGATGCAGCCAATCAGCCATGTCGTGGCCGCAGCCGTGGCCGAGGTGGGAGGCTCCGAGGCGATCGAAGCCGTGCTACAGACATATCGGAGTCAGGTCATGGCCGACGCCATCGCCGTGTTCGACGGCTTTTTCACCGACGAAGCTCCGTTGCCGGAAGACCGCTGGTGGCCCCGCTCGGCGGTCACCAGCCATCGCACCAGGCCGCCCCACCATATCCACGTCGACCAGCTCCGAGCTGCGGCCGCCGTCTCCGGCTGGTACCTGGCCACTGTGGCCGATATCGGCCCCGGTCAGGGAAGAAGATTGGCCAGCTTCGTGACGAATCCAACTCGCCGTCGGGAACAGCGCACCCACGAAGAGTGGCATCAGATGGTCGCCGAGCGGGACACAACCATTGCCCTACAGGCCGGCCACATCGAGCACCGCGACAATCTGCTGGCACAGATCGATGAGCGCCGAGGGGATGAGCAGGCCGAGTTGACTGCTCGACTGGCCGAACAGGCTACCGAGATCGAGCGGTTGAGCATCGAGCTGGCCGACCTGGACCAGGTCCGACGGGCGGAGTACGAACGATTGCTCGACGACAATCAAGGCCTGCGACACTGGGTCGGCGAACTGGCGGCCGAGAAGGACTTTTTGGCGCATCGCCTACACCTCGCAGAACAGCATCACCGGGTGACGTTGCTGTCGCCCCGGCAGGTCCACTTTTTGAAGCGGGTGATTCCCCGACCGCTGGTCCCGCTGCTCCAGCGTGGGCGGCGGCTCTACCGCCGGGTTCACTCGTGAACGGCCACTTCCGCCCGGTCGACGTCATCGTCCCGGTCTACAACGCCATCGAAGCCGTCGAGCGCTGTCTGCACAGCGTGCTGGCCAACACTTCTGACGATCCCGACGTTCGCATCGTGGTGGCCGACGACGCCAGCCCCGACCCGGAGATGGCCGTCCTCTGCACCCGACTGGCCGATGCTCATCCCCGGCTGACCATCCGCCGCCGCCCGACCAACGTGGGTTTCCCCGGCAACTGTAACGAGTCGATGGCCGAAGCAAAGGGCGACGTTGTCCTACTGAACAGCGACACGGTGGTCCCGGCGGGATGGCTGGAGCCGCTACGGCGTCTGGCTCACTCCTCGACCCGAGTGGGCAGTGTGACCCCGCTCACCTCCAACGGCCAGATCTGCAGCGTGCCGGTGTGGCTGACGTCCAACACCTATCCACCGTCGATCACGGTGGACGACCTCAATGACGTGGCCCGGGCTGTGGGATACGGCGACTGGATTGAGATTCCGACCGGGGTGGGCTTCTGCCAGTACTTCACCCAGCCGGGTCTGCAAGCCGTCGGCCTCTTCGATACTGCCATGTTCGGACGTGGCTACGGCGAGGAGAACGATCTGTGCCTACGCCTGCGCCACCACGGCTTCGTCAACTTGCTGTGCGACACCGTCTTCGTCCATCACGAGGGCGGGCTGTCATTCGGGGAATCGACGCCGGAGCGGCTGAGGGTCAATCTGGCCAGGCTGAACGCTCGCTGGCCTGGCTACGACGGCTTCATCGCCCGCTTCATCGATGAAAACCCCCTGGCGGGGGTGCAGGCCCGGTTCGGTTTGGAACTCCTGCGGCGCATCAAACCGCCCGGGAAATTGCGAATTCTCCAGGTGCTGCACAACCCGATCCGGTCGGGCCATATCGGGGGGACGGAGTTCCATGTCGACGATCTGGTTTCAGGTAGTGACGAGGACCACGTGATCCTCTCCACCGTCGACGATGTTCCGGTGGTACAACATGGCGATGTAACCGGCCTCAAGCCGTTTCCGATCACCAGCACCGCCGTCACGACACACGACTGGATTCGCCCGCTGCTGAGCACCGGGATCGATGTCATTCATGTTCACCACTTGGCCGGACTGGGTTTTCAGCGGGTTGCGGCCCTTCTCGACGGGGCGTCCCGTTGTGAGATTCCACTTGTGTTCACCGCCCACGACTACTTCGCCCTCTGCCCCGGCATTCAGCTGCGGGACGCTGAGTCCGGTGTCGCCTGCCGTTCCGATGTCGGTCAGGCCTGTCCCGGTTGTGACCGGGTAAGCGTCGAACTTGTCGGCGGCCCCCGGGACATCTGGCGGAACCAGTGGCGGAGTCTGCTGGCCGACTGCACCGTGGTCGCCCCATCCCAGGCGGCCGCCGAGCGCCATCGGGCGGTGTGGGGGTCACTACCCCGGCTGGAGGTGATACCCCATGGCCTCGAACGCAGCCCGGTTGACCTGAGCGGCTCGACCGATCTGGCCGGCCCAGATGGCGTCAGCCGGTCGATGCCGGTCAAGATCGCCGTGATCGGTTACGGAGGTGCTCACAAGGGTGACCGGGAGCTGGCGGCAATCATCGAGCATCTGTCGGGCCGGGGTTTCGAATGGCACCTGTTCGGCCGGGAGGCCCCGACCCCAACCGCAGACGATCCTGACGGCGGGGCGACTCTGCGGGAAGACGTCGTCCATCACGGTTACTACCAGCGTGATCAAATCACCCGCCTGCTGGCCGACGGTTCGTTCACCGCCGCCCTGACCCTACCCAACTGGCCGGAGACCTTCTCGTACACGCTGTCCGAAGCGTGGCTGGCCGGCCTGTTCGTTTTCGCGTCGGACCAGGGCGCGATCGCCGAGAGGATCGCCGCGACCGGCGCCGGGGTCGTCCTTTCATCAGACGACCCGGCCGAGCGGGCTCGGCTGATCGCCGAAACCGTGGCCTCACCCGCGGAGATGGCTCGGCTGGCCGCCGCCGCCCGGCGAGCTGGTCGCAATCACCCCACGGTTGGTGCTATGAGCGCTGCCTACGACCGGCTGTACCGCCGCTTGGCCGCCGAACACGGAAAGCAGGCTCCGGCGACCAGCTCGACGCTGCCGTACCCATGGAGCGCGGATGAGAAGTCGCAGCTGGTCGGCATGTTCCGGTCGCCGCTGCCGACCGGCGACTGAACGCTCCATCACAGACCCCGGGTCACTGTTACGTCCTCTGAATGCCTGCATTGCCACTACCCAAAGGAGCTCGATCATGGCCGACAACAAACTCGAGGCTGCGTTCTTCGACCAGCACGACAACCAACTGACACGCTCGGTGGCCTGGTCGGCCATCCCTTTCTTCCAGTCCCGGCTGCACCAGCGGTTGGACCTGGTGGCCACCGCCACCGCCCACCTGGAACGCACCGAGGATCTTCGAGCTCTGACCTTGGGCTGCGGCGACATGACCGGCGAGTACGGGCTGCTGCGACGGTTCCCCGTGACCCAGATCGTGGCCTATGACCTGAGCGAGGGACAACGGGCCAACTTCTACGAGCGGACCTACGACGAGTCGGCCGGCATCGACGTCGACTACCGCATCGGTGACGCCGCCGCCGACACCCTGGGCAGCGAGGAATTCGATCTCGTCTACATCCAGCAGTCGTTCCACCACTTCGAGGAGGTGGAGAAGGTCGCGGCCAACATCCGAATGGCTCTACGTCCCGGTGGGGTATTCCTGCTCAACGACTACATCGGCACCCCGTTCCTGCAGCGCAGCGAGCGCCAGCGGGCGGCCACCCGCCGCATCTGGCGACATCTCCCCGCCCGTCTCCGGACAGGGGCCAACGGTGAGGTGTGGGACGACATACTCATCCCGCCGATCGAGAACCTGCCTCCCCACGAGGCGGTTCGCTCCGACGCCATCCTGCCCGCGCTGCGGGAGAACTTCGACATCATCGATGAGCACCAGTTCGCCGGGCTGTTGTTTCCCCTGTTCAATGGCTTCGCCCAGAACTACACCGAGGCCGACATGACCTTCGTCCGCTCGATGTGGGAGGTCGACGAGTGGATGATCGCCGAGGGAGCCATCGAGCCCAACTTCATTCGGGGCCTGTACCGGGCCAAAGCCTGAGATGGATCAAAGGCCGCTGCCGAGAATGCGGATCGCCACCGGACCGAGGAGCACGACGAAGAGGGCCGGCAGCATGCACAGCACCATCGGGAACACCAGCTTCACCGGGAGGCGCATGGCCTGCTCCTCGGAGTGGAGGCGCCGGATCTCCCGCATGTGTTCGCTCTGGACCCGGGCCACCCGGGCCATGGGAACGCCGAGTCCGTCGGCCTGCTTGATCGCGGAGACGAACTGGCGGACCTCCTGCGTGCCGGTGCGGGTGGCGATGTCCTCCAACGCCTCGTTGCGGGGCCGGCCGAGCCGAATGGCGTGAAGGGCGCGGGCGAACTCGTCGACGAGGGGGCCCGACGTGGAGCGGGCGATCTTGTCGACGGCGGAGTTGAAGCCGAGGCCCGCTTCGAGCAGGACGGTGAGCTGGTCGAGGACGTCGGGTAGGGCGGCGACGATTTCCCGCTGCCGGGCGTCGGCCCGCCGTCGAACGTAGGCGTCGGGGGCGACGAAGCCGACGAAACCGAGCAGCAATGTCCACAGGAGTCGGGATCGGGGTTCGGCTCCGACCGAGATGGCGAAGCCGCCGACGAGGCCGGCCGTGATCAGCAACGACTTGAGGGCGACGAAGCCCTCCAGCGGCAGCCGGCCGGCCAGACCGGCGTGAACCAGATTGCGGGTGGTCGAGTCGGCGAAGCCGCCCGGCGTGAGACGGCGGGCCTGACGGGCGACGGCGTCGATCACGGGAATCACAACGCGATCCCGAATCGATTCGCCGAGGTAGCTGTCGTGCAGGGCCTTGGGAGCCGTGAGCTCGAAGCGGGCCGCAGCAGAGCGATCACCGGGCATGAGCGCATACCCGAGGAGCGGGACGGCGAGAACGGCCAACACGCTGGCGACAATGACGGTCATCTGCTGCCTCCTGTCATCCGCGTGCCTCTACAGCACCGCGGCGTTGATCATGCTCCGGATCCACAGCCCGCCAGCGACCAGCATGACCGTGACCAGCCCTGTCATCCAGTACGTCAGCTGCGTGCCCCAGATTCCGTCGAAGTACTCCGGATTGGTGAGGCCGATGAAGACGGCGAGGCCCGGCGGGAGCACGAAGAGGACGAGGGCGGACATGCGGGCCTCGGCGGTCAGCGCCGAGACCTGGGCGTTGAGGCGGGCCCGCGCCCGGATCGTCGCCGCAACGTTCTCCAGGACCTCGACCAGGTCGCCGCCCACAGTGGCGTTGATCTCGATGGCGTCCACCACCCAACGCAGATCGACGCTGTCCATCCGTTCCGAAACGTTCCGGAGCGAATCGGTGAGGCTACCGCTCACCCGGGACTCGTTGAGCGCTCTGGTCAGTTCGGAACTGATCGGATCCTCGTACTCCTTGGCCACCGTGCCGAGTCCGACGTTCATCGAGTAGCCGACACGAAGGACGTTGGCGATCGACGACAGCACGTCGGGTAGAGCGTCCTCGAAAGCGGCCTTCCGGCGGCGGAACCGCTGATCGATCACGATGCGGGGCAACACGACGGCCAGGAAGGCGCCGACGGCGGCACCGAAGACTCCTCGCCACAGGAAGCCGACGCCGGCGCACAGCAGCACGGCGAAGGCTACGAGCATCACCAGCTCCCCGACCTGCAGTCGCAGGCCCGCACGTTCGAGACGTTTGGCCGTGTAGTCCCGGGCGTCGGTTCGCAACAGCCGCTCGATGGCCCGCAGGACGGCGTCACGCAGGGCGTCGGCCATCGTCGGTTTCGGTATCCCGGCCGCCCGCCCGATACGGGGGGCCGTGGCGCGGGAGCCGGACCGGCTGAAGAGCAGGAACGACAACACCACGATGGTGACGGCCACGCAGCCCGTGCCGATCCACAACAGCCAGTCGCCCTCCGTCAGCCCGGGGCGTGGAATGACGGTCACCGATTCCGCCGGCAACACCCGATACGACAACTCGGAGATCGGCCGGGCATAGCTCATCGCCGAACCTCGGCACCCGGGTCGAAGATCGACTGATCGATCTGGATCGAGTACTTCGCCATCTTGTCGAGCTTGCGGGGCCGGACACCGGTGGCCCGGAGGGTCTCCTTGCCCGGCCCAAGACCCGGGTCGAAGGTGAAGATCTCGTCGAGTGAGATCTGATCCCCCTCGAGGCCGATGACCTCGGTGATGCTGGTGACCATGCGTCGACCGTCCCGCAGGCGCTCGAGCTGCACGATCACGTCGATGGCGGCCGCCATCTGCTCCCGCACGGCCCGGGCCGGCAGTTCGAATCCGGCGAACATCACCATCGTCTCGAGACGGCTGGTGGCCTCCCGTGGGGCGTTGGCGTGGAGGGTGGTCAGCGAACCGTCGTGGCCGGTGTTCATGGCCTGGAGCATGTCGAGGGCCTCGGCGCCGCGGCACTCGCCGATCACGATGCGGTCGGGGCGCATTCGGAGGCTGTTGCGAAGCAGATCCCGGCTGGTGACCTCGCCGGTTCCCTCCAGGTTCGGTGGCCGACACTCGAGCCGGATCAGGTTCCGTTGCCGCAGTTTCAGCTCGACGGCGTCCTCGATCGTGACGATTCGCTCGCTGTCGGGAATGAAGCTCGACAACATGTTGAGGAAGGTGGTCTTGCCGGTGCCGGTACCGCCGGAGACGAGGATGTTGAGTTTGCCCTGGACGCAGGCCTGGAGGAACGACACGGCCTGCGGGGTGATGCTCCGGCGGTCGATGAGTTCGCTGGCGGTCAGGCCGCTCTTCATGAACTTGCGAATGGTGAGCGACGGCCCGTCGACCGCGAGCGGTGGGATCACGGCGTTGACCCGGGAACCGTCGGGCAGACGTGCGTCGACCATGGGCGACGTCTCGTCGATCCGACGGCCGACGCTGGTCACGATCCGGCTGATGACCTGGCGGAGGTGGGCGTCGGTCCGGAACCTGATGTCCGACATCGAGATCATGCCGTCGCGCTCGACGAAGATGGCATCGGTCCCGTTCACCATGACCTCGGTGACGGCGTCGTCCTCCAGCAGTGGTTCGATCGGACCGTAGCCGAGGATGTCGTTGGTGACCGACGTGATCATCTGCCGCTGTTCACGGCTGTCAAGCGGCAGGTTCTCGTCGCGGATCAGGCGTTCGAGCTCCTCGCCGACTAGCCGGCGGAGCTCCTCCTGCGACAGGTCGGATTCGCTGGTGGCGGTACCCACCTGGTCGACCAGTTTGATCCGGACCCGGTCGCCGAGGCTGTCGAGAAACCGACCGGTCTCGGCGTTGCCGATCGACTTGAGCGGAGCCCGCCGCTCAACCGGCCGGGCGTTGCCGGACGAGGAATCGGAATTGAGGTCGGCGAGAAGCTTTCCCAGGCTCATGGCTACCGGAACCACCCTCGCTCGGTCGACTGGGCCGGTACCCGCGCCCCTCGCAGGGCCACGGCCAGGGCCGCGAACGTGGTGGCCACCGAACCCCGGGGCCGGGCCTCGAGGTAGGCCGAGCCCTCGTTGGCCGCGGCGGGCAGGTTGCGGTCGTACGGCAGCACGTAGTCGATCCGGCGGCGCAGGACGGCCTCGACGTCCTCTCTGGTCAGCGAGCTGCGCCGATCCTCCTTGTTGAGGATGACGTGGCGGCGGGCCCGCTGGAAGCCGACGGCGTCGTAGCCGTCGAGGTGCCGTTCGAGGGTTCGTATCCCGCCGACCTCGGGGGTGGTCACGGCCAGCACCTCGTTGGCGGCGCGGACGGCGGCCACCGTGGCGTCGGACGTGCCGGGGCCGGTGTCGATCAGCACGATCCGGAACATGCGGGTCAGTTGGTCGATCAGGTGCTGGACGCCTTCGGGCTCGATGGCCGCCGCCTCGACCAGCGACGTCGGGGCCGGGAGGACGAGGGCGCCGGAACCGTGGCTCGTCAGGCTGAGTTTGAGGCTCGTCGGGTCGTCGACGACGCCGGAGCCCACGACCGTCGAGACGTTCGACGCCACCTCCATGCCGAGGCTGTCGGCCACGTCGCCGCCGGTCAGGTCGAGATCGACGACGACCAGTTCGCCCGGCACCTGGGAGGCGAGAGCGTAGGCCAGGTTGACGGCAACGGTTGTCTTGCCGACACCACCCTTCGGCCCGAGGACCGTTATGACGGTGCCTCGTTCCGGGCGTGCCTCGGCCCGGGTGCTGGATCGGATGGCTGCCGCCTCGTCGAGCAGCCGAAGCGCCTCCCGTAGCTCCTTGTGGCCCTTCGACGGCGAGACGACATCGCGTACACCGTGGCTCATCGCTTTGGCGAGGAAGTCCGTCGTCGGCTCACAGACGGCGATGCAGTCGACCTCGGGACGGCTGGTCCGCAGGAACGCAGACGATTCGAGTACAACATCGACCTCGATGTCGGGACCGAAGACGATCACGTCGACGCTCAGTGAGGCCAGCCACGACGTCCGATCCTCGGCGGCCATGTCGCTGGTGATCGGATCCTCGCGGCGGACATTGGTGTCGGCGGGGGGCTTGTCGACGAATCCCGTCATCGTCCGGTCGCTGCTGATCACGGCAATGGTGCTCACTGGCCCTCCTCCTCGGTTGCCGGGTCGACGTCGTTCTCCGCGGTGGGCTCCTGGTCCGCGCCGTCCGGGCCGTCATCGGACCCGTCGATCTCCTCGTCGGCGGCGGCGAGAATCGAGGTCAGGGCGTCGGAGAGTTCCCTGTCGAAGAGGTTCTCGATCTGCACCAGGTCACCCGATCCGGGAGTGGGCTCGTCGCCCTCCCGGGCGAGCCAGACGATGCCGTACTCGTCGGCGAACACCACCCGCTCGGCTTCGGTCGGATCGACCGCCAACGTGACCAGGAAGTCGGAGCCCGGGGTCTGGCGGTTCCGGTCGTTCTCCTCGCCGGCCAGGGTCTCGGGCGCGGCCGACTGGACGTTGGTGACCAGAGCCTGACGGAGCAGCACCCCGCTCGCCGGGTCGACCGTGTCGTCACTCAGATCGATGTCGCCGACGTAGGCCACCACGGCAACCCGTTCGCCGGGTACGACCTGGCCGCCGACGGCTCGTGACGGGTTGATCTGGACCGTGACCTCGACCAGGCCCGGCTCGACCTGCACCTCGCCTCCCGCGACGAGACGGGTCTCGCCGTCGAGGAAGCGGGCGGCCAGAAGTTGCTCGCCGGGCACGAGATCGACGGAGGTGATCATGTCGCCGACCTCGGACAGGTCGGTGATCGCTCCGGGGGTCCGGGTCGACGCCGGGACCCGACGCACTTCGGTGCTCAGCGCCAGCTCATCGGTTCGGGTTCCCGCCTCGACCGGCTGGGTGGCGACCACGACATCAACCAGTTGCTGACCGGCCAGCGCGCGATCCTCGGCGGTTCGCACGTAGCGGACCAGCGTGACGACACCGACGGCACCTAGCACCAGTGCCAAGGTGGCGGCTCCCAACCGCTTTGCGTTGGGTCTCATGAATCGGTCCCTCGCTTCTCTCCATCAAGGGCGACCCGGGTGATCGCCATCGGTTCAACACATCCAGTCGGCCCGACAACGGCCGCGCTTAACCGGTCGGTGCACCGGGGTGGGGGTTTCAAGGGCACTCAGCGATCACTGCGCCGCAAATACGGACCGCCGGATCGAGATCGAGGTCATCGGGATCGATGAAACGAAAGCTCAACGAGCGGATATCGGCCTGCTGCAGCGTCTGGTAGGCCACGAGTTCTGCGTAGACGAGCTCATCGACGCGGAACTGCAGATTCCCGCCGTTGCCCTCGGTTACCTCACGAACGATCGGGATGAGGCTGATCGTGCCGTTGTCGGTGATCGAGTCGAGTTCGTTCCGGACGGCCACGCTCAGTACGCCAGGGCTGCCTTCGTAGCAGGCGACGGGATCGTCGGTGCAGACCGTTTCCGGCGGCGGGCAGGTCTGGTTCTGACAGGTGTTCAGCACCCCGTCGTAGCCTTCTGCGATCCAGCCCCGGGTCTCGGGAGTGCCGTTCGACTGTCCGTCGAGATCGGCGACGGCCCAGTTGCCGCCGCCGCCGTTGCCACCACCGCCACCCCCGCCATTGCCGCCCCCGCCATTTCCCCCGGCCCCGTTGCCGCCCCCGTTGCCGGAGTTGCCGCCGGCGGCACCGTCGCCTTGATCGACCAGGCAGGCCTGCAGGTTGTCGCTCATGAGGAACTGGATGGTCGGCGGAGTGGGCGTCGTGCCGTCGAGCCAGTTCTCGAACTGGTTGTTGTAGACCCGGCACAGCATGAAGGGTCGGATGCCGGCTTCGACAGGCCGGAGATACTCGGCGGCGGTCGACGAGTGGGCGGTCCCGGAGCTGATCCCGAACACGGTGGCGAAGCCGTAGGGGACGATCTGGGCCGCCTCGACCTCGACGATGCCCGGCCGGGTCACGGCATCACAGCCGAACGTGGTGGGATCGTGGTTCGGGGCATTGGTGTCCAGGTAGACGCGGGCCTCGACGCAAGCCGATGTTGCGTCGCCACCCTCGGCCATGATCGTGGCCGCTGCGAGCGATGCCGCATCGGTGGCGGTCACCATCGCCCGGCGTTGCACCACGAGTTGACCGAAGTCGACGGCCATTGCGGCGATGGCGACAAACGCAACAAGCGCCCCCGAGACGAGCACCAGTGAGGCACCCCGCTCCCGGTTGACGCGCCGGGGCCACGTCGCTGGCGTGATCAATCGAGATATTCGCATCGGAACGTGCCCTCGCCGGTCAGGTTCACCGTCTGCCCGGCGACGAACGGGATGTCGAGCACGGCCGCAACCTGCACGTTGACCGTGACGTTCTCGGGACGGGGGTTGACCGTGGCATCGCAAGGGATGCTGCTTACGTTCTGTGGCGAGATCGTCACCACCGGGGTGTTGGCCAGGTTGATGTTGGCCAGCGCCGTTGCAACCGACGCCTCGATCTCCGATTCGGTCGTGTCGGGGAACGAACCCTGCCGGGCGCCCTCACGGGCGGCGGCGTGAATGCCCTGCTGCTGGTGGAGCAGGAGACCGAGCTGCACCACGCCCATCATGATCATGATGAGCACGGGCGCGACCAGGGCGAACTCCACAATGGCGGCACCGCCGTCACGGCGCCGATCGGTTGGCTGGGTTCGCCTCACGACCTTTCACATCGACCGCGGACCGTCGATTCTTAACCGAGCGGGCCATCTGGGGCCGGCGTTCCCTACAATCGCGTTTCCATGAGCGATGACACCATCGACAAGCACGACCCGGACACTCTGGTCGACTGGACCGCCTACGAGGCTGTCCTGTTCGATCTCGACGGCGTTATCACTCCCACCGCCGAGATCCACGAGCGGGCCTGGGCCGAGCTGTTCGCCCCTTGGGACTACACGCCCGACGACTACCTTCGCTTCATCGACGGCAAGCCGCGCTACGACGGGGTTCGTTCCTTCCTCGCCTCCCGTGACGTGACCCTGCCCGAGGGCGACCCGAGCGATCCTGCCGGTGACGGATCGGTCTGCGCGCTCGGCAACAGGAAGAACGTCGTGTTCAACGCCATCCTCGAACGCGAGGGCGTCACCCCCTACCCGGGGTCGATGCGATTGATGGATCTGCTCGATGACATCGGGGTCCGACAGGCGATCGTGTCGTCGTCGAAGAACGCCCGCCCGGTGCTGGCCGCCGCCGGGCTGGCGGACCGTTTTCCCCACGTGGTCGACGGTGTGGTCGCCGCCGACGAGGGGTTGGCGGGCAAGCCGGCCCCGGACATGTTTCTGCGTGGTGCCCAGCTTCTCGGTGTGACCGCCACCGACACGGTCGTGGTCGAGGACGCCACCTCGGGCGTGGCGGCCGGCGTGGCCGGCGGATTCCCGCTGGTGATCGGGGTCGACCGGGGTGGCAACCGCGACGCCCTGGCGGCCAACGGTGCATCGGTCGTGGTCGACGACCTCGACGAACTGGTTCCCGGATCCAATGGAGGCACGTCATGAAGATCCGCCCCACGGCGAGCTCGATCCCCCGCCATCGCTTTCCGATCGATGAGTGGCGCTTCGTGGAGATCGAACCGTCGTCGAACGACCTGGGGCTCACCGAAACCCTGTTCGCGGTGGGCAACGGCTACCTGGGGATGCGCGACAATCCGCCCGAAGGACGGGACGCCAACACCCACGGCACCTTCCTCAACGGTTTTCACGAGACCTGGCCGATTCATCACGCCGAGTCGGCGTTCGCGTTCGCCAAGACAGGCCAGACGATCGTCAACGTGCCGGACACGAAAACTATCAAGCTGTATGTCGACGACGAACCCCTGCTCCTGACCGAGGCCGACCTCGAGCACTACGAGCGGGTCGTCGACTTCCGATCCGGGCGCTCACACCGCGAGGTCGTCTGGAGGACACCGGCCAGCAACCGTGTGCGTGTGCGCTCGGAGAGGATGGTCAGCCTGGTACAGCGGCATCTGGCGGTGCTGCGGTTCGAGATCACGCTGCTCGACTACGACGGTCCCATCGTCGTGTCGTCGCAAATGCTCAACCGCCAGGACGGCGAGGACGAGTACCACGTCACCGCAGCCGCCCTCGGTGAGGGCGAAGGACGAGATCCCCGCCAGGGCCGACGCTTCGACCAGCGTGTACTCGAACCCATCCTCCAGGACGTGGACTTCGATCTCGGCGTCGGTGGGGAGGTAACCCTCGGTTACCGCACGGTCTCGAGCCGGATGACGCTGGCCTGCGCCTACCGCCACACCGTCACAACCAACTGTCCGTTCGACGTCGAGACCGACGTGTCGGACGATCTGGCCAAAACCGTGTTCACCGTCGACGGCCGGGTCGGGGAGACATTCGCCATCACGAAGTACGTGTCCTATCACAGCTCCCGCGGGGTACCTCCCATCGAGTTGAAGGATCGCTGCAACAGCACCATCGACCGGGCGGTGACCGCCGGACCGACGGCGCTCGAGGACGAGCAGCGTCGATGGCTCGACGAGTACTGGCACCACAGCGACATCGTGGTCGACGGCGACGCCGCAGCCCAGCAGGCGATTCGGTGGAACCTGTTTCAACTCGCCCAGGCCTCGGCCCGCACCCACGAGCAGGGCATCGCCGCCAAAGGCGTCACGGCCGGCGGCTACGACGGCCACTATTTCTGGGACACCGAGGTCTACGTCCTCCCGTATCTCTCCTACACCAATCCCGAGGCGGCAAGGAAGTTGCTGCGCTTCCGGTGGCGCATGCTCGACAGGGCCCGACATCGAGCCAGCGAGCTGAGCCAGCGGGGCGCTCTGTATCCGTGGCGGACCATCAACGGCGAGGAGGCGTCCGCCTACTATGCGGCCGGGACGGCGCAGTACCACATCAACACCGCCGTGGCATACGCCCTCGAGCGATATCTGACCGCCACCGGAGACCAGGACTTCCTCGAGCACGAGGCGGTGGAGATCCTCGTCGAAACCGCCCGTCTCTTCGCCGATCTCGGCTTCTACTACTCGAACAACGGCAAGGAGCGGTTCCACATCCACGGCGTCACCGGCCCCGACGAGTACACGACGGTCGTCAACGACAACATGTACACCAACGTCATGGCCCGCTTCAACCTCGGGCTCGCCGCCTGGGCGGTCGAGACCGTGGCCGAATCGAGCCCCGAGGCCTACGAAGCGCTCGTCCGCTCCACAGGCCTGGTGGAGGGGGAGGTAACCGAGTGGAAACGAGCGGCCGACGCCATGTTCATCCCATTCGACGACGAGCTGCGCATCCACCCCCAGGACGTCAACTTCCTCCGCCGCGAGGCGTGGGATTTCGCCGGAACGCCGTCGGACAAATATCCTCTCCTCCTCCATTTTCATCCCCTGGTCATCTACCGACACCAGGTTCTCAAACAGGCCGACGTCGTGCTGGCCATGTTCCTCCGGGGCAAACACTTCGACACCGAACAGAAACGCCGCAATTTCGACTACTACGATCCGCTGACCACCGGCGACTCGTCGCTCTCGGCCTGTGTTCAGTCGATCGTGGCCGCCGACGTCGGCTACAGCCATCTGGCCTACGACTACTTCAACCAGTCGCTCTATCTCGACCTGGCCGACAGCCACGGCAACACCACCGACGGGGTCCACATCGCGAATGCCGGTGGCGTCTGGGCCGCCATCGTCTACGGATTCGCCGGGACAACCGATCGCGAGGGTTGCTTGTCGTTCACCCCACGGCTTCCCGAGCAGTGGAACTCGGTCTGCTTCCGACTGCTTTGGCACGGCCAGACCCTCAAGGTCACCGTCGACGGCGACGGATGCCTGGTCGAGGTCGAAAGCAGCGGTGAGACCGATCTGCTGGTCGACGGCGCCACCGTGACCGTCAGGCGCGAAAAGCCACTGCGAATCCCGGCCCAAGGCCACTAGAGCGGGC
>JAOTVU010000284.1 GCA_029863385.1 Acidimicrobiia bacterium
GTTCTGTCGTGGACCGACCACTGCCCGTCGTGTGCCAACCACAAGGGCGTTCGATACCCGCTTGTCG
Source organism: Acidimicrobiia bacterium (assembly GCA_029863385.1). Taxonomy (GTDB): domain Bacteria; phylum Actinomycetota; class Acidimicrobiia; order Acidimicrobiales; family SZUA-35; genus JAHELU01. Next base: position 68 of record JAOTVU010000284.1, read on the forward strand.
ACGTCGGGAGCGTTGCGGTCTTCGTCGCCCTGGGCCTTCGTTTCGGCTGGTCGCCGATGCTGCTTCCCTACCTGGCGCTGGGCGCGGTGCTTGTTGCACTGTCGGCCATCGACATCGAAACCCATCTGCTGCCCAACGTCATCGTCTGGCCGTCGATCATCGTCGGCCTGTTCCTCATCCTCGTCTTCTCCGGCGAGTTCGACTACGTCGACGGAATCAACTCGGCCTTGCTGGGGGCCGCTGTGTTCAGCGGCTTCATGGGTCTGGCACACGTCATCCACGAGCGCGGGATGGGTTTTGGCGACGTGAAACTGGCAATTCTGCTCGGCCTTTTCGTCGGCTGGCTGCAACCGAGCCTGATCGAGGCGACCCGATTGGTCTTCTGGACCATCCTGCTGGCCCTGGCCGGCGGCGGGATCATCGGGCTGGTCTACAACGTCGTGCGCGGTCGGGGTCGGGCCGAGATTCCCTTCGGGCCCGCCCTGGCTGCAGCCAGCCTGGTGATCGTCGTGCTCTCACCGGCGATCATGTCGGATGTTGCGATCTGATCGTTCGGCCACTGCGAGGCTCGTTCGTCGGGTCGCGGCCGCCGGAACCGCTGACGGTCCATCGACGTTGGGACGTTAGTCTGAAGCGGTGACTGCGGAATCCGTCGTATTGATCGGGCTGCCGGGAGCGGTGACCGATGAGGTGGTCGACCGGCTGTCCGCCCGGGTGGCCTCCGGTTCGGTGCCGGGAAGCCGCACCGTCGAGGTCGTGGCGTTCGACGCCATCGCCGATTCCGAGGCCCGGAAACGGTGGCGGCGGGGCACGGTCGTCTGGCTGGACGGCCGTGACATCACGCTCGCCGATCGGATCGACGGATTCGACGCCGCCGAGCTTGCCGCGGTGCGAAGACGATCTCTTCGTGACCTGACGACGGCCGCCGATCTCATCGTCGACATCGACGATCGGACGCCCGAGGCGATCGCCGAGTTCGTGGTCGACGGGCTGGCACGTCCAACGGTCGGGATGCGGGACCGGATCCTGACCGAAACGGTGGCCTTCAACGACGGCCGATCGTATCCCATCCACATCGGCCGGGGTGCCGTCCGTCGACTGGCCGATCTGGTGCCGAAACGATCCGAGCGAGTGGCGGTGATCACCCAGCCAGGCATCGGCGTTGAGGTCGACAGCGGCCGTGACCAGCGCACCTTCCTGCTCGAGCCGGGGGAGGAGTCGAAACAGCTGTCGACCGTCGGCGAGCTGGCGTCCGCGATGGCCCGCTGGGGTATGACGCGGGCCGATGCCGTCGTGTCGGTCGGTGGCGGTGTCGTGTCGGACGTCGCCGGATTCCTGGCCGCCTCCTACCACCGGGGAATTCCGGTGGTGCACGTCTCGACCACGCTGCTCGGCCAGATCGACGCCGCGATCGGGGGCAAGACCGGCGTCAACCTGCCGGAGGGAAAGAACCTGCTCGGAGCGTTCTGGCAGCCGACCGCCGTCATCTGCGAGATCGACGCGCTGGAGACGCTGCCCGACCGGGAGTTCGTGTCGGGCATGGGCGAGTTGGCGAAATACCATTTCCTCGGCCGCGGCGACCTGGATCGTCTCCCGCTTGTGGAGCGGGTGGCGGCCTCGGCCCGTATCAAGGCCGACGTCGTGTCCGGCGACGAGCGGGAAGGTGGTCGCCGGGCGATTCTCAACTACGGCCACACGCTGGCCCACGCGCTGGAGACGGCCGGATCCTACGATCTGCGTCACGGCGAAGCGGTGGGAATCGGCCTTGTGTACGCCGCCGAGCTGGCCCACCGACTGGGCCGGATCGACCGGGCCCGGGTCGACGAGCATCGGCGGGTGGTGGCGCACTACGGCCTCAGCACCGAGCTGCCCGTCGGCTACGACCTCCACGAGCTGGTCATGCTGTTCCGCCGCGACAAGAAGGCGCTCGACGGCACGACGTTCGTCCTCGACGGCCCCGGTGGTGTCGAGACCGTGGTGGTCGACGACGACGATCTGCTGACCGACGTTCTGCAGACGATGGAACCAGGGAATGGCTGAGGACGCGGCAGACGCGGGGGCGGATCGGCTACCGCCGATGGACGTGGCCGGCCGTGCGGTCCGATTGTGGGCTGCCGTCGGGGGCCGATGCGACGGGCTCGTCGTCACCAAACCGGCGAACGTGCGCTGGTTGACGGGCTTCACCGGGTCGAACGGCGCCGTTGTGGTAACTGCGGACGGATTGACGATGGCCACCGACGCCCGATACGCCGAGCAGGTCGTCCAGCAGCTCGACGAGGCCTCGGTCGAGGCGACCGTGGTGGTCCAACGCGACGTGTTGGGAGCGCTGCTCGACGCAGTGGACTCCGGCATGACGGTCGGTCTGGAGAGCCATCACATCACCTGGCAACAACAGGACCGGGCCGTCGAACTCCTCGGTCAGGATCGGGTGGTGCCCGTCGAACGTGCGGTCGAACGTGAACGGGAGACGAAGGACGACGGGGAGCTGGCCCGTCTGGCCCTCGCCGCCTCCATCGCGGATGGCGCTCTGAGCTCGGTATTGTCCGACCTGCCCGAGGCCGTGACCGAGAAGATGATCGCCCGTCGGCTCGAGGCGGCCATGATCGACCTCGGGGCCGACGATGCAAGCTTCCCGACCATTGTGGCCGCCGGGCCGAACAGCGCTCGTCCTCACGCCGTACCGTCGGACCGGGCGCTCGCCGTCGGCGACCTGCTCGTCATCGATATGGGCGCCCGCGTCGACGGGTACGGCAGCGACATGACCCGCACCTTCGCCGTTGGCTCGTTCACCGCCGAGACCGAGGCCATCTACACGGCGGTGGAAGCGGCACC
>JAOTVU010000020.1 GCA_029863385.1 Acidimicrobiia bacterium
CCGCCGCGCCAAGGGACCGGAACAACCGGACGGCAGATGCGACCGGCGAGGAACCAACCGCTACGCCGCCATCGAAAAGACCGGAGCCGCCATCGACATCACCTGCCAACACTGGAACAACACACAGGCACCCGCAAGTGAGAAAGCGGCCCCGATCCGCCACTCACGACACCAACACGAACAAACGATCGAAGCAAATTGTTCGAAGGCTGCTGAAATCGGTCCGCCGCCACAGTGGCCTCGGGCCGGCGGAGCCCGTCAGTTCAGCGCTTCGAGGATCGAATCGTCGATGTCGACGTTGGAGTGCACGTCCTGTACGTCGTCGGAGTCGTCGAGGACCTCGACCAGGTTCAGGATGGTCTTGACCGCGGACACGTCCGACAGCGGCACGGTGTTGGTCGGCATCATCGTGGTGTCGGACTCGAGGACCTCGAGACCGGCCTCCTCCAGTGCCGCACGCAGCGGGTTCACGTCGGTCGGCTCACAGGTGACCTGCCAGACGTCGTCGAGATCCTCCAGGTCCTCGGCACCATTGTCGAGGCCGATCATCATGACGTCGTCCTCGGCGGCCGACTTGGCCACCTTGACGACGCCTTTGCGCTCGAACTGCCAGGCCACCGCCCCGGGCTCGGCCAGGGAGCCACCGTTCTTCGTGAGCAGGGATCGGATCTCGGAGCCGGTGCGGTTGCGGTTGTCGGTGAGCGTGTCGATCAGCAGTGCGACGCCATTGGGGCCGTATCCCTCGTAGGTGATCGGCTCATAGTTGACACCTTCGAGTTCACCGGTGCCCCGCTTGACGGCCCGGTCGATCGTGTCGAGCGGCACGGAGTTGTCGCGGGCCTTCTGGTACATCGTCCGCAACGTCGGATTGGCGTCGAGGTCACCGCCGCCCTGACGGGCCGCCACCTCGACCTGCTTGATCAGCTTGGCGAAGAGCTTGCCCCGTTTGGCGTCGGCAGCGCCCTTCTTGTGCTTGATCGTTGCCCACTTGGAATGACCTGACACTGACGACACTCCTACGGTCGAGAACTTTCCGCCGCCAATTGTAAGCCGGGACGCTCTCAGTCGACGTCGAAGCCGGCCACCTGTTCGACGAAATAGCGGTGGAGTCGACGGTCGTCGGTCAGCTCGGGATGAAACGACGCAACCAGCACCGAATCCTGACGGCACAGCACCGGATCGCCGTCGACCGAAGCCAGAACCTGCACCGTGCCCCGGCAGGCCTCGACGACCGGCGCCCGGATGAAGACCGCGGTGAACGGTTCGGGCCCGAGTTCGGGGATGACCAGATCGGTCTCGAACGAGTCGATCTGGCGGCCGTAACCGTTGCGGCGGACGTCGATGTCGATGGCCCCGAACGCATGCTGATCGGGCCGGCCGTCACTGATGGCGGAGGCCAGGAGGATCATCCCGGCACAGGTCCCGAAGGTGGGGAGCCCGTCGGCCACCATCTTGGCCAGCGGCTCGGCCAGCTCGAACGTGTCGAGCAGCTTCGACATGGTGGTCGACTCGCCTCCCGGCAACACGATGGCGTCGCAGCGATCCAGCTGGCCCTGGTTGCGGACCTCGAAGGCCTCGACGCCGAGATCGGTCAGTGCCTCGACATGGCGGGCGAATGCACCCTGGAGGGCCAGGACCCCAACGTTCATGATTCGAGTTCGCCTCGGCGAACTCTAGGCGATTCGGAGGGCAGCTCCGATCGCGCCTCCGGTCGCACAATCACCAGCCCCGGTCGGCGAGGTGGATCTCGACGTCGTCCATGTCGATGCCCGTCATCGGGGCACCGAGCCCGCGACTGACCTTGGCGAGAATGTCAGCGTCGTTGTAGTTCGTGGTGGCCTCGACGATGGCCTTGGCCCGCGGGGCCGGGTTGTCGCTCTTGAAGATGCCGGAGCCGACGAACACGGCTTCGGCGCCGAGCTGCATGGCCAGGGCGGCGTCGGCCGGTGTGGCCAGACCGCCCGCGCAGAACAGCGGCACGGGCAGCTTGCCGGTCTCGGCGATCTCCTGGACCAGCGGTAGCGGGGCCTGCAGCTCCTTTGCCCAACCGAACAGCTCGGCCGAATCGGCCTGGGTGAGGCGTCGGATGTCACCGGTGATCGACCGGAGATGGCGGACCGCCTCGACGACGTTGCCGGTTCCGGCCTCACCCTTGGATCGGATCATGCAGGCGCCCTCGCTGATTCGACGGAGCGCCTCACCGAGGTTGGTGGCCCCGCACACGAAGGGCACCTTGAAGGCGAACTTGTCGATGTGGTGGGCCTCGTCGGCCGGGGTCAGCACCTCGGACTCGTCGACGTAGTCGACACCGAGCGCCTGGAGGATCTGGGCCTCGACGAAGTGGCCGATACGGGCCTTGGCCATCACCGGGATGGTGACCGCATCCTTGATGCCCTCGATCATCTCGGGATCGCTCATGCGGGCCACGCCGCCGTCTTTGCGTATATCGGCCGGCACCCGCTCGAGAGCCATCACGGCGACCGCGCCGGCGTCCTCGGCCACCTTGGCCTGGTCGGCGGTGACCACGTCCATGATCACGCCGCCCTTGAGCATCTCCGCCAAGCCTCGCTTGACCCGAACCGTGCCGTCAGTGCGACCGTTGTCTTCAGCCATACGGAAAAGTGTACGGCCCGGTGCCTCCCCTGACGCGTGGATTTTGGACCGATTCGAGCCGCCGCCCCGGCCCAAGGCGGCGCTTGGTCAGCCGCTCCAGCCGGGCACGGTCTGCCCGTCCGGGAAGCTCACCTGACCGAGTTCGGGCATGAGAATCCAGGTCCGCCCGGGTGTGAGCAGGATCGGGTCACCGTCACCGTCGAGCAGCGTCGGTTTGTCCTCGGCCGTGGGGCGTTCCCAGGTGCCGACCACCGCCCACCCGCCCGTGAGCACCACCACCGGACCGGATCCCGTCGAGCGGACCTCGGGCGAGATGGCATCGGCCGGACTGGTGCTGTAGTCGGTCACCATGATCACCACGTTTTCGGGGGCGAGCTGATCGCCGCCCGCAGTGGTGTGGGGATTGCTGTCCTGGGTGCGCAGCCAGCCCTCGACCGACGGATCCCAGGTGTGCGTGACGGTCGGACTGCCGGTGTAGGCGATGGTGACCGGGCCGGTCAGCGTCACCGCGCTGGAGGGCGGATCGTCGTCACCGGGGCGGCGGTAGCGGAACCAGGGTTGGGGTTCGGGCAGATCGTCGGGTGCGAGCTCGTAGAGGTCGCTGCCGTTCACGTAGAGGTTGTGGGGAGCCGGACGGGAGAAGTCGCGGAAGTACTCGGTTCGGGTCAGATTGGTGAGTTCGACGATGGGGAGCGTCCGCAGGCCCCGGGCAACATAGGCGTTGCCGCCGGACGACGCGTACAGCGGATTGTCGAGACCACGTAGCAGATCGAAATCCGAGGTTCGACTGGACCGCACGGGGCCTATCGGATCGGGAATGACGGAATGGAAGACGGCGGCGAAACGGGTCACGCCCTCCGCTCGCACGTCGAACACCATGTCGGCCTGGTCGAGACCGGTTTGGGGCCGGGCCCGGGGATGGTTGTCGACCTTGACCACCAGTGCGGGTCGGCTCAGGGCCGACCGAGCGTCGGGGCCCTCGGCCGGCTCACCGGTGAACGGGAACGTCGGACCACCGGTCGCCTGGGGCTCATCATCGATCGCCGCGAGCGCCTCGGGCTCGTCGTCGTCCACGGTGTCCGAGGCGGCCTCCGATTCGATGTCGGCGTTTTGGGCCGCATCGGGATCGGCGGTCGAGTCGGAGCCGCCGAATCCACAGGCAGCGACAAGCAGTGCGAGGGCGGTTGTGGCCACGATCCAGCATCGAGATCGTGGCCGGCCGATCACAGCTCCGACAACACGTCGATTCGGAGATCGAGGGGCGACCGCGTGGCGCCCGGGGCAGCGGCGGGATCAGGCGAGACGAGCCACAGCAGATCGCATTCGCCGCCGAGATCGGCCGGGCGGCGGGGCTGATCCTTGATCTTGGTCAGCGCACTCTGCAGCGCGGGCGGGTAGCGCGTCAATGCCACGGCCTGCTGATCGGCCGCCAGATCCCGCTCGTCGCCAAGGAGACGTCCGAGACCGAGCGATGCGGTCGGCCCGATCGTGAAACTCGAAAGGGGGCCCAGCAACCGAAGACGGTAGAGGGCGGAGGCGATCGTGGCCGCCTCGGCGTCGCCGTTGCGGAGGCGAACGAGCAGTTCGGCCACAACCGCTTCGAGTTCAACCGGCTCCAAGCGCTCGTCGAGCCCTCGGGTGATGAACAGCGTGGCCGCATCGTTGCGGGCGGCGATCAGGGCGTTGACGGCGTCGGTGTCGATCACGAAGGCCTCGGGCTCCTCCACCCCGACGACCAGGGCCAACGACTGGACCATGTTGGTGAGCCGGACGGAGCTGACCAAACCACGGGCGGCCAAGAGCTCCTCGACGACCACCTCGTGGGCGCGGCGGAGACGTTGCCAGATCGCCAGCCCGGCGATGGCGAGTGCAACCGGCACACCCGTCCACCACGGGATGACCGGGACGACGGCGGCCACAACCACCAGCACGACCATGGGGGGAACGGCCAGCGCCACGACGGCAACGGCCAACGAAACGAAGCCGGGCGAGACATCCGCGGGTGCGTCCTGTCGGACGCGTTGAGGGCGGGTTCGCTGGGCTGGCACGGCGTCCAGCGTAGAGCGGAATTCGCTCAGTTGGCACGACCCGGGAAATCTTCCCGAATCGACCGGCGGGGCGGCGCCGCGTCGGCCGCCCCGTCGAGGCGTGGGGACCGCTACAGAAGCCGCTGATACCGGGCTATGTAGGCGTCGGCCAGGCGGTTCATCGAGTACTCGCCGGCCCGGTCCCTGGCCCGGTCGACCCGGCGGCTGACCGCCTCCCCGCCGTTGAGCACGGTGAGCAGCGCCTTGGCCAGCGACGTCGGATCGCCGGTGGCGAACAGCTCGGCATGGGTGCCATCCTCGGCCACCACCCGGTAGGCCGGCAGGTCGCTGGCCACGACCGGTGTCCCGGCGGCCATACCCTCGAGGAGCACGACCCCGAAGCTCTCACCACCGAGCGACGGAACACAGAAGGCGTGGGCCGCATGCAGGCGGGCCCATTTCTCGGTCTCGGTGATCGGCCCCAGCCACTCGATCCGGTCGTCGTCGCCGAAACGGCGCTGCAGCTCTTCGGTTTCCGGACCCTGCCCGCCGATCCACAGCGTCACGTCGGCCGGCAGCTGCTGGAAGGCCTCCAGCAGCACACCGAGGCCTTTGCGGGGTTCGTGACGGCCGAGAAAGAACACCGTCGGACCGGTTGTCGCCATCGTCGACGACTGCCGCGAGTACCGCTCGATCTCGATCCCGTTGAACAAGATGTCGTAGTTTCCGTCGAGGTACCGCTTGGCCATACCGGCCGCCTCCGGTGAGACCGCGACCCGGGTGTCGAGGCGGGCCGCGAGTCGGCGAACACCGAAGCGGGCCCACCGGTACACGGCAATGCTGCCGCTGGCGTGGAAGGTGCCGATCAGCGGCACCGGCTTGACCATGACCGCGGTGAGGGTCGGCCCGGGGGCCAGCGGCTCGTGAAGATGAAGCAGGTCGAAACGTTCGTCCCAGATCGCAGCCAGCACCCGGAGCTGGGCCGCAGGGTCAGGGGCCAGCGGCGCGAAGGAGCCGTTCTGAGCGTAGGGAATCGAATTGCCGAGCGGCGTCACCCACGGTTCGGGCGGTGGACCGTCGCAGGGGGCGAGCACCTGGGCCGCCACCCCTTTCGCGCGCAAACTGCGGCTCAGTCCCAGAACCTGGGACTGCACGCCTCCCCAGACCGCCAGGCTGTAGGGGCAAATCATTCCGACTCGCACGCCATCACCGTACCCCGGCGCCCCCGATTCGATGGATCTGCCCGGACCGAGGGGACGACGGCTCGGTTGGCTGCGCGACCTCAGAGCTCGAGCCGGCGGCGGTCGCTCGGCCAGTTGGGCTCGAGCAGGTGCCACTGCTCCGGCGCCTGTTCGATGAGCCGCTCGAGTTCGGTGGCCATGCGTTGGGTCAGCGCCTGATGACGTTCCCGGCCCTGCAACCTGGTCGCATCCGACAGTGCGCGCTCATCGGGAGCGAACCGGGCATCGGCGTAGATCGGTGCCCCGACCCGGCAGATCCTTTGTGGACCGGAGAAGAACACGGCGGTCGGCAGGATCGGGGCGCCGGTTCGCGACGCGACGACGGCGGGACCGACCGGCAAGGTCGTCCGCTCTCCGAAGAACTCGACCTCGACGCCGTTGCCGCCGATGTCACGGTCGACCAGGAGACACACGATGCTCCCATCCCGCACGGCCCGCACAATCCGCCCGAACGCGTCGGGACCCAGCGGGATCACCTCGACCCCCCATGACGCCCGCAGATTCTTGAACCACTCGAACACGTCGTCGGGTTCGAGCCGCTCGACGACGGCGCTCACCGGCACTTCGGCCACGCGCCCCAACCATGCCGCGGCCCATTCCCAGCCGCCGAGATGTGGTAGTACCAACACCGGGCCGATCCCGGAGGCCCGCACCTGCTCGATGTGTTCGTAGCCGATGAAGGAGAACCCCCGATCGAGCTGCCGCAGCCCGACCGACGGCAGCCGAAACGATTCGACCCAGTACCGGGCATAGGAGCCGAACCCGGCGCCGACAGTGGCCGCCGGTTGACCCGGTTCCTGATTTCGGTCGCCGGCTCCCGTCGAGTGGTCACCGACCCGCCGCAGGTGGCGGCCGAGCATGGCCGCCTTGTCGGGCATCATGCGAGGGCCGACCCGGGAGGCGACGGCTGCCGCCACAGGGTTCAGGACCGACAGCGGCAGCACGCGGGTCGCGGCCGATGCGACCTTCAGAATCTTGAGCGGTCGGCTGGACAATCGGGACGTCGCGTCGAACTCAGCGGTTTGGGCTGCGCCGTCTGTTCTCGGCCCGCGTTTGCGCCCGCCGCCGGAAATCCGAGACCGGCCGGCGGGTGCGACGCCGGGTCCGTCCGGCGCGAAGGGGCGTCGGTGGCTGTTCGCCGCCTGCCTGCTTCCACACCTTGACGAACCGGTGAACGGCTGTGGCCGTCGTCAGGATCAGCATGATCCACAGCGTGGCCACGAACAGAGGGCTGAACACGAGACCGAAGCCCAGAGCGATGAATCGCTCGGCCCGCTCCATGAGACCGCCCTTGGCTTCGAACCCGAGTGACTCGGCCTTGGCCCGCTGATAGGACACCAGCGACGCGCTGATGAACAGACCGAACGGCAGCATCGCCAAACGGGGACTGTCGGTACCGACGAAGTACCAACCGGCCCCGGCGAAGAGCAGACCGTCGCTCAGGCGATCCGAGACGGAGTCGAGGAACGCACCGCGAGGACCGGCGCGACCGCCGGCCTTGGCCACTGCGCCGTCGAGGGCGTCGGGAAAACCGGTGAGTGCCAGCAGGACCGCGGCCGTGAAGAACCGTCCGGTGCCGATGGCGACACCGCAGGCTCCGGCCATGAGCACCCCGACGATCGTGACGACGTCGGGTGAGACACCCAGCCGCTGCAGGCCCCGGCCCACGGGGGCCACGAGCCGATCGAAGGCGGTGCGAAGACTACCGTCGAACATGTCGTCCCTTTCCGGTTGTCGGTGCGACCAGTGTATCTCGCGCTCGGGGCGGCCTGTCCGGTCGGCCGACCGAGCTACGAGTCGACCAGTTCGGACCAGTCTTCGGGATTGACCTCGACGAAGGATTCGATGATCGTGCCGTCGACGCCGTCGACGAGCACGAAGCCCCGCTTCGAGGGGGGCTCGTCGGCCGAGTAGAGCAGAATCCGCCAAATGGGACGGCTGAGCCAGCCCCGCCAGCCCATCTGGGCCGAGGCGTGTCCGACGGGAAATCCGACCTCACCGACCGCGGCCACCAGCGCATCCCGCTCGTCGACGTCGAGATTCCAGCCGGCGATCAGGCTGTAGGCACCGAAGGCGGCAAGCAGGGCAGCGCCACCCAGGTAGCCGACGTTCACGAACACCCCGTCGCCTCGCAGCAGGTACACCACCACCAGGACCGCTGCGATCCCGAGATACAGATAGCCGGGGATCCGGCGCCGATTGTTGTTGGGGAAGATGTACTCGTCGTGATCGACGAGATCGGGCTGGAGATCCTCGGGCAGCTCGTCGACCGGTTCGGCCCCGGCGTCGGGCTGGAGTTCGGATTCGGATTCAGCCTTGGGGTCGTTGCCGCCTGTCATCACCATCACGCTACCTGCTCGATCCGTTGCCGGGCGCCGCCTCGGGGCCGCCCCCGTCGCTCTCGGGCCAGACGGCTCGAAGTCGGTCCCAGGAGTCCCGCAGTGTCATCGGCAGGATACGAGCGTCGGCGATCGAGGTCATGAAGTTGGTGTCGGCCGACCAGCGGGGCACCACGTGGACGTGTAGATGATCGGGTTGCGAGCCTCCGCCGGCCTTGCCCTGATTGATGCCGACGTTGATGCCCTGGGGGGAGAAGGCGTCGACGACGGCCTGGGTCGCGGTGCGAACCAGACGCCACAGGTCGTCGTAGGTGTCGAGAGGAAGGTCGAGCATCGACGGCTCGGCGGCCCGCGGCAGCACCATCAGGTGCCCCGGCGTGTAGGGGTAGACGTTGAGCAGCACGAAGTTCAGTTCGGTCCGGTGGACGACATAGGTGATCTCGTCGGCGAGTCCGGATTGCTCGATCGTCTCGAACAGCGACTTGCCCGGCTCGGGTTCCAGGTAAGCGTGTGGCAGCCCGTCGGCTCCGAGTTCGGGCGGGTGGGCGAGGCGCCACCCCGAGAAGAGATAGTCCATGAACCGTCCGAGCTAGGCGTGGGAGCCCATCTCGGCGGCCAGGCGCTCGAGGAACGTGTCGAGTGGCAGATCACGTTCGACCTCACCGCCCCGGGGGTTGTCCCCCACCGTCTTGGCCGCGGCATCGTCGGACCCGACCACCAGCACGTGGGGGATCTTCCGCGTTTTGGCGTTACGGATACGTTTTCCGAGCGGATCGCCGGCTCCGGTCGTCTCGACCCGGTAGCCTGCGGCCTCCAGCGAGCGCACGACCTCGGCCGCATAATCCTCGTGGTCCTCTGCCACCGGCAGCACTTCGATCTGTACCGGGGCCAACCACAACGGGAGGTTGCCGGCGTAGTGCTCGAGGAGGACACCGAAGAACCGCTCGATCGATCCCATCAGGGCCCGGTGCACCATGACCGGCTGCTTCCGCTCGCCACTGGCGGCCACGTACTCGAGACCGAACCGCTCCGGGAGCTGGAAGTCGGCCTGGATCGTGGAGAGCTGCCACGACCGGCCTATCGCATCGCGCACGTCGACGTCGATCTTCGGCCCGTAGAAGGCGCCGGCTCCCTCGTCGACCGTGTAGTCGAGTCCGCTGCTGTCGAGGGCCGCCCTGAGGCTCTCCGTGGCGTGATCCCAGATCTCGTCGGATCCGACCGACTTCTCGGGCGGCCGCGTCGAAAGCTTGGCGTCGAAGTCCGTGAAGCCGAACGCCCGCAGAACGTCGAGCACGAAGTCCAGCAGATTGCACAACTCGTCGGCCAGACCCTCCTGGGACACGAAGACGTGGGCGTCGTCCTGCGTGAAGCCCCGGATGCGCATGAGGCCGTGCAGCGTGCCGGCCCGCTCGTAGCGATACACCGTGCCCAACTCGTAGAGCCGCATGGGCAGCTCCCGGTACGACCGTTGCCGTGAACGGTAGATGAGCACGTGCATCGGGCAGTTCATCGGCTTCGGGTAGTACGTGCCGTTGTCCATCTCCATCGGCGGGTACATGCTGTCGGCGTAGAAGTCGAGGTGGCCGGACTGCTCGAACAGCCGGGCGTTGGCCAGATGGGGCGTGTAGGCGAACGCGTAGTCGGCCTCGATGTGGCGCTGCCGCGAGAAGTCCTCCATCAGCTTGCGGACGATCGAACCCTTCGGATGCCAGATGGCGAGACCGCCCCCAAGCTCGGACGGGAACGACAGCAGATCGAGCTCGTTGGCCAGCTTGCGGTGATCACGTTTCGCCGCCTCTTCCAGTCGGTGCAGGTGCTCGGCCAGCTGCTTCTTCGACGCCCACGCCGTGCCGTAGATGCGCTGCAGCATCGGCCGGTGCTCGTCGCCCCGCCAATAGGCACCGGCCACGCTCATCAGCTTGAAGTGGCCGAGACGGCCCGTGGACGGGACGTGGGGGCCGACACACATGTCGACGAAGGAATCGCTGTTGCGGTAGAAGCTGATGACGTCGCCCGCGGCCTCATTGGCCAGCTCGGCATCGAGCCGCTCACCGTCGGCACCGGAGGTGACCCGCTCGATGATGTCGCGCTTGTACTGGTGGTCGGCCATCAGCTCCAGCGCCTCGTCGGCCGACACCTCGGAGCGGACGAACGGCTGGTCGGCCGCGACGATCTCCCGCATCTTGTCCTCGATGCGGGCCAGGTCCTCGTCGCTGAACGTCTGCGATTTGCCGTCGGGCCCCGGTGGCAGCTCGAAGTCGTAGTAGAAGCCGTTCTCGATGGGCGGGCCGATGGCGAACGTGGCCCCGGGCCAGAGTTCGAGAACGGCCTGGGCCAGAACATGGGCCGTGGAGTGGCGCAGGATGTGCAGGCCCCGCTCGGAGTCGGGCACCACGACTTCGACCTGCTGGCCGTCGTCCAGTGGCGCATCGAGATCGACCTCATGACCGTCGACCACACCGGCGATGGCGTCTTTGCCCAGTCGGGAGCCGATATCGGTGGCCAGGTCACCGACGGTGGCGCCATCGGGCAGACGGCGCTGTGATCCATCGGGCAGGGCTACCGAAATCTCGCTCATGGGCCAAAGTTTAGGCCCGTGGGCGCTGGACCGTCGGCCAATTCCCGCCGAATCCGCCGTCCGGGTTCGCCGGTGCCTTCTGCCCCTGGTATTCCTCCTGCCATCCGGTCGCCGTTGCGCCCGAGGCCGATATCATAGCTATTGCCGCAATACCTATTGTAACAATAACTATTGCCGCAATATCTATTGCCAAAGCCACCGGCCGCATGCCGGCCGCAACTCGCCGAGAACACCTCAGGAGGCGAGTACCTCCGCCAGCGGGCGAAGCGGTCGGGACTCCAGTGCAACCGATGCCGGGACCGATTCGCTGACCGGCTCCTCGGTCGGGGTCGGCGCTGCGGGCGGCGCGCCGTTGGCGGCCGGCGGGGGCCCGACGGTGACCGGCTCGACGTCGACCTGTTCCCTGGTCGCCTCGACCTTCGGATCCTCGACCACCGGTTCCTCGGGCTTCGCCTTGGCCGTCGACCCGGCGTAGGTGTGTTCGTATTCGAGACCGGTGAGTCGTTGGATCTCGAACATGAGCTCATCGGTCAGCTCCCGATACATGTTCCGGTCGCCGATCCGATCGCGATAGCGGTCGACGGCGATCGGCTCGCCGAATCGGATCGCCACCCTCTTGCCGAACTTGGGCAGGAACGTGTCGGGCGGTTGAATATCGGCGGTGCCGATCAGACCCACGGGAATCAACGGGGCGCCGGTCTCGACGGCCAGACGCGCCGCTCCGGTGTGGCCCTTGTGCAGCTTGCCGCTCCGGCTCCGCGTCCCCTCCGGGTAGATACCGAACAGACCACCCTGTTTGAGGACCTGACGGGCGGCGTCGAGGGCAGCGGCCGCATGGTCGCCGCCCCGACGATCGATGGGGATCATACCGAGGGCGGGGAAGAGATGTTTGGTCTTCCAGTCATCGAGATACTCGGCTTTGCCGACGTAGATCAGGTTCCGGTTCAGCACCGCGGGCACGAACAGGGAGTCGATGAACGCCGCGTGGTTGGGGCACAGCACGGCGGGACCGGTTTCGGGAACGTGATGGAGACCCTCGACCTCGAAGCGCCAGAGACGCTGAACCAACGGTTGCAGGATGCGGCGGGCCGGCGCCTGATACCGGCCTATCCCCTCGGGAATCATGCTCAGGTGTCCTCGCTTTGATGCCAGGGCTTGTGATCCATCGACACAGTAGCAGATGCAAGGGCATCGGCGAAGAGCAGACAAGACCGAGGAAAGGTCACTCGACGATCGAGGATGGGCGGATCGTGGCCGGGCCGGCGTTGAGATCGACCCCGAGCAGCAAGGCCGCCCGGTCGACACCAAGCCCCTGTTCGGCCGCAGCGTCGATCGCGGCGACGGCGGACGGTGTGTCGAGGTCGTCGTCCAGGGCGGCCCGGGCCTCTTCGAGACCGCCATCACCGCGACCGGCGGCCAGCCACCGCTGGAGGCGGGCTGCGGCCTCGGGCATCATGTCGTCATTCCACTCCCAGGCGGTGCGGTAGTGGTTGGCGACGATGCCGAGGCGGATGGCCCGTGTGTCGTACTCCTTGCGCAGATCACTGACGAACACGAGGTTGCCCAATGACTTCGACATCTTCTCACCGTCCATCCGGACCATGGCCTGATGCATCCAGTGGCGCACGAAAGGTTCGCCGGTCGCGGCGGCCGATTGGGCGGCCTCGCACTCATGGTGCGGAAAGATGAGGTCCGCACCACCGCCGTGGAGATCGATCGTGGTCCCCAGCTCCCGGAGAGCAAGCGCCGAGCATTCGATGTGCCAGCCCGGGCGGCCCGGCCCCCACAGCGAGTCCCACGCCGGTTCGCCGTCGGCCGACGGCTGCCACAGCACGAAGTCGAGCGGATTCCGTTTGTTCGGATCATCTGGACGACCGCCCCGCTCGGCCGCATACTCGAGCATCGTGTCGTGGTCGTAGCCGGAGATCGTGCCGAAGTCGGGCCAGGTGCTGATGTCGAAGTACACCGCTCCCCCGGCCTCGTAGGCGTGTCCGTTGGCGAGAACCATGCCGATGAAGCCCCGGATGTCGGCGATGGCCGAGGTGGCCCGGGGCTCGCTCCACGACGGCAACATGTCGAGCGCCTCCATGTCGTCGTCGAAGCGGGCCGTCTCGGCGGCGGCCAGGTCGAGGTAGTGGACGTCGATCTCGCGGGCCTTCGCCAGGATCGAATCGTCGACATCGGTGATGTTGCGGACACAGCGGGTCTCGTAACCCAGGTCACGCAGGCGGCGCTGGAGCACATCGTAGGTGACGTAGGTGGTGGCGTGGCCGAGGTGGGTGGCGTCATAGGGCGTGATGCCGCAGGTGTACATCGTCACGATCGGCCCCTCCGGTTCAAACGGGATGACGGCCTTCGAGGCGGTGTCGTAGAGCTTCAGCACGATATTGAAACTAGCGAACTTCCGGTGCCCAACCATCGTCGGGCGGCGGTGGTCGGGCCGGGGTCGGCAGCGGTGACGGTGTAACGCCCACCGAACGGTTAGGGTCAGAGACCATATGGGTCTACTGGACGGCAAAAAGATACTCGTCACGGGCGTGTTGACCGACGATTCGTTGGCCTTCGGGGTGGCGCAGTTGGCCCAGCGGGAGGGTGCCGAGGTGGTGCTCACCGGGTTCGGGCGGGCGCTACGACTGACCGAGCGGACGGCCCGCAAGCTCGATCCGGTGCCGGAGGTCCACGAGCTGGACGTCACCGACCCCGAACACGGTGCAGCGCTGCGCACGGTTCTCAGCGAGAAGTGGGGACGGGTCGACGGGGTCCTCCACTCCGTCGGCTTCGCACCGGAGGCCTGCCTGGGCGACGACTTCTTCGCCCCGACCTGGGATGACGTGTCCGTGGCCGTCCACGTCTCGGCGTATTCGCTGCGGTCCCTGGCCGACATCACCGTTCCGCTGATGACCGAGGGCGGCTCCATCGTCGGCCTCACCTTCGACGCAACCGTGGCCTGGCCCGCCTACAACTGGATGGGGGTGGCCAAGGCCGCGCTCGAATCGTTGAACCGCTATCTGGCCCGTGAACTCGGACCCAGACAGATCCGGTCCAATCTGGTGGCCGCCGGGCCCATGAAGACGATCGCCGCCAAGTCGATCCCCGGCTTCGTCGCCTTCGAAACCGAGTGGGTCAAGCGGGCGCCGCTTGGATGGGACGCCACCGACTCCGAGGGCGTGTCGAAGGCATGTGTCGCTCTGCTCTCCGACTGGTTCCCCCAGACGACGGGATCGATCATCCACGTCGACGGTGGTTACCACTCGGTCGGCGCCTGAAGTCTGAAGGCCCAACCCCTCCCGTTCTGTGCGCCCCACGCCCGGGAAGGCGGGCCGTGCCCGCACAGAAGCGAAAGACGTTGGGCGTCGTCAGTGGGCGCCGGAGCAGACGGCGGCCGAGTCGAGGTAGGGGTTGATTTGATTGCCGCGACGGCCGGGGTGAATCTCGAAGTGGAGATGCGGTATGCCGGCGGCGTTGCCGTCGTCGCCGACGTAGCCGATCACCTCACCGGCATTGACCTGACCGTTCTTTCCGTAGCCCGACATGTGGGTCCCGTAGAAGTAGTTGCCGTATTCGTCCCGTAGATGGAACGACCGCCCGCCGACCCGGTTGCCGCGATGCTCGACCACGCCACTCACCGGGGCCACGATCGGCGTGCCCGGGCTGGCGAGGATGTCGACGCCCTTGTGCCGCCGCCCACCCGAACGGGGGAATCCCCAGGAATCGATGAACGAATGCGGACCCGCCACCGGGCAGGTGAGGAGGAAGAAGCCCTGTTTGCGGCCCCGGTTCTGGGCCCAGGTCGACGCCTTCACCGAATCCCGGCGGGCCAGCTGCTGGATGTTGGCCTCCTCAAGTTCCGCCAGCCACGACTGCTCGGCCTCGAGCGCCTGCTGCAGCTCGACCACCCGTGAACTCAGCTCCCGGTTGACGTCGGTCCGAACCGCCAGTTCGGCCTGGGCGATTTCGAGATCCTTCTGTTTGGCGTAGAAGCTCTTGAAGACCTCGGTGTCGGCCAGCAGGGCGGCGTCGCCGAGGGCGTTGGCGCGGAGGCCGGCGTTGAGATCGGTGAGCTCGAGCAGACCCACGTCGAGGTCGCTGCGCCGATAGGTGTTGACGGCGCTTCGAACCGTGGTGTCGGCGATGTCACGGGCCTCCTGCTGGATCTCCTTCATACCGGCCTGCGCTTCGAGCAGGGAACGGTCGTCGTTCTGCTTCTGCAGCGTGGCCAGCTGCAGCGCGACCTCGGCGTCGGCCACCCGATCACGGGTGTCGGTCAGGCTCATGGCCCGGAGAGGCGTGGCCGGCTCGACGGCGGCCTCCAACGCCACCATCGACGGCACAAACGGACTGTTCAGGCGCTCCTCGGCGTTCGCCTGGCGCTCGGCACCGTCGCCGATCAACAGCCATAGCATTGGCCCGAACCCCAGCAGACAGAGAGTGAGACGTCTCCGCACGGTGTTCTAGACTATCGCACCGTCGTTAGCCGTCCGTACACCTCCCGGGCACCGAATCCTCGACCTCCTTGTCGTCGACCTCGACTCGACCGGGACGACCAGAGGATCAGTTCGACAGAATGCGGCCGAGAAGATCCAATGGATCGGCGCCTTCGTCCTCGTCCCCGGCCGGAACGACGTCGTCGCCGCCTGCGTCGGCCTGCGAGGCCAGCTCCGCGCTCGGCTCCACCAGAGCCCGCACGACCTCCTCGACCGAGACGACCGCCGGCTCGTCGTTGGCCGAGGCGACGACGGCCAGCTGCAGCCGGGCCCGCCGCAGATCCCGGAGCACGTCGATGAGCGAGGTGTCGCCGGCTACGACCGCCGTCCTGCGTACCAGACCGGCCGGTACCGGCGCGGCCCGTCGTTCGGCGGGAATCTCCAGGAGATCGCGGGCGTGCAGGTAGCCGATCGGCTTTCGCTGGCCCGGTTGGCGAACGAGGATGCGGCGGAACCCGGTTCGAGCCACCACCTGTTCGAGTTGCACCGCCGTCGAGCCGAGCAGGACCGATGGATAGTCGTCGAGCGGGGTGGCGATCTCGGCGACCTCCCGCTCGGCGAACTCGAGCGCGCCCTGCAGCAACTCGGCGTCGTCGGCCTCGATCGCCCCTCCCTGTTGGGAGTGGTGGACGATGGCCGACAGTTCCGACGCGGTGTGCACGGTCATGATCTCGTCGCGGGGTTCTATCCCGACGAGTCGGGCCAAGCCGTTGGCGATCGCATTCAGCAACCAGACGACCGGCCGGAAAATCACCAGGTAGAGCCGGTAGGGCAGGACTGCGAAGCGAAGGGTCTTCTCCGGCTCGGTCAACGCGATGTTCTTCGGGACCATCTCACCGAAGATCAGGTGGAGGAACGTGAAGACGGCCAGCGCCAGGGCGAAGCTGAGGTTCTCGGCCCCCTCGGGGCTGATGAACCCGTCGAGGCGGGGCACGAGAATCGCCTCCAACGCCGGTTCACCGATCCGAGCCAGCGCGAGGGAGGCCATGGTGATGCCGAGCTGAGCACCGGCGAGCTGCATCGACAGGTCGCTCAGGCTCGCCCTTGCCGCCCGGACGATCGGGCCGTTCCCGGCCTGATCCTCCTCGAACGCCGTCCGTCGGGCCGCGACGACCGCGAACTCGTAGGCGACGAAAAGCCCGTTGAGCACGATGAGCAGGGCGCTCGCGCTGAGCGCCACGACGATCGCCGTCGGACTCATCGTCTGCACGGCCACCAGACCGGTCATTCCGATCAGGCCCGCTGCGGCCAGGGTCGCGGCGACGCCGATCACGAGCCGCTCCCGATCCCGTCGGCGACACGCAGGTCACCGGTGTCGGTGCCGCCAGCGCCCTCTTCGGGTGCCTCGATTCGGAGCGAGGCGATGCGCCGGCCGTCCATCTCGCCGACCTGGATCTGCCAGCCCTCGTAGACCAGTCCGTCCCCGGCCTCGGGGATGCGACCGAGCTGGTCGAGCACGAATCCGGCGACCGTTTCGTAGTCGCCCTCGGGAACCTCGAAACCGCAGGCCTCTTCGACCTCGTCGGGGTGCAGGGTGCCGGCGAGGAGGAAAACGCCAGGGGCCACACCGGCCGTCAGGCCGACCGGCTCGTCGTACTCGTCGTCGACTTCGCCGACGATCTCCTCCAGCACGTCCTCGAGTGTCAGAATGCCGGCCGTACCGCCGTGCTCGTCGATCACGACGGCCATCGGAGAGCGTGATTCGAGGGCCCGGAAATCGCCCAGGATGTCGACCAGATCCCTTGTCTCCGGCACCACGAACGGCTCGGTCACGATGTCGAGAATGGGCTTGTCGAGGCGATCGGTCACGGCGAGCTCGAACACCGACGCCACGTCGACCACGCCACGGATGTCATCGAGATCGCCGTCGAAAACCGGGAACTGCGAGTAGCTCGAATCCCGGGCCTGAGCGATCAGGTCGGCCACGGTGGCGTCGGCCCGTATGGCTTCGACGTGGACTCGAGGGGTGAGGGCGTCGGCGGCAGTCTTGTCACCGAAGCGGATCGTTCTCGTCAAGATGGCCCGAGCCTCGGAATCGATCGCGCCGGACTCACCTGAGGTGTGGATGAGGAATTCGAGTTCCTCCAGAGAGCGCAGCTCGGCCAACTCCTCCTGGGGCTCGATACCGAACCGGCGTACCGTCCAGTTGGCCGATTCGTTGAACACCCGAATCACCGGACTGAACACGCCGTGGACGACCAACGCTATGGGGGAAAGCGCCATGGCCACCGCTTCGGGCCGGGAGATGCCGAGCGCCTTGGGAAAGAGCTCGCCGATGATCATCTGGAACGCGCTGGCCACGGCGAGCGCGACGACGACCGACGACGTCGGTCCGTTGAGAACCGGAATCGGTTGGAGCACGGGGTCGATCAGCGGGCCGATGAGATCGTCGACCAGGAAGCCCAGAATCAGGCTTGTGACCGTGATGCCGAGTTGAGCGGCGGAAAGGTGGAACGACAACCGCTTCCTGGCGTTCATGGCCGCCCTGGCCGAGAACCGACCTTCGTCGGCCATCGCCTGCAACTTCGAGCGATCGGCCGCCACGAGAGCGAACTCGACGGCGACGAAGAATCCGTTGGCTGCGAGGAGAACCGCAACGATGGGTAGACCGACAGTGAGAGGCATGGTTGTTCAGGGCCGGTCACAACCGACGAGAAGACCACTCTAGCCGTCTGGCGGCTACGGTCCGGTGGCGAGCGTATCCGGCCGGATCCAGTACGCTGCGAACGGTGACAGAACCGGTACTCGAGTTGACGGGGATCTCGGTGATCGTCGATGGTTCCAAGATCCTGGGTCCGCTCGATTGGGCGGTGTATCCCGGCGAGCGTTGGGTGGTGATCGGCCCGAACGGCAGCGGGAAGAGCACGCTGGTCAAGGTGGCGTCGATGATGTTGCATCCGACCGAGGGCACGGTGCGGGTGCTCGACGGGGAACTCGGCCGTACCGACCTGCGCCGGTTACGGTCCCGGGTGGGCTCAGCCTCGGCCGCACTGCTCGAACAGCTCCGGCCCCAGCTCACCGCCAACGAGATCGTGCGGTGCGGGATCCACGGGGCGCTGGAGCCGTGGTGGCATCGATACACCGACGCCGAGTGCCGGTGGGCCGATGAGCTGCTCGACCGGGTCGGCCTCCCCGACTTCGGTCCCCGACGGCTGAGCGGGCTGTCGAGCGGCGAGCGTCAGCGAACGTTGCTGGCCCGAACACTGGTCAACGATCCCGAGGTACTGCTACTCGACGAGCCGAACGCCGGCCTCGACATGGGCGGGCGGGAGGCACTCATCGAGGCGCTCGACCAGTTGGCCGTCGACGGTCCTCCGACCGTGTTGATCACCCATCACGTCGAGGACATCCCGTCGACGACGACGCATCTTCTGGCCCTGGCCGACGGCCGGGTCACCGCCCGAGGTCTGATCGACGAGGTCCTCGACGCCGACCTGCTGTCCGACCTTTTCGGCCTCGACGTGGAGTTGACCCGCAACGACGGTCGGTGGGCGGCCCGGGCCGTCTTCGGCCGGCACCGAAACGTGTCCGACCGGATCGGTCAGGCGGATTGAGGAGAACGTAATGGCGGAGTACCCCACCGAATTCGAATTCGACGTGCTGCTCAAGAACGGGCAGGTCATCCACATCCGGCCCATCCAGCCTGACGACGTGGAGCGGGAGGCCCGGTTCATCCGCCGGGTCGGCCCCGAGTCGGCCTACTTCCGGTTCTTCAACACGAAACGCGAACTCAGCCCGGCCGAGCTCGCACATTTCACCAACGTCGACTACGACGATCGCATGGCGCTGATCGCCACCGTCGGAGACGACATGGTGGCCGTCGGCCGCTACGACGTACTCGGGGAGGAGACAGCGGCCGACGGGGGCAAGGTGGCCGAGGTCGCCTTCCTGGTGGAGGACTCCCACCAGCAGCTCGGCATCGGCAGCCGCCTGCTTCAGGATCTCACCGTGTACGCCCGCACCCGGGGCATCACGGAATTCGAGGCGTACGTACTGGCCGAAAACGTCGGCATGATGCGTCTGTTCCGCAACTCCGGCTACCGCATGACCCGCCGCCTCGACGAGGGCATCTACCGGGTCGAGTTCCCACTCGATTACTCCCGCGAGGCTCGGCAGGCGGAGTGGGAACACGAGAAGCGGGCCGTCGCCGCTTCGCTTCTGCCGCTGTTCTACCCGTCGTCGGTGGCCGTCATCGGAGCAAGCCGGAACCCAACGTCGATCGGCGGCCGCCTGTTCGCCAATCTGGTCGACAGCGGTTTCACCGGTTCGGTCCATCCCGTGAATCCCGGTGCCGACGAGATCCACGGCGTTGCCACGGTGGCCTCGGTGGCCGAGATCGACGGTCATGTCGATCTGGCCGTCATCACCGTTCCCGCCGAGCACGTCCGCCAGGCGGTCGAGGACTGCGGTCGCGCCGGCGTCCGGGGTGTGGTCATCATCAGCGCCGGGTTCGGTGAAGTAGGCAACACCGACGCGGAACAGGAGCTCGTCACGCTGGCCCGCCGCTACGGGATGCGGCTCGTGGGGCCCAACTGCATGGGTCTGCTCAACGCCGACCCGACCGTGTCGCTGAACGTGCAGTTCGGCCCGAACTTCCCGCCCCACGGGAACGTCGCCATGTCGAGCCAGTCGGGGGCGCTGGGTCTGGCCATTCTGGAGCAGACAGCGGAGCTCGGTATCGGCATCTCGACCTTCGTCTCGGTCGGGAACCGGGCCGACGTCAGCGCCAACGATCTGCTCCTCTACTGGGAGGACGATCCGGCCACCGACGTGATCCTGCTCTACACCGAGTCGTTCGGCAACCCCCGGCGCTTCGGCCGCCTGGCCCGCCAGGTGACCCGCAAGAAACCGGTGGTGGTGGTGAAGGCCGGACGCTCGGCGGCCGGGGCGCGGGCCGCGGCGTCCCACACCGGCTCACTGGCCAACCTCGACGTCGCCGTCGACGCCCTCTTCCGCCGGGCCGGCGTGATTCGCACCAACACACTGCACGAACTGTTCGAGGTCACCGAGCTCTTGGCCAACCAGCCACTACCGACCGGCCGCCGGGTGGCGGTGCTGACCAACGCCGGCGGGCCGGGCATTCTGGCCGCCGACGCGCTGGAGAGCCACGGCCTCGAACTCCCGACCTTCTCCGAGGAGCTGCAACGGCGCCTCGGTGCCCATCTCTCGGGTATGGCCGCTCCGCACAATCCGGTGGACATGATCGCCTCGGCCGGCCCGGAGGAGTACCGGCGTTGCCTCGAGCTGCTACTCGAAAGCGATGAGATCGACGCCGTGGTCGCCATCTACATACCCACTGCGCCGGAGGGCACCGAGGAGATCGTGGCCGCAATTCGGGAAACCGTGGCCGAGCATCCCAGCGACAAGCCGACCGTCGGCGTGTTCATGGGTTCGCTGGCCGACGACGAGCACGGTTCGATTCCGGGTTCCAACCTTCCGGTGTTTCCCTTCCCCGAGTCGGCGGCCCGCGCCCTGGCCTCGGCCAACCGCTATCGGGAGTGGCTGGACAAGGACGAGGGAACGCTCCCCCACTTCGACGACCTCGATGCTGCGGCCGCTCGAGGGGCCATCCGCGGCGCGGTCCGCCGCCTCGGCACCGACGAGGGCGGCTGGCTCGACTCGAACGAGATCCGCGCCGTGCTCGGCGCCTACGGCCTGCCCACCGTTGCCGAACGGATGGCCCACTCGGAGGACGAGGCGGCCGCTGCGGCCGACGAGATCGACGGCCCGCTGGTGGTCAAGGTCGTGTCACCCACCGCGCTCCACAAGTCCGATCTCGGTGGCGTGGTGCTCGACGTCGAGGGGTCCGAGACGGTTCGGGCCGCCTATCGACAGGTGACCGGGGCCGTCGACGACGCCGCCGGCGTGGTGATCCAGCAATTCGTTCCGAACGGTCACGAGGTCATCATCGGCATGACCGAGGACCCGACGTTCGGACCGCTGATCGTGTTCGGCCTCGGCGGCATCTTCGTCGAGCTCATGAAGGATGTCGCCTTCCGCATCAACCCGCTCACCGACGTCGACGCCCGCGACATGATGTCCGAGGTCCGCTCCGCTCAGCTGCTGGAGGGGTACCGAGGTGGTACACCGGGTGATCTCAATGCGCTCGAGGAGGTGCTGCTGCGACTGTCGGTTCTCGTCGAGCAACTCCCGGAGATCACCGAGATCGACCTGAACCCGGTCAAGGTGTTGCCCCCGGGCGAAGGAGCGGTGATTGTGGACGCCCGGATTCGGGTTCGTCCCGTGACCGGGATCTTCCTACCCAGCCGCAAGGACATCCCGGGCCGGATGCTGTAGCTGCCACGCCCGTTTGCGGCGGGAGGCGGAGCGATCCGACACAGCCACCAGGTCCCGGTCGGTCAGTTGTCGTTCGTCGATCCCGGGCCGGTTGACGCCGCCGTGACCGGTGTCGTCGGCGGACTCGTCGTGGGCGTCGCCGTCGTTGTCACCGGCACGCTCGATGCGTCGCTCGAACGACTTGTCACCTCGGTGGCGACGATCGTGTCGACCGGCGCGGTCGTGGACGGCGCGGAGCTCGTGGACGACGTGGATTCGGGTGTTGCCGACTCCTCCGGCCGGTTGGCGACGACCGGCTGATACCGGAGGCCCGGCGCCGTCCCCTCTTCCAGGGCGTTCCGGTCGAGATCGGAAACGACCTTCAGCAGCGGGTAGGGGTTGACGGCGGCGCCACCGTTGGGATGGATCTCGAGATGGAGATGGGGTGGTGTCCCCACCGCATTGCCGGTGTTGCCGACGTAGCCGAGCAGCTCGCCCGCCTCCACGACCTGCCCGTTGTGCAGGCCCGGGGCGAACCCGTCGAGGTGGGCGTAGTACCAGTCGGCACCGCTTTCACCTCGGAGCCACAGTTTCAGTCCACCGAGTCGGCCGACCCCGACGCGACCGATGACCCCTCGCTCAGCGGCCACAAGTGGTGTGCCGCGTGGAGCGAAGATGTCGATCCCCTCGTGGGAGTGGGCATCGGGCGTTCCGGGCATGCGGGGGTAGCCGAAGCTGTTGATGAGCGGCACCGAGTACGGCCCGCCGATGGGAAAGACCACGCCGTCGACGTAGATCTCGCTGCCGGCCTTGAAGGCCTCGAGCTCGATTCGAGCCTGTTCGACGGTGGCGTCGAGTTCGACCGCGGTGGACTCGGCCCGGCGGATCGACGAGTCGACCACCCCGGAACGGCGAACGAGCTCGTATGCGGAGGTTCCCAACGTCGAGCGCAGCTCGGCCAACTCGGCCAGGCTCACCTGGTCGACATCGACGACCGCCCCGATCAGGCGACTCTTGCGCTGGGCGATCAACACGTCATGGCCGCGAAAGATCGCCGTACTCACGCCGGCCCCGGCCGCGTTGCCGCTCGAACCGTGGACGAAACCGCGCACGGCCCGCTCCTGCAGACGCTCGGTGGTCTCGGTCAGCTCGTCGATCGTCAGGCGGGTCTGCTCCTCGAGTTCCCGCTGCCGGGCA
Source organism: Acidimicrobiia bacterium (assembly GCA_029863385.1). Taxonomy (GTDB): domain Bacteria; phylum Actinomycetota; class Acidimicrobiia; order Acidimicrobiales; family SZUA-35; genus JAHELU01. Next base: position 22,756 of record JAOTVU010000020.1, read on the forward strand.
TCGAGTTCCTTGGCCCGGAGACGCAGGACCCGAACCTCGGCAATGGCTTCGACCTTCGCCGTCAACGCATCCGCCCATTTCGTCTCGGCCTCCCGAACGCTGCTCCACAGGATCGGGACCGGAGCGAACTCGACCTCGACGTCGGCCCCTGACGGAGGCGGCACGGTGATGTTCGGATCGAGGGGGTCGTCGGCCGGGGCCTCGTCGATCAGTGGATCGGTGGTGTCGGTTGAGCTCGGGTCGGCTGCTTCGGTGGTCGTCGTCTCACCAGCCGGGGGCGCTGTGGTTTCGGACGTCGCCGTGTCGGTGGACGAGGTTGGGCCCGCGGTGTCGACGGTTGTCTCGCCCGTTGCAGGAGGCGGAACGGTGGTGGTGTCGCCGGCTGGTGGCGCGGTCGTCGGCGCCACGGTGGTTGACGATGAGCTGGTCGACGAAGAGCCGTTGGTGCCCGAGTCCTGGGCGCCGGCGGGGCTCGACAACAGGGCGACCAGGAGGACGATCACACCGACAGCAGTCGCCGGCCTGACGCCGACGACGCAGGTCCAATCGGTCGGGCGCGCTCGGCCCCCGACATCAGCGCGGCACGCATCATCCCGTGACAACATCGAGTTCCGTTCGGCATCCGGGCCGGAATCTTGAGCGCGACCGGGCCCAGGTTCAGGGTCGACGGTTGCCCGGTCGACGGTCAGCCGGGCGGTCGGTGGTGGGCGTCACCGGCCGTGACAGACCGGACGGTGCCGTCGGCCAGCTCCACCCGCAGCTCGCCGCCGTCACCGATGCCGACGGCTCGACCGGTGATCGCCTCCGACGACGTCGTCAGCTCGAGCGACCGGCCGACGGTGAGACACCGGCGGCGGTACCGGGCAACGGTGTGTGCACGCCCGTCGGGCCCGGCCAGGGTTTCGAGCGCGGCGTCGAGGGCGATCAGATACTCACCGAGCAGGTGGGATCGCACATCGTCGGGCAGCGTGATTCCCGCAACCGCACGGGCGGCCGCGGTCAGGGTGGTGGCTCGCAGCCGGACTTCGGCCGGAGGCTCGGACGACCAGCGCAGGTTCAGTCCCATGCCGATGACGACGGCCAGCGTTCCCGGCGACGCTCCGTTCGTCGACTCGACGAGAATGCCTGCGAGCTTCCGCTCGTCGAGTGCGGGAACCAGCACATCGTTCGGCCACTTGAGCGCGGCCGTGTCATGGGGCGGTACCCGACCGGTGTCGGCTGCCGACGAGATCACGTAGCCGTTGACAGCCCGTTCGGCAGCCAGGCCGGCGGCCAGGGGCACGAGGTCGGCCCATGCCCGCTCGGCGGTCACCAACACCGAGACGAGAAGCGAGTCACCCGGCTCGTCGAACCAGGTTCGGTCCTGGCGGCCACGACCTGCCTTCTGGTGCCCCGTGACCAGCACCAGCGGGCCCGTCGTCCCACCCCGAGCAGCTTCGAGAAGGTCGGCGTTGGTCGAACCGGTTTCGGCCGCATAGCGCACGTCGGCGAATCGCGACCCGCTCCATCGCTCCACACCATCGTTCGGCGACCAAGGTTCTGCGTCGGCGAGCATAAGTGTCTACATTAGGCGTGTGTTCAGCAAAGTCTTGATTGCAAACCGCGGCGAGATCGCGGTCCGGGTGATACGGGCCTGTCAGGAGATGGGGATCGGCACGGTCGCCGTCTACTCCGAGCTCGACCGTGACGCTCTGCACGTCCGACTGGCTGACGAGGCCTTCGCTCTGGGCGGTCAGACCGCAGCCGAAAGCTATCTGAACACCGAGGCGATTCTCGACGCCATCGAGCGGTCCGGGGCCGAAGCCGTCCATCCCGGCTACGGCTTCTTCTCCGAGAACGCCGACTTCGCCAGGGCCATCACCGACTTTGGTGTCACCTTCATCGGCCCACCACCCGAGGCCATCGAGGTGATGGGTGACAAGATCAGTGCCCGGGCCGCGGCCGAGAAGGTCGACGTCGGCGGCGTGCCCGGCAACACCGAGTTCCTGTCGGATTCGTCCGAGGTCGAAGCCTTCGGCGACGCCCACGGATGGCCGGTGGCCATCAAAGCCGCGTTCGGCGGTGGCGGTCGCGGGATGAAGGTCGTGGCCAAGGCGGCCGACGCGGCGGATGCGTTGGAGTCGGCCCAGCGGGAGGCGCAGGCCTATTTCGGTCGCAGCGAGTGCTACCTGGAGCGATACCTGACCAAACCCCGCCACGTCGAGATCCAGGTGCTGTGCGATCAACACGGCAACGGCTTCTATCTGGGGGCCCGCGACTGCTCGGCCCAGCGGCGGCACCAGAAGCTGATCGAGGAGGCCCCGCCGCCCGACATGCCCGATGAGATCTACCACGCCATGGGGCGGGCGGCGGTGAAGGTGGCCCAAGGCTGCGATTACACCAACGCCGGCACCGTCGAGTTCCTCTACGAGGACGGGAACTTCTACTACCTCGAGATGAACACCCGGCTCCAGGTCGAACACCCCGTCACCGAGATGGTGACCGGCCTTGATCTCGTCAACCTGCAGATCCGGGTGGCGGCCGGGGAGAAGCTCCCGTTCACCCAGGACGACGTGACCCTCACCGGCCACGCCATCGAGGTGAGGATCAACGCCGAGGACCCCGCCGGTGGGGCGTTCCTACCCTCCCCCGGACGGATCACGGCGCTCATCCCGCCCTCGGGCTTCGGCACCCGGTGGGACGGCGGCTACGAGGCGGGCGACGAGATCAGCCAGTACTACGACAACCTGGCCGGAAAGCTCATCTGCTGGGGGGCGGACCGTCCAACGGCGATAGCCCGCACGTTGCGCGCCCTGCGCGAGTTCCGCATCGAGGGCGTGAAGACCACGATCCCCGCCGACATCGCCATCCTCGATCACCCCGACTTCGCGGCCGCCACCCATTCCACGAAATGGGTCGAGGAGGTGCTCGACCTGTCCGGCGTCGGTCGGGAAACGCCGGCACCGGCCACCGAATCCACCGACGACGAGCAGGCGGATAGCAAGGTCCGTCGCGACGTCGATGTCGAGGTCAACGGCAAACGGTTCAGCGTCTCGATGTGGATCCCGGAATCGGCGATGGCAACGGAGGCAAAGCCGGGGGCCCGCAAGCCGAAGCGCCGAGCATCGAGCGGTGGCGCCTCCGGTGGCAGCGGCTCCGGCGAAGTGGCCGTCCCGATGCAGGGAACCGTCGTCAAGGTCCTGGTCGAAGTCGGTGACGAGGTGGAGGCCGGGCAGACCGTCATCGTGCTCGAGGCGATGAAGATGGAGAACAACGTGGCCGCCGAGAAGTCCGGAACGGTCACGGAGGTTCGGGTCGAGACCGGCCAGTCCGTCAGCGGCGGCGACGTCGTCGTCGTCGTCGAGTAGCCCTCACCGCCTCAGCCCAGGTCGACCCATTCCGCTTTCGTGCGCCGGGAGCCCGAGAATCCGGGCGGTGAGCGCACGGAACGGCGGTGGTCGGGGGTTCAGGTCGAGTCGAGGCCTTCGGCGTCGGCGGAGATAAGGTCGACCGGAACCGGGACCCGGCTACGGATCAGGTCCATCAAGGACTCGATCGACTCGTGACCGGCGAGCGGAACCGGGGCCCCGACGATGACCTCGGTCTCCCCCATGGTGGTGACCACATCGGCGACCTGCTCGACCACATCGCCCCCTCTGATCAGAACCCGCACCGGGAGTTCCTCGATGCCGAGCTGGGTTTTGGTGACCTCGAGTTGGGCTTCGAGCAGCCATCCCAACTCGTCCTTCACCACGGCAAGGAACGAGGCTTCCAGGTCGGCGAAACTGGCGTCGTCGAGAATCGCCAGATACAGCAGACCCAGGCCTGACCCCGACGCCCGCTCCATCGCCGTCCGCAGCGTCGCTCCCCGTCCTGTGCCGCCCCAGGATACGTAGACCAGTTCGTCAGCCATTGGAACCCCCGCCGGAACCTGCGTCGAAGGTCGGGAGCGGATCGGACTCCCATCGTTCCTCCAGCAGGTCGAGTGCGGCCATACGGTTGTCGAGCTCGATGGTCAGCTCATTGGCCACCAACGGATCGATGAGCCCGGAGAAGACGACCTCGTTGAGTGCGGCCCGTTCGACGACGAGCGCATCACGCCGAGCCTGCAACAGCATCGAGACCTCCAGCTCCGGATGACCGGTGATGTGGCTGCGCAGGTTGCTCATGTGTTCGGCGATGTCACGCTGGTAGGTGCGGCTGAGCGACGTGGCCATGTCGTTGAACAGCACGCCGTCGGCCCCGAGCCGGGCCATCTCGGTCTGACCGGCTCGGGCCATGTAGATCCTGGCCTGATGACGCTGCTGGGTCAGTTCGGTGTCGATCTTGTTCGCGAGACCGAGGCGCTCCATCAACCTGGAGATCGTGGTGCCCTGAATGAGCAGTGTGAACAGCACGACGCCGTAGGTCATGACCTGGAGCGTGTCGACGGTGTCCTGGTCGAACACCGTGTTGTCGAGTGTCAACACGAGGGCCAGTGAGATGGCGCCCCGCAAACCGGCCCACACCATCACGTGGCGGTAGGGCTTGGGAATCGTGCGGTTGGGCTGCGCCCAGGCGGCAACGGCGGACAGGCCGTGAATCAGGACGGCCCGCAGTACCAGCACCCCGACGATGGCGATGACGAAGGCGGTGAAATGTTCGGCCAGGTCGTCGAGGCTGATGGCCAGACCGATGACCAGGAACACCATGGAGTTGACAACGAACGTCAGCAACTCCCAGAAGTGTTCGAGGGTCAACCGGGTCGAGGGCGACGTGTTGTGCATGCCGACGTTGCCGACCATCAAACCAGCGGTGACCACGGCGAGAATGCCGGAGAAGTGGAGATCCCGGCCGATGAGGATCCCGAACTCCTCGGCCAGCAGAAAGGATCCGTAGGCCAGCGCCAGCGTGGTCGAGGTTTCGATCAACGGGTCATCGACGCGGGCCAGGAAGACGGCGCTGACCATGTAGCCGAGTATCAGCCCGATTCCCAACCCTCCGGCCGACACGACGACGAAGTCGGTCACCGCTCCGGTCAGCGTGAACGGTTCATCGCCCGCCGCAGCGGTGACGGCGAGGCCGAAGGCCACCACGGCAACGGCGTCGTTGAACAGCGACTCCCCCTCGACCAGCACAGCCAGACGTTTGGGGGCGCCGAGCGTTTTGAACAGGGCGATGACCGCCACCGGGTCGGTGGCGGAGATCAGCGCACCGAAGGCGAACGCCGCCGTCCAGGGGACCGACACCGTGACGTGGACGAGGGCGCCGAGGGCCAGGGTGCCCACGGCCGTGCCGACCAGCGCGAACAGCATGATCGGCACCAGATCGGCCCGAAGCTTCGGCCACGGCAGCTGCAGCGTGGCCTCGAAGAGCAGTGGCGGCACCAGGAGGAACAGGATGACATCGGGTGAGACGTCGACCGACACGACCTCGCCGAGCACGCTGGCGAGCAAGCCGACCACCACGAGGGCCACGGTGAAAGGGAACCGCAAACGTTTGGCCACCACGGCCACCAATGCGGCGATGGCCAGCATGAGGACGACCGCCGATTCCTGGGCGATGAACTCGCTGACCTGATCGCCTTCCTGGGCGGCCAGCAACTGGACGCTCATACGCTCCCCCTTCGACTCGTCTTGCCGGCTATTCCGCCGCCTCGCCCAGCACCTCGGCCAGCGCCGGATGCACGAACAGTGATTCCACCAGATCGGTGACCGTCAAACCGGCGGTGACCGCCAGGGCAAGCACCGAGATCAGCTCGGCGGCGTGCCGGCCGACGATCGAGCCGCCCATGACCACACCGGTGGCCGGGTCGGACACGATCTTGACGAAGCCCCGGGGATCGTTGTTGATCAACGCCTTGGCCGACACCGAGAACGGCACCTTGGTCACCCGGATCTTGCGCCCCTCGGCGAAGGCGTCGGCCTCGGCCAGGCCGACGTCGGCGATCTCCGGGTCGGTGAAGATGGCCGACGCCGCCTTGTCGTAGTCGAGGTGGCGGTGGGGTGCGGCGTGCAGCCCCATGGCGTGCTCGGCGATCTTGCGACCCTGCATGGACGCCACCGACGACAGCGGCAGCTTGCCCGACAGGTCGCCCGCAGCGTAGATGTGACCAACGCTCGACTTGCAGTTGTGATCGACGGTGACGTAACCCCACTCGCTCTCCACTCCCGCCTTGTCGAGGCCCAGGCCGTCGGAGTTCGGGATCGAGCCGATCGCCAGCAACACGTGGGAGCCGGTGGCGATCCGGCCGTCGTCGCAGAGCACCCGCACCTGCCTGCCGTTCTCCGCGGTCTCGTCGACCTCGATCGCCTCGGCTCTCGCTCCCTTGTAGAGCCGGACGCCGCGCTCGAGGAAACTCTTCTCGAGCACCGACGCCACTTCGGGGTCCTTGTCGGGCAGCACCTGTTGCCGGGACACGATCAGGGTGACGTCGGATCCGAAGGAGTTGAACATGTGGACGAACTCCACGCCGGTGACACCCGAACCGATGACCACGAGATGTTTGGGCAACTCGGGGGGCGGATAGGCGTCTCTCGTCGTCAGGACCCGTACCCCGTCGACCGGCGCCCAGTCGGGCACCCGGGGCCGGGATCCGGTGGACAGTACGATGACGTCGGCCTCGATGGTTTCCGTGCCGGTCTCGGTGGCGACCTCGACCTCGTTGGCTGACACCAGGCTCCCGCGTCCCTCGATCAACCGCACACCCTGGCTGGACAGCAGGCTGGTGACGGACGATTCGAGCCGCCCCTCGATGTCGGCGATACGGGTTCGTAGCGCCTCGAAGTCGAGCACGACGTCGACCTTGGCCAGCCCCATCGCCGTGGCCTTGTTCATCATCGACATCGCCCCACCGGTGGCGATCATGGCTTTGGAGGGGATGCAGTCGAGCAGATGGGCCGCACCGCCGACGATGTCGGACTCGATCAGCGTCACGTCGGCTCCGAGGCGGGCGGCGTGGGTGGCACAGTTCGTTCCGGCCGGCCCGCCGCCTATGATGACGACCCGCTTCACCGCCCGGGTCTGTGAATCTCGCTTGATCATGGGGTTCGTCCTCGCCCTCCGGAGGCTGTCGGGCCGTTGATTCCGTTCAAACCCTATCGGCGGACGCCCACCGTTCTGTCAGGCTTAGGACGGGCGCGAGCCCCCTCGATCAGCGGCCGACCCGTACGGCCAGTTCCCGGTAGAGATCGAGCATCGCCGCCCCCGTGCGATCCCAGGAGAAGTCGGCGGCCCGGCGGCGGCCGGCGGCGATCAGCCGCTTGCGTCGCCGATCGTCGGTCAGGACGGCGCTGATTGCGGCGGACAACTGCTCGACATCGCCGGGGGCCACGAGCTCGGCCCCGTCGCCGGCGACCTCCACGACGGCGTCAACGGCGGTCGCCACCACGGGCAGGCCGTGGTCCATGGCCTCGAGGACGGGCAGGCCGAATCCCTCGTAGACCGACGGGTAGACCAGCATCTCGGCCCCGGCCATCAGATCGGCCTTGTCCCCATCGGAGACGTAGCCGACCCGTAGGACCCGGTTCTCGGCGCCGGCGGACCGCACTGCGGATTCGAACGCCTCAGTCCCCCAGCCGTCGCCACCGACGATGACGAGTTTCAAGCCCGGATGGTCGGCCCACACCGCCGGCATCGCCCGAACGAGACCGGCATAGTCCTTGCGGGGTTCGATGGTGCCGACGGCGAGAATGTAGGGCCCGTCGATCCGGCGTCGGGCCGCCTCGCCATCGCCCGGTTCGACCGGGTCGAATCCGTTCGGCACGACGTGGACGAGCTCCGGCGGGACACCGAGTTCTCCGACAACCTCGCGGCCCACCGCGTCCGACACGCAGTGAATGTGGGTTCCACCGGTGACGGCCTTTCGCAGTAACGCTGGATACGCCCGGCTGTGGTGGTCGACCAGTTCCGGGAATCGCCAGGCCGTGAGGTCGTGGACGGTCACCAGCCTCGCTCCCGACCGGACCGGCGGTACGACGTAGTTCGTTCCGTGCACGAGGTCCCACGCACCCGCAAGTCGTGGCGTCTCCATCCGCTGCCAGGTTCGGTGGGCGAGTCGGGCGGGCCAGGCGAGGCGGAGCGGGGTGACGCCGCCCGGCATCGCCGTTCGGTAGCGGTCACGGGCCCGCCAGCTTACGACATAGCCGTGGAGGTCGAGTTCCCCCGACCGTTCGAGCTCCGCGAACAGCGCGGCGGTCACAACACCGACGCCGGTCCGGCGGTTCATCAGCGGTGTGGCGTCGATTGCGACCCGAAGACGGGTGGTGCCGGCTGGTGGACGCCGGCGCATCGGCTCGGTTGTGGGATCGGCGGCGGACGGGCCCATTGCCGGCCATGATAGGGCCGATCGCCGTCTCCGGCGGCGAACCATCGTCTACGCTTGGTTCGATTGGAGTGAGCAGTTCCGGGTCAGGGTGGCGGTCAGGTGTGGTCATCGCCGCAGTCGTCGTGTCGGCTCTCGGCTGCAGCCCACCGGCGTCGAGCGACGGGGCCGCACGTGAGGACTCGCTGTCTGCGCGGACCGTCGATGAGGGCGTCTTCTGCGACGGCGTCGATCGACCGGCTGCCATCGTGTCGGGGGCCGAGCCCGGTGAGACGATCGAATTCACCTCGCCGATGCCGGTCGAGGTGGCCGACGGCATCGCCGATGAAGTGGGCGCCTTCGAACTGCTGTGGCGATGTGACGAACCGGAATCGCAGCTCACCTGGGAGCTGACCGCCACAGGCTCGGAGTCGGGACGATCGATTCGGTTCACCATTACCGGCTCGGACCGGGACCCGGCGCTCGATTCGATCCTCATCATCGACGAGACGATCGATGCCGTCCTGTGTGACGGTACAACGCGGACCGTGGCCCGGCTGTCGAACGCCGAACCCAATGAGCGGGTGCGGTTCACCTCACCGGACAGCGCCTCGATCCCATCGGCGCTGGCCGAACCCGATGGAACCATCGAGGTTCGCTGGACGTGCTCCGCGGATCAGGATGGGCAGGAGTGGCGTCTGACCGCCACCGGCGGGTCGTCCGGCCGCACCGCCGACGTCAGCTTCGTGGGACAGGCGCCCCGTCCTGCCGAACCCGGCCCCATCGTCGTCGAGATCGTCGAGGACCCCTTCGTCTGCGATCGGGGCAGTCGTCCCGTGGCTCGGCTGTCGAATCTCACGCCCAACGCCGTGTTGGAGTTCCTCGCCTCACCACAGGATGAACCGCTGCCGACTACCGAAGCCGGTGCCGACGGCTCGAAGACGGTCTTCTGGCAGTGCAATCGACGGGACGAGGGCACGACCTGGGACCTGACGGTCACCGAGCAGACCCCGGCTGGCCGATCGGTGCGGTTCTCGTTCGGTTCGACCACCCTGGGGAATCCGGTGAGTATCGAGATTTCGGCGGATTCCGTGATCTGCGACGGGGCGACCCGACCGTTCGCTGTGCTCCGCAACTACGTGCCCCGGGAGGCGATCGACTTCGAATCGCCCCAGTCCGAGGCGATTCGTCAGGGAAGGGCCGACGAGGAGGGCGATCTGCCGCTTCGCTGGTCGTGCGCAGCCGACCAGATCGGCACGGTGTGGGAGGTGACGGCGACCGGTGCGACCTCGGGCGCCTCGGTCACCTTCACGATCACCGGGGTTGCACCCTGAACGAAGGCAATGGTTCGGTCCCCGGCCCGATCTCCGGAGGGCCCGCGATGGGGGCGGTGTCGGGGCGAGTCGTCTACGTTTGAGCCATGGACGAACAGCCACTGGACAGCTGGGCCGCCATGGCCGAATCCGAGCTTCGGGGCAAGCCTCTCGACGACCTGACGGTCGAAACACCGGAGAAGATCCGCATCAAGCCGCTCTACACCGCGGCCGATCTGGACGGCCTCGACCACCTCGACTCGCTGCCCGGGCAGGCCCCCTTCGTGCGGGGTCCGCGGGCCACCATGTACACGAACCGGCCGTGGACGATCCGCCAGTACGCGGGCTTCTCCACCGCCGAGGAGTCCAACGCCTTCTACCGCCGCAACCTCGCCGCCGGACAGATGGGTCTCTCGGTGGCCTTCGATCTCGCCACCCACCGGGGCTACGACTCCGACCACGAACGGGTGACCGGCGATGTCGGCAAGGCCGGGGTGGCGATCGACTCGGTGGAGGACATGAAGATCCTGTTCGACGGGATCCCCCTCGATCAGATGACCGTGTCGATGACCATGAACGGCGCCGTACTGCCGGTGATGGCCTGCTACATCGTGGCCGGGCTCGAGCAGGGTGCCACCACCGAGCGGCTGGCGGGGACCATTCAGAACGACATCCTCAAGGAGTTCATGGTCCGCAACACCTACATCTACCCGCCGGAACCGTCCATGCGGATCGTGGCCGACATCATCGCCTACACGGCCGAGCACATGCCGAAGTTCAATTCGGTGTCGATCTCCGGCTACCACATGCTGGAGGCCGGCGCACCCGCCGATCTGGAACTCGGCTACACCCTGGCCGACGGCCTCGAATATGTTCGGGCCGCGCTCGACGCCGGGCTCGACGTCGACGCCTTCGCCGGACGGCTCAGCTTCTTCTTCGGCATCGGCATGGACTTCTTCATGGAAGTGGCGAAGCTACGGGCGGCCCGTCTGCTATGGGCCGAGCTGATGGCGCAGTTCGATCCGCAGAACGCGCGCTCGTCGATGCTGCGCACCCACTGCCAGACCTCGGGCGTCTCGCTCACCGAGCAGGACCCCTACAACAACATCATCCGCACCACGATCGAGGCGATGTCGGCCGTACTCGGCGGCACCCAGAGCCTCCATACGAACGCATTCGACGAGGCACTCGGGCTCCCGACCGACACCAGCGCCCGCATCGCCCGCAACACCCAGCTGATCCTGGCCGACGAGTCCGGCATCACCCGCACGGTCGACCCGCTGGCCGGCAGCTACTACGTGGAGAGCCTGACCGCCGACCTCGCCGACCGGGCCCGGGCCGTGATCACCGAGGTCGAAGAGCTGGGCGGCATGACCGCGGCGATCTCCAAGGGCATCCCCAAACTCCGCATCGAGGAGGCCGCCGCCCGCCGTCAGGCCCGCGTCGATCAGGGAGTGGACGTGATCGTGGGGGTCAACAAGTACCAGACCGACGACGATTCGATGGTCGACGTGCTCGACATCGACAACACGGCCGTCCGCAATCAGCAGGTCGCCCGTCTGGAGAAGGTCCGGGCCGAACGTGACGACGACGCCTGCCGGGCCGCCCTCGAGGTGCTCACGGCCACGGCCCGCGACGGTGGGAACCTGCTGGCGGCCTGCGTGGACGCCGCCCGGGCCAGGGCCACCGTCGGCGAGATGTCGGACGCCATGGAGGCCGTCTTCGGCCGCCATCAGGCGCAGACGGCGACGATCAGCGGCGTCTACGCATCGGCCTACGAGGGTGACGAAGGCTTCCGTCGGGTGCTGGATGCGGTCGAGTCGTTCGCCACCGAACACGGCCGCCGACCACGCATCCTGGTGGCCAAGATGGGCCAGGACGGCCACGACCGGGGGGCCAAGGTCATCGCCACCGCCTTCGCCGACCTCGGCTTCGACGTCGACGTCGGTCCCCTGTTCCAGACACCGGCCGAGGTGGCGCAGGACGCCGTCGACAACGATGTGCACATTGTCGGCGTCTCCTCCCAGGCGGCCGGGCACAAAACGTTGGTACCGGAGCTGATCGCGGAGCTGGCCGAGCGGGGCGCCGACGATGTCGTCGTGGTCTGCGGGGGCGTCATCCCACCACAGGACTACCAGTTCCTCTCCGACGCCGGAGTGGCTGCTATCTTCGGCCCTGGAACCAACATCAACCACGCCGCACTCGAGGTACTGTCCGTTGCCGGAGGCCGCAGTCCCCAAACCGTCACCTGACCCCGCGGCCGAGGCCGTGGCCGGCGGCGTGCCCTTTGGGCCTGCACTGGCAGACGCGGTCCTCGGTGGTGACCGCCGGGCGCTGGCCAAGGCGATCACGCTGGTCGAATCGACAAGGGATGATCACCGGGCCGAAGCCGAGATCCTACTCGACAAGCTGCTCCCCCACGCCGGCCGTTCCCTGCGCCTCGGGGTGACCGGCACGCCCGGCGTCGGCAAGAGCACCTTCATCAACCGGTTGGGAACCGACCTGGTCACCGACGGCCGCCGGCTGGCGGTTCTGGCCGTCGATCCGTCGAGCCGGACCACCGGTGGCTCGATCCTCGGCGACAAGACCCGAATGGCCGAACTGACCGGGCGTGACAACGTGTTCATTCGTCCCTCGCCATCGGCCGGCATCAGCGGCGGGGTGGCGATTCGAACCCGCGACGCCATCACCGTGTGCGAGGCCGCCGGCTTCGACACGATCATCGTCGAGACGGTCGGAGTCGGCCAGTCGGAGACCGCCGTGGCGGGGCTCACCGACCTGTTCCTGCTCCTGGTCGGCCCTGGTGGAGGCGACGATCTGCAGGGCATCAAGCGAGGCGTGATGGAGCTGGCCGACCTGGTGGCCATCAACAAGGCCGACGGCGACATGACCGAACTGGCCGCCCGAACCGCGGCCGACTACCGGGCGGCCCTGCATCTTGTGCGCCCCAAACGACCCGGATTCGAAACGGCCGTGGTCACCTGTTCGTCGTTGACCGGCGACGGTCTCGACGACCTGTGGCGCACCCTGGTGGAGCTGCACCGGCGGTTGCGGGCCGAGGGGGAACTCGATCGGCTGCGGAACAGACAGGCCGTCGAGCAGTTGGACACCGAGCTCCGGGCGCTTCTCTACGCTCAGGTCGGTCGCCGACCCGGCTTTCGGCGGATCCACGACGAGATCCGGGCGGAGGTGGCCGACGGCCGCCTCTCGGTGTCGGCCGCTGCGAGGCATCTGGTCGCCGCTGCCTTCGACGGCCGTGACCTGGATGACACCCGTCGATCCGGGCCGACGTGACCGATCGGATCCAACGGCCAGAATCTCGGCTGCAAATCGTCGGCCGCCGAATGAGACGGCTCCGCCGGTAGCGGCCACTCCTCCGAACGCTCCGCCGTGTGGTTCGGGTTGTCGAACGGATCGTGGTTGAGCCGCCACCGCCATCGGTCGTGGAGGGCGGCCAGGTCGTCGTCGGTGATGGAGGGATCTCTGGTGCTGGCCTCGAAGTGGTGGAGCTCGGCCCGGGGTTCGACAACGGTCCGATAGCCCCGATCCCAGAGTTTGAGGCACAGGTCGACGTCGTTGTAGCTGTTGGGGAACACAGGCGAGTAGCCGCCGACGAGGTCGAACTTCGAACGCTCGACGGCAAGGCAGGCGCCGGTCACGGCCAGACAGTTCTGCGCCGCCCGCAGCGCACCCCGGTAACCGGCGGCGTCGCCCGGCCAGCCTTCGTAGCGGTGCGTCGGGTGTCCGCCCCGGCTCCAGATCCCGCTGTGCTGCACCCGCCCGTCCTCATACAGCAGTCGGGCTCCGACCGCTCCCACCTCCGGCTTCCGAGCGTGGTGAACGAGGTACCGGAGCCAGTCGACGTCGATCACCTCGGTGTCGTCGTTCAGGAAGACGAGCAGCTCGCCCGTCGAGTGAACGGCGCCCCGATTGCAGGCGTTGGAGAAGTTGAAAGGGCGATCGTCGTTGACCAGCATCAGCGTTCGCCCAGTGGCTGGTTGACCTGCGACGATGGCGTGCAGGCGGCCCGCCAGGTTGTCGGGCGAACCCGGGGTTACGACGACGACGATCTCGATACGGGGATAGCGCGAGGTGAGTACCGAGCAAAGCGCCTGCTCGACAAGGCGGACCGGGCCCCGGTCGAGAACCCGGGACGATCCATTGGTCGGGATGACGACACTCAGTAGCGGAAGATCTGCGTCGGGGACGGCCGGCAGCGGCCACTGCTCGTACTGCTCGCACCGTTCGGGTTCCCAGGTCCCGACATCGGGGGCCGGTCGGTACAGGGGCACCGGCACGTGAGCCACGGTCCGCGCCGCGGCTGCCGTCAGCCGCAGGTCGAATTGATCGTCGGAGGCGAAACCGTGGGGGCGGAGAGCAACGAGATGACCGAGATAGAACTGGTCGGCCAAACGGTCCGGTGAGAAACCGGGCAGCAGCCAGGGACCGTCGCTCCCGCCGTCGCCGTCGAGGTCGAACTCGCCGTCGGAATCGACTGCGGCACGGGCTGCCGCGTCGCCGTAGGCCATCTCGAGATCGGGGTTCTCGTCGAAGACGTTCACCAGTGTCGAGAGCGCCTCCGGTTCGAGTTCGGCGCCGTCGAGCACGAAGACGCACAGCACGCCCGTGTCGATCGTCAACCGGTCGATCGGTGGCCCGTGCGTCGTCACCTCGACCGAGAGGAGTTCGGCCCGAGCCCGGTCGATCGAGGCCCGAGTCGCCTCCGACGGCGGCGACACCTTCAAATCTGCTTTCGGCGGGAGCACCACAACCTGGATGTGGGTGATCGACTCGTCTCCGGCCAGCGCCCGGTGGCCGACTCGCCGAAGCCGGCGGGCCAGACTCCGGACGAGGGCCGGCGGGTCGGTCCACGATCGGATCGTCAACATCGGCTCACCGTCGGGGTTTCGACCGGACCGATCGTCGCCGGGCCGAACGGCCCAGAGGCCGGGAACCACCGCCGAGTGCCGGGACGATCTCCTCGAGGGGGGTGTCGAGCTCGAAGCCGAGCAGCCCCTTCAGCTCCTTCAGCTCCTCCTCTCGAACATGAAGCTGATGGAAGATGTCCTCGATGTCCCGGCGGGCCTGCGCGGCGGCCGCCTCCGCTCCGATCACCGCATCGGTTGCGTTGAGATGCTGCTCCTCGAGTTCGGCGACGCGGCGTCGCAACCGGCTCAGCTCGTCTCCGTCGGCATCACGACGGTCAGCCGGTTGAATCATCGAGCGCCTCCGACAGCTGTTCCAGGCGGGTCTCCATCTCGATGACGGCGTGGACGGTGGCCTGCTGCAGAGCAGCCAGCCGCTGGGTCATCGGATCGAGCTGCCACCCTGTCAGGCGCCTGACCGTCTGCTTGACCGGCGTCACGCCGGGGCGGGCCGACACCGGCTCGGGGATCACCAGCGGTCCGAGGGATTGCAGACCGGCCGACGGGCGTTCGCCTCCACTCGGCCGGTCAACGGTGGGAGCAGCGACGAGAACCTCCTGGTCACCGTTCTGGGAGGTCCTGGCCCGGGCCGTGATCTGAGCCTGAATCGCGCCTCGATCGGGCGCCGCATCGTCGACGTCCCACAGCGGTCGCACCGTCCGCCGTCGCTCCACCCGCTCGACACCGGTCTCGTTCGAAGCCGACGACGAAGAGGTGGAGGCCGAGCCACCGTCGTCGGTGTGTCCGTATCCGGCTCCCGACCACACCTTCTCCATGGCCACCGCAAGCTCGCCGACATCGGCCGCGGCGAACCACGTCCCTCCCCTACCGAGTGCCAACTGGTGGCGGAGCTGTTCCAGATCCGACGCGATGACGGGTTTGTCGAACAGGCGAGCCCGCTCGACGACACCCGACGACCAGATCTCCCGGTACGGGAGCACAACGGCATCGGCCGCCGTCAGCCACAGATCGAATTGATCGTCGGAGACGTAGCGGTTGTGCAGCTCCACACCCGGGGTACGAGCGCAGATCCGTTCCAGCGACGAGACGTACCGGCCGATGTCGGGATGATCAACCCGGCCGGAGCCGACGATGTGGAGCGAGGAGCGGGGAAGGCCGGCCAGGCTGAACGCCTCGACGGCCCGGTCGAACCCCTTGTGATGCTGGAGGAAGCCGATCGACAGGAAGACGAACTCATCAGCTGGAAGACCCAACTCGGCTTTGGCCTCCGGTCCGGTGCAGGTGATCGCCGAAACGAAGTTGACCCCGTGTTCGATGACCTCGATCCGATTGGTCACCGATCCGAGCAGCTCCGCGAGTCGAGCTCGCTCCGGCTCGGTGTGCACGGTGACCCGATCGGCCCACCGCAGCGCCAGGCGGGCCGCCCGTCGCTCGGCCGGATTCTGCTCCAACGGCCCGTATTCGACCTCATGGAGCCGGAGGTCGAGTCTGGTGGTTCGAGCCATGGCGGCAAGCGACGTCCACACCGCCACCCGCTCGGTTGCCGCTCGACAGCGTCCGAACAGCAACTCCGGTCCGAATTGGATGATCACCCGCTCGTAGCGGGAGGCCCGCTTCACGAGCAGCGCCGCGCCCCGGACGCCGCCGAAGGGAAGATGATGGTGGGCGGCCGACGGCACGGGCGACAGGACCTCGACTTCGTGGCCGTCGGCCCGCAGGCGGCGTAGCTCCTGGACCGCATAGGTGGCAATCCCGTCCCGGTACGGGGCGAAGGGGGTGACCAGCAGCACCGACACTATCCGACCCCCACGTGCTCGACGTCAACCTGATCGGCGGGTCGATCGCCGGGGAACCAACGGTCGAGCGTGTCGATCATCCGGTCGAACACGAGCGTGGGCTCGTAGTTCTCGAGGACGTAGCGTCGACCGTCCACGGCGAGGGCCTGAGCTGCGGCGGGTCGATCGGCGACGAAGTTCAGACATTCGACCAGCTCCGCTGTGCCGTGGTACACGATGCCGGCTCCCGACCGTTCCAGGTGATGGCTCACCACTGCACCGGCTCCGTTGGCGATGACCGGGGTTCCGGCCGCCATGGCCTCCAGCACGGTGAGCGAAAACGACTCCAGGGCCGAGGGCTGGACGTAGGCTGCGGCGGCCGCCATGGCACCGTCACGATCGTGATCCGACAGCAGGCCGAGATCGATCACCGACTGCTCACAACCCACGGGCGGTTGCACCTCCCCCACCCCGGACGTGACGAGCTTGAGCCCGCCGCCTCCGACGGCCCGATCGAGCGTGAACTCGGCGAACCCGGCCAGCAGATCCTGCCAGCCCTTGCCCCATTCGCGGCGACCGGCGTAGTACACGAACGGCTCGGTGAGGCCGTGGCGGGCTCGAAACCCGTCGGCGTCGTAGGAGGTCGGGACCGTCACCGGAGCACCGACGACCTCCTGTCGGGAAGGAGCGTTGCACAGGCGCATCGCCAGTTCCCGCTCCGGTTCGCTGAGAAACCACAGGGCGCCCGCGCCCTCCAGCATCGACCGGTAGATGTCGAGGTGGGCCGGTGGCTCGTCGTGCAGGCACGGCATGACCACGGAGCGGCGGCTGTGGATCTGCGACACTGCGTAGGTGGTCCAGAACATGTACGGGGCGAAGACCAGCGCCCGGTAGCGGTGACCGTGATCGAACACGTGGTGCCACAACCCCGGGCAGCGCAGGCTGGCATTGACCCACCGCTGCTGGTCCTGGATCGTGATCGTCTCGCCGGCGAGGATACGGTTCCCGATGCGGTCCCGGTCGGCCTGCGAGCCGTCCATCACGGTGGGAAAGCGCCGGACCACGATCCCGCCGTCGGTCTTGGTGGACCCGGGTCGGAACTCGTTGGCCCAGGTGAAGTGGTCGCGGGCGCAGGTGGTGAGCATCTCGATCGGGATCCCCCGTTCGGCCAGCCCCCGGGCCACGGCGGCCATGACCGCCTCGGCACCGCCGATCACGCCGTCGCCGAATCGGGGCGCCACCAGCGCCACGGTGCCGGTCCGGATCACCGGATCCTCGGCACGAAACGGGCTTGCTGCGTTCGAGTTACTCGACTGGTTACGGCCGATCACGAAACCACCACCTGCGACCGATCGGCTCTGCTGGGTTCGGCTCTCTTGCCATCGAACCCGTGGTGCTCCCCGCCGAGCCGGAGGCCCGCCGCGGTCGCCGCTTCATCGCCGTGGAGCTGATCGAGGTACCAGGCATAGGTCCGGGCCAAGCCCACCTCGAGATCGGTCCGCGCCGTCCACCCGAGGCCGGCCAGGACCGACACGTCGAGGGAGCGGCGGGGCATGCCGTCCGGGCGGCTCGTGTCCCACACGATTTCGGCATCGGGGTGGACGATCGACCGGATCATCCCGGCCAGCTCGGCGATCGAGGTCTCGACGCCGGTGCCGACGTTGACATGACCCGGCTCGTCGTAGCGGTCCATGAGGAACAGGCAGCTGTCGGCCAGGTCGTCGACGTACATGAACTCCCGTCGGGCCGAGCCCGAGCCCCACACCTCGACCTGGCCCCGGCCCGCCTCCTTGGCTTCGTGGAACTTGCGCATCAGGGCCGGTAGGACGTGGCTCGACTCCAGATCGAAGTTGTCGTTGGGACCATAGAGGTTGGTGGGCATGGCGGCGATGAAGTTGCAGCCGTACTGCTCCCGGTAGAAATCGCAGAGCCGGACGCCGGCGATCTTGGCCAGGGCGTATCCCTCGTTCGTCGGCTCAAGCGGTCCGGCCAGCAGTTCCAACTCGGTGATCGGCTGGGCGCTCAGCCGGGGGTAGACGCAGGCGCTCCCGAGATACAGCAGCTTGGTGACCCCGACCCGGCGGCTGGCCTCGATCACGTTGGCGTGGATCATCATGTTGTCGTAGAGGAACTCGGCCTGGCGGTTCGAGTTCGCGGCGATGCCGCCGACGGTGCCGGCGGCCAGATAGACGTAATCCGGTCGGTTCTGCTCGAACCACCGAAGAACCGAGGTCTGCTGCCGCAGGTCGAGACGGGATCGGGGCTCGGTCAGGATTCGCCGGAACCCGACGCGCCGCAGGCGGCGGCAGATCGCCGAGCCCACCAACCCGTTGTGTCCGGCGACGAATACGGCGGCGTCGAGATCGACTGTCATATGGGGCTGTGATCCTTCGGTACCGCCAAGTACAGGTCAGACGTGCCGCCGTCCGACCACAAGCCTAGCGGCGCCATGGCGCCCCCGGATCGATCTCGGATCCGGGGGCGCCGATGAGGATTGGGTCGATGTTCCCGGGCTGTCCGGAGGAGACGTGACCTACGGGTTGATGGCGGCGCCGAGCTTGGCGGCGACATCGAGATCGTCGTCGGTCGCCAGCAGTTTGGCCGCGGCCGACAGCTGAGTAGCTGTCGGGTTCGTGCCGTACACCATCCGGTGGAGGTTGGCCGCCCGGGACCGACGGGATTCGGCTGAGTGGTAGAACCAGGTCACCACGTCGGCTGCGGAACCGCGGTCGAGCACCCCGAGCCAGTAGCTGCGGCCACCGGCGTCGGCCCGGCGGCCCAGCAGGTCGGTGTAGAGCCGGTCGATGAAAGCGTCGTCGGTGTTTCCGGCCCGCCTGAAGTACTCGGTCGAGCCGAAGAACCATGCGCCGATCTCCTGGTAGGTGACCTGGCGGGTTCCGTCGGTGGTGAGTCGGCCGATCCAGTGCTGCCGTCCCCGCTCGTCGGGTCGTCGACCGAAGGTCGTGCGGTACAGGTCGTCGACCAGCTTTCCGCTGAAGTGTTCGCTGCGGACCAGGGCCGTGGCCAGCGCCCGGCGACCGCTGGTCTCACCGTCGACCATCTTGGCCGACCAGCGGTCGAGTTCGGCCCCGGTCGGCGCCCGACCGGCGAGACGACGGTACATCGCCTCGACGATCGGCTCGAAGTCCGAGGCGGTCGGCGACGTGTCCTCGGCCGGTGGTTCGTTGGTCGGTTCGAACTCGATGTCGCCGAAGTCGAACAGATCCGACTTGAGCCCGAAGTAGATTCGCACCGCATTCCCGGTCATGGTCCGGGTGCCGTCGCGGAACACGATCGTCACCTTGGTGGCGCCGCCGCCGAAGCGCCCGTTGCCGTCGCGCTCGGTCACCTCGATCGACTGCACGGGGCCGAGGCCGTAGCGCGACGCCAGGCGGCTCAACCCGACGGTGACCGACCATGACGCGTTGGGGTTGGCGCTGGTGGCGTCGCCCAGGTCCTCGACCGGGGTGAAGCTCGGTCCGGTGGTGTGACCACCGGTGCTCGACGAGAACTCGGTCCGGGCGATGCGTCCTGACGAGGTCAGACGCACCTGCCCCGCGGTGGTGGCGATCGCGGCGTCGGTTCGGGAATGGGTGGCGACACGTGTTCCGCCCCGGGTCGTCACCCGGCCGTCGTACACCTGGCAGTAGGTGTTGTCGCAGGTGTCGGCGTGGGAACCCCAGCGGCCGTCGCCGGCCAGGGCGTAGGACCGGGCGGCCACCGCCTGGGCCTCGAGGGCGGCCGCAGGCCAGCTGGCCGGCATCTCATTGGGGACCACGCCTCGCAGGTACTGCTCGATGGTCACGACGTTCACGGTGCGTTGACCGTAGTTGGTGCGATGCGACCAGATCTCGCCGTCGTACCACGTCCGCCCCGACGGCCCGCATACGCCGAGCAGGGTCAGGGAGTCGCGGCCGATCACTTCGTCGTCATCAGAGGGGTCGTCGGGATCGAGTTCCACCCGGATGCCGACGGCGCTCACGTTGTCGACGGTGGCGAACGCCGTCCATGGTCCGCTGCAGCTGCCGGCGGTCTGGATCTCAAACCCGCTGCTGGTCGGCACGAGACGCATAGCCGGTTCCGACACGGTTCGCCGCCGGTTGCCCGACGGGTCGACGACGACCATTCGCCCCTTGGCCAAGGTGACCGCCGTGTTCCGGTTGTTCATGCCGGCGAGCTGAACCCGCAGCCGGTCCGGGTCGAGGTTGTCGATGGTCGGCGCGGGCCCCTGTGTCGTTCCGCCGTAGAAATGATCCAGGATCTGCCGCGACGTCCAGCCGTGGTCCCGGGCATAGCCGAGGGCGCCGTACTGGCCCATACCTCGGCGGTGGCCCCAACCGCCACCGCCGATCTCCACCCGGGGATGGCCGACATGGGCCGCCGCCGGTGTGGCCGTGGCGGCCACGGCCACGACCGCGGCCAGTGTGCCGGCGACCAGGCTCAGGGCCAGCCAGATGGCCGCCGTCCTGACCGGCCGCCTTGTCCTGGTCGGATTCGGAGCCGATCTCCTCGCACTCCAAACACGTCCTACCCACCCGATACGAATTGGTCTCATGGAGATCTGATCGACCGGCCACGGGAAGAATTCAGTGGTTCGTTGTACCTATTCGCCGGCCGATCGTTCAGACCGCCAGCCAGGGGGGCTCCGATCAGATGATGGAAGGGGCCGGCTGGGCGAAGATCGATGATCCCTCGGCCCTGAAGGCCTCCCAGGCTCGGGCCAGTCGTTCAACGGCGATGGCCAACACCTCGGGCGATTGGGTGAAGGGAAGCCGGATGTGGTCGTCGGGATCGCTGTGTGCCGCGAATTCCGCGCTGGTGGCGACCGAAACGCCGTGGGATCGGGCGATGCGGGCGAATGCGGCCGCACGTCCGCCGGGGAGCCCGACCCACAGCACCACGCCTCCCTGCGGGCGACGGAACTCCCAGTCGGGCAGCCGTCGGGCCACGGCTTCGACAAGCGTGTTCGAACGTTCGACCATCATCGTCCGACGGGCGTCGGTCAGCTCGTCCAGTTTCTCCATGATTCGGAGCGCCATCAGCTGGGACGGTATCGACGAGTACAGGTCGTTGAGGGCCTTGGCCGCCCGGAGCTTCGCCACGGTCGGTGTGTCGGTACGAATCCAACCGAGCCGCAGGCCGGGCCAGGTGAGTTTGTTCAGCGAATCGATGGTCACGTGCGCCGCCTCGGGCCGACCGGCCGCCAGTGGTGGCGGCACCTGGTGATCGAAGTTGAGCAACGAGGCGACACGATCCTCGATGACGGCCACGCCGTAGCGGGCACAGAGGTCGGCCACGGCATCACGCCGTGAGGCCGGTAGCCGGGATCCGGTGGGATTGTGGTTGTGAGGGTTGAGAGCGACCATGCGAGGACGGAGCCGCTCCACCATGGTGGCGAACTCCTCGACGATGACGCCGTGATCGTCCATCGGTACGGCGTGGACCCGTCCGCCGTTGGCTCGGACGATGTCGAGAAGCCCCGGCCAGGTGAAGGATTCGACCAGCACGACGTCGCCCGGCTGGATCACGGCCTCCACGGCCAGCGCGATGGCCTGCTGGGCCCCCGACGTGACCACGATCTGCTCCGGGTTCGTCGGCAGGCCCGAAGCCCGGTACCACTCGGCGATACGGTGCCGAAGTGGATCGATGCCCGCAGGCTCGGCGTTGTCGCAGATGTCGGGGGTCCGCGGTATCAACGTCTGCTCGCAGATGTCGAGCGCCTCGGGCAGCGCCGCGGGCACGGCGACGAGCAGATCGATGGAGTGCAGGGACGGCATGAACAGGCGATGGCCGACCCCGTCGGGTGGGGCGACGCTACCGTCGACCTGCGCCCGGGCCGGGCCGGTCACGATGGTGCCCCGACCCTGCACTCTGCGGATCCAGCCCTGCTGTTCGAGCTGGCCGTAGGCGTTGACGACGGTGCCGCGGGAAACCGAGAGCCGATCGGCGAGACGTCGTTCGGGGGGCAGCGTTGTTCCCGAGCGAATGGCGCCGTCGGCCAGGAGGTCGGCCAGTGCCGCTGCCAGTTGGCGATAGAGGGGGCCCCGTCCCTCTGACCAGGCCCCGAGCTGGGCGGCCAGATCGAAGGGGTCCAATTTGCTGGGATTGGCACCGTCAACCGCGGTCATCGAGATCCAATATGGACCTACGACCACAACGAGTTCAAGTCCAATCAGTGATTATTGGTCCATCTGGTTCGAAGAGGATCGCTATTCGCGCCTCATTGGTATCCCGGCTGTCGCGACAAGTCGGCCGTCAGGCGCCGACGCTCGGAGCGCAGACGCCGTCGAGCTCCACGACCTCGATCCGGTCACGATTGGCCCACGTCACCTCGTTGGCCGGATCGGGGTTGAGCTTGTACTCGCGGAACGTCAGCTCCAACGCATCGAACGCCAGCAGCCGACCGATCAGCGGATCTCCGATGTCGAGCAGCAGCTTGATCGCCTCCAACGCCTGCAACGACCCGATGATGCCAGGGAGCACCCCGAGCACGCCGGCCTCCGAACAGCTCGGCGCCAACTCCGGTGGCGGTGGCTGCGGTAGAAAGTCCCGGTAGGTCGGACCCCGGCGGGGATCGAACACCGTCACCTGACCCTCGAAGCGGAAGATCGATCCGTGAACGACCGGAATGCCGAGTTTCACCGAAGCGTCGTTCAACAGGTAGCGGCTCACGAAGTTGTCCGCTCCGTCGATCACGACGTCGAACCCGGCAAGGATCTCCTCGACGTTGTCGGCCGCCAACCGGGTGTCGAAGGTGACGATCTCGACGTCCGGGTTGAGCGCGGCCAGGGTCCTGCGGGCCGACTCGACCTTACGCTGCCCGACACGATCCCGATTGTGGAGGATCTGGCGCTGGAGATTCGACTCGTCGACCGAGTCCATGTCGACGATACCGAGGGTGCCGACGCCGGCCGCCGTCAGGTAGAGCGCGGCGGGTGATCCCAGGCCACCGGCCCCGAGGAGCAGCACGCGGGAGTCCAACAGCCGCTTCTGACCGTCGTCGCCGACCTCGGGCAGGAGGAGATGACGGCTGTAGCGGTTGCGTTGGTCGGCGCTGAGGACAGCCGGGATCTCCCACGAGCGATCCTCGTTCTTCCAGCGGTTGAAGCCCCCTTCCATCGAGACGACGTCGACGTAGCCGAGGTCCTGGAGCGTTCTGGCCGCGAAGGCCGACCGGGTTCCTCCGGCACACATGACCACGACGGGCACCGATTTGTCGGGCAGCCGC
>JAOTVU010000140.1 GCA_029863385.1 Acidimicrobiia bacterium
GGCCGATGTACCGGCCGGTGAGATGCCCGATCGAGTTGACGGTCGGATCCTCGATGGCGGTGATCAGCCGGCGGGTCTGGTCGGCGACGCTCTGATCGAAGTGGGAATGGACGGAGGCGACTGTGTAGTCGAACAGCATACGGAACTCGGCGTCGTAGTCGAGACCTCCGTCGGCCCCGATGTTCAGCTCGCAGCCGAACATGATCATCATGTCCGGATAGCGCTCCTGCAGGTTACGGATACGGTCCCGATGCTCCAGCATCTCCTCGCGACTCGAACCGTTGATGGCCAGGTCTTCACCGTGGTCGGTGATGGCGAGGTAGTCGTAGCCCTGTGCAGCGGCGATCGCCACCATGTCCTCGAGACTCGATCGGCCGTCGCCGGAGCGATCGGTGTGGTAGTGGAGGTCGCCCCGGATGTGTTGGCGCTCGATCAGGCGGGGCAGGCCGTCGTCGGAGGCCCCAGCTTCGATCTCACCGGTGGCCTCCCGCAGCGGCGGCGGGATGAACGGCAGGTCGAGGGCTTCGTAGATGGTGTTCTCGGTCTTGCCGGCCACGACGTCGTCGCCGTCCATCAGCCCGTATTCGTTGAGGAGCCAACCTCGATCGATCGCCCGCTGCCGCAGCGCGATGTTGTGGGCCTTGGAGCCGGTGAAGTAGAGGATGGCGGCCCCGAACTGCGAGGGTTCGACCACCCGGACGTCGACCTGGAGACCGGTCTTGGTCAGAAACGACGTCTTCGTTTCGCCGTTGACGACGATCTCGTGCACCTCGTGGTGGTTGACGACGACGTCCATCACCGCTGCCGGATCGGTCGAGGCCACGGTGATGTCGATATCGCCGATCGTCTCGGACATGCGGCGAAGGCTGCCGCAGTACCGGGCATCGGTGACCGAGTCGAGTGCCCGCAAGTCGGCGGTCAGGCGCTGGGCGAGGGGGAGGGCGTCGGCGATCGGCGTGCGTCGATCCTTGCCCGTGAGTCCGAGACGATCGATGGCCTTGGCGATCTTCGCCTCGCTCGTGGCCCCCATCCGAGGTAGCTCACGGATCTGCTGATTGTCGAGCGCGTGTTTGAGATCCTCGAGGTTCTCCACTCCAAGTTCGGAGCGGATCAGCTTGAGACTCTTCGGTCCGAGACCGGGTATACGGGACAGCTCGACGAATTCGGGCGGGTATTTGGCGCGGAGATCGTCGAGTTTGGCCACCGAACCGGTGTCGACGAACTCACGGATCTTGGAAGCCGTGCTCTTGCCGATGCCGCTTATCGCGGTCAGCTCGGTCGCTGAGAGCCCGGTGACGTCACGGCCGTGGGCCTCGAGTGCCAACTTGGCCTTCTCGTAGGCTCTGACCTTGAACGACTGCGAACTCTCCTCCTCGAGTGTGGTGAGTGTCACCAGTTCGTCGAGCATCGCGGCTATGTCGGCATTGGTGGCCATTGTTCAGAACTAGCGGACCGGAACCCGAAATCCACGCCGTTCTCCGGCCACCCGACAGTGGAGTTGATGGATGGTCCTGACCACGGCAACCTGATGGAGTGAAACTGTCCGCCAATCTGGGATTTCTGTGGCAGGAACTCGAATTGTGCGACGCGATCCGGGCCGCCAAGGCGGCCGGCTTCGATGCGGTCGAGGTTCATTGGCCCTACATCACCCACGCACTCGAGGTGGCCCTGACGCTGGAGGAGACGGGCCTCCCCATGCTGTCGCTGAACACGGTTCCAGGCAATCTTGCCGCCGGAGATTTCGGTCTTGCCGCCGTGCCCGGCCGTGAGCTGGAGGCGCAGAGCGCCATCGACAAAGCACTTTCGTACGCCGCCGACGTCGCCGCCCGCTGGATCCACGTGCTGTCCGGACTGGCCGAGGGCGGGCAGGCCGACGCCACCTTCATCGCCAACATGCGCTACGCCGCCTCCAGAGGTCGTGAGTACGGGGTCGGTGTGCTGGTCGAGCCGATGTCGGCCGCCGCCAAACCGGGCTATTTCCTGAATGATTTCGCTCAGGCCGCGGATTTGATCGACCGGATCGGTGAGCCCAACGTCAAGGTGCTGCTCGACTGCTACCACGCCGCTTCGGCCGACCAGGAGCCCCTCGCCGTCGTCCGGTATCTCGGTGAACGACTCGGTCACATCCAGTTCAGCTCGTTTCCCGATCGGACCGAACCAGACCACGGTCTCATCGACTACGTCGAGTTGCTGCCCCAGCTGGTTGCGGCCGGCTACAACGGCTACTTCGGTGCCGAATACCACCCGACTACGACAACCGACGACGGTCTGGGATGGATGACGATGTTCCGATAGGACGATCGGGTGGCTGTGACCGGCTGTCAGGTGCGGTGACGGCTAACGGTCAGGAGGCGGGTGGCCTGCTCGGGCCGAGCCGTCCGGGTGACGTGATCGTCGATGCCGAGCGCCGCCCCGGCCTCGAAGGTGGCCTGTCGACCACTGGTCGGGTCGGTCACGGCCAGCGCACCGTCGAGGATGGCGACGAGCTCGAAATCGACCGATCGGGCAACCGGCAGCTCGACACGGGCGGCTTCGCCCGCTTCGAGTTCGATGACGGAGGCGGCGTAGCGCCCCCCCGTTGCTGATTCGAGGTCGAACGACCGGCGCCGAATCCCGGTGCCGACCGTTGCCCACGGCACATCCGCCGCCCGATGGTGAACATAGCGTTGGCCGCCGTACCACCGTCCGGGATCGAAACCGTTGGGAAGATCGAGCCCGTGTTCGACGAAGGTGGCATGTTCGGCCGGGCTCGACACCTCGATCACGTGAAGGTCGTCCGACGCCTCCAGGACACGGTGGCGGAGACCCGGTGCCTGGAGGATCGCGTCGCCGGGGTTGAGGACGAACGGATCGCCCTGATCCTGATAGACAACGCGAACCCAGCCCCGATGGCAGAAGATCAACTGGAAGTCGACGTGGTGGTAGTGCACATAGTCGGGGACAGGACCGCCCTCGGGAATGTGGATGTGGGAGGCAATGAACTGTCCGCCCCATCGACCCGGCAACAGGTCGCGATACCGCATCCCGGCACGACCGACGACCCAGTCGGCGGCTGCGCCGGAACCGAGTTCGGTTGGTGTCGGCGGGTCGGTCGTCGCAGTGTCTGCCAGCCCGATGGGCCCGCTGCCGGCGGCCACGAACTCCGACATCGGGTCATCCTCGGCGGATCGCAGGAGCGGGTCGTTCTCGTCGACCTCGAGAAAGGGATGCCGGTGACCGGCGCGGTGTGCGCTGGCATCGAGCCGAAGCATGGTGGTGTATCGTCCCTCACCGCTGCCCATCACGGCCCACCGGGGGTCGTCGGCAGGGCCGATGGCAAGAAGTGAGAAGCCGGCCGCTTCGAACAGTCGGGCGCCGGCGTCGAGGTCGGGACACGGAACCACCCAGGCGGGCCGTTCGTCGACCGGGGGCACGGGTCGATCGGCGTTTGCGTCGGGGGAGGGGAGCGCCGCCGCTGGTGTCGAGGATGTGACCATCTCTCAAGTAAAGCGGTTTCGCCACGGCGTGGGCGACGTTCCGCAGCGCCCGCTCACTACCGTTGAAGGTGATGAGTGAACTGAGCGTCCCCCTGTCGGTCCTCGACCTGGCTCTGGTGGCCGACGGTCAGACCACCGCCGAGGCGTTGGCCGATACCGTTGCGGTCGCCCGAGCGGCCGAGGCATTGGGATACCGGCGCATTTGGGTGGCCGAGCACCACAACATGGACACCGTCGCCAGCACCAGCCCGTCGGTTCTCATCGCCCATCTGGCCTCGGTTACGTCGACGATACGGGTCGGCTCCGGAGGTGTGATGCTGCCCAACCACGCTCCGTTGGTGGTGGCCGAACAGTTCGCTTTGCTCGAGGCGCTCCATCCCGGTCGAATCGACCTCGGGATCGGTCGAGCGCCGGGTACGGATCGAGCAACCGCTGTCGTGTTGCGCCGTGGGCCGGGCAACCGTGACGACGAGGAGTTTCCCCAGAACCTCATCGACCTGATGGGTCTGCTCGGCGACCGGCGACGCGACCGGGGTCTGTGGGATCACTTCCGGGCCACGCCGGAGGCGACGAGTCACCCCGACGTCTTCCTACTTGGCTCGAGCGGATTCAGCGCCCAGCTCGCCGGCATGCTCGGTCTGCCCTTCGCCTTCGCCCACCACTTCGACATGGGCGGCACGATCGAGGCGGCGGGGATCTACCACGACCACTTCGAGCCTTCGCCCGCCCTGGCCGAACCGAGGCTCATCGTGACCGCATCGGTGCTGATCGCGGACACCGACGACGAGGCCGAACGACTGTCGGCCCCTAACCGGCTGCGCCGGCTCGGGTTGCGTACCGGTCGTCTGCTGCCGTTGTTGAAGCCGGAGGACGCCCTGGCCCATCCGTCGTATCCTCGAGCCCGCGACATGGACACCGCAGCCCTCGTCGGAACCGCCGACGAGGTTTGCTCCGGTCTGGTGGACCTCGTGGAGCGGACGGCGGCGTCGGAGATCATGGTGTTCACGTCGACCCACGGGCTATCCGACCGGCTGCGCAGCTTCGAGCTGCTGGCCAAGGAATGGGGCCTGGGTTAGGAGGTTGCGAACCGATCTATACGGGATCGATCAACCCGACGAACGCGCCCTGCTCGTGAAGCTGTTCGACGAACGACGGTTCGTAGGCGCCTTCGGGGTCGGCCCGCAAGGACCCGTCGAGCAGCTCGGCGTCGGCGCCAACCAGAATACGCCACCGTCCAGCACGGACACCGTCGAGAATGACCCGGGCGGCCTCGGCCGGTGTCGTCGGGGCGGACGCTTGAAACGCCGCTTCCGTTTCGGCCAGGTTCGCCGTTGGCCGGCGACCCATTTGGGCCTGTGAATTCGACAGGATGTTCGTGCCTATGTGACCGGGCATGACCACGGCCACCTTGACGTGCGGTGCGACCAGACGCATCTCGGTGAGAAGCGCCTCGGTGAATCCACGAACGGCGAACTTGGCCGCCGAGTAGGAGGTGTGGGTCCTGTTCGGGCCAAGCGATGCCCACATGCCGTTGACGCTGGAGACGTTCACGATCAAACCCTCGTCGGCTGCGACGATGAGCGGAACGAAGGACCGACAACAGTGGTACACCCCACCCCAACAAACGTCGAAGGTGAGTTCCCAGGCGGCGCGATCTCCATGAACGAAACCTTCGACGGAGCCGATCCCTGCGTTGTTGACCAACACGTTGACGTGCTCGACGCCGTGGGCGCCCCGAACGGCGTCCGCCGTGCGCTCGACCGCCGCGGCGTCGGCGACGTCGCACTCGTGAGTCGACACGGCGATGTCGGACACCTCGGCGCACTGTCGGGCGGTCTCGTCGATCGCCGCCGGGTTGATGTCGATTAGCGCCAGATCGCAGTCCTCGGCCGCGAGCGCCAGTGCGAGTCCGCGGCCGATACCCGACCCGGCTCCCGTGATGACCGCGATCCGGCCGGTGAAGTTGTGCATGGGCCGAACGTAGACGCTGAATGTGTGGCCTGGCCACACGGAGGATCTGACGGCGAACGCCCGCGTGTGCTACCCTACAAAGCGCGGGCACCCGGTTTCCACCAGTCCCAGAGGGGGTGCCATACACATGTCGGAATCCACCAAGGTGGCATCGATCCGAAGCCGCCGCGAAGCTCTATTTCAGGCGGCTGTCGGCTTGGAGGACGCCCTGGCGGGGCCGATAGGCGATCACGAACGCTGGAGGTTGAGGGTGGCCATGGCGGTCGACCACGCAGTGGCCCGGATCTCCGAACACATTGCCCAAACCGAGGGACCCGGCAACATCCTCGACGAGATCGTCGCCATGGCGCCTCGCCTCGACCGCCAGGTGAAGCAGCTCAAGGTCGATCATGAACATCTCGAGAAGGCGGCACACACTCTGGCTCTTGCCGTGGCCGAGCTGTCGTCGGAGCACGACGACCTGACGCCGGAACAGATTGAGGACGCCGCCATCGCGGTTCGCAACCAGGCCGTCGAGGTGATGGGCCAGATCACGAGGCACCGCCAGCGAGGCGCGGATCTCCTCTACGAGGCATATCACGTCGATCTCGGAAACAGCGCCTGAGGTCGGCGCCTCGGCTCCTGCCGAACCGTTGAATTCAGTCGAGGCGAGTCCGCTAACGATCGCGGTCGAACTGCCGAAGGGAAGAGGGAAAATCACGACGTAAGCCCGCCGACAATCGTGGCGAACGGTGTGAATGGGCGCTAAGCTGGGAAGACGGGTGATGAATTACGGTGCCCGTCGGCTGCAGGCCATGACGTTGCCCGCGAAGATGATCGCCCGGTTGGTTGGATGGGTCATCCGTGAGGGCGACGCAAGCGGTGGCGTGAGCGCAGCCCTGGCTCGTAGAGTCCGTGCGCTCCCAGCCACGCTACAAGATTTGTTGGAGATGACGACGACCACTATGACTGCGGGACCACTCCCGGTTTCGTCGAGCGAGTTTTTTGATGTTGTGCAGGCCCACCTCGACGGTGTGGCAACCGCCGACGACATGGTTCTGCTGAACACGCATCAGCAACCGTGGGCTGCGGCGCTACTTCGCCTGCTCGACGACGCCTCGATGGCGATCGATCGGGCCAATCGCGAGCTCAAAGGTCACGAGCGTGCGCTGGTTGTCGCTGATTTCGAACGAGAGTGGCAGCGCATCGACGAGGTGTTGACGCAACTCGTCGGCCCGGCTGAAACGCCCGAGGTCGAGCAATCGGAGCCTGCGGCCGATCCGGAGCCCACCGCAGCCGTGGGGTCCACACAGGTCCAGCTGGCCTGGACCCCGGGGCGCGTCGTCGCGTGGGCCGCAGGCAACAACGCCGAAGCGGCCGAAACCGACGAGCTCCTGGCGATGCTGTCTGCGGCTGGAGCCGAGTCGATCGGGTGGGAGACCTACAATTCCATCAGGGTTCCCAACCAGGGTCGGGCGCCCGCGGTGTGGGCTCCCATCGGTTCGTGCCTCGGCTGGCTGGCCTCTCTGGCCTCGGCCGCCGACCGCGAGCAGGGCGACGGTGAGCCGTCGATTCTCGGTCCCAGCGCCGTGTGGATCGGGCTCGTCACCACGCTGGCCATTCGTCTGGTGGCCCAGGGGCGGATGGTCCCGCAGGTCAAGAAGGCCCGCCGCTCGGCCGACACGCCGAAGGGGACCGAGACCAGCTCGCCGTTCGAGGTTCGTTGGGGTCCGGCGTTGGTCGACCAAGTGGAACATCAGGCGTTGAGCGACAGTCTGCCCGGTTCGGTCGGCGTCATCGAGAGCCGGCCCGATGCCTCGGCGATGACCGTCGCCGTTCTGTCCGACCTGATCACCGCGATCTGTCACGAGGCGGCCAGCCGACTCGATGTGCCCGCCCCGCCACCCGATCCCACGACGAAGGGCGATGTGGCCGAGGCATTCCTCGGTCTCCTCGACGGCACGCCGTTCCTGGCGCCCAGCCGCCTCGGCTCCGAGTTGGCCCGCCGGATCGACCAGTGGTCGAAACCCGTCAGCGGCAACCAGAAGTTCCAGCTCGTCATCCAACTCGACCCACCGGACGAATCGAACGCCTGGTATCTCGCGGTTCTCGCTCCCAACACCGAGGGCCGGCTGCTACCCGTCGAGCAGGTCATGGTCAACTCGTCGAACAGCCGGCGCAAGGAGGTCGAACAGGAGCTGATCCGCCTCGAACGGCTGTATCCGGAGCTGCTGAGGCCCGGCGCCCGTCGCCGAGGCGAGGTTGTTCTCAGCCAGGACGAGGCCTGGCAGTTGATGACCGTCGAGGGCCGTGTCCTGATGGCCGCCGGCTACGAGGTCCGAGCCCCCGCTTTGTCCCGCAAGAAGCCTTCGCCTGCGCTCCGGTTGACGTCGGAAGAGGCCCAGGACACGGTCGTTGGCGCACAGCAGTTGGCCAACGTCCGCTGGTCGGTGGTGTTCGACGACATCGAGCTCACGGCGGCGGAGATCAGCGCATTGGCGGCCGAGGCCCGGCCGCTGATCAAGTCCAGGGGCCAATGGGTAGAACTCGATCAGGCCGATCTGGCCGAGGCCGCAGCCGCGCTGGCGGAACGCGCCGACCAGACACGACTCTCCGGCGCCGACATGCTGCGCCACGCTCTGGGGCTCGAGGGCACACCGTTCCCCGGCGGGGTTTCGTTGGCCGGAGAAGGATGGGCGGCCGACTTGTTGCAGAGCGCGGCGAGCCTTCCGCAGAATCCGCCCACCACGCTCGAGGGCTTCTCGGGAGAGCTGCGCAGCTATCAGGCCGAGGCAAGAACCTGGCTCGAGTTCCTCGACAACGCCGGTCTCGGCGGCTGTCTGGCACTCGACATGGGCCTCGGCAAGACCCCGACGGTGCTGGCACACATCGAGGTTTCCGAACGACCCGGTCCGGCGCTGGTCATCGCCCCGCCTGCCGTCGTCGGCAACTGGGCTGCCGAGGCCGCCCGTTTCGTGCCCGATCTCGAGGTTCTCGTCCATCATGGCCCCAGCCGGGCCGAAGGCAGGCAGGTGGCCAAGGCCGTCGAAGCCGTCGATCTCGTCATCACCACCTACGGCACGGCCGTGCGTGACATCGCCGAGCTGGAGGAGATCGAGTGGGACAAGGTCGTGCTCGACGAAGCGCAGGCCATCAAGAACCCGGCCTCGGAGACCGCCCAGCAACTGCGGCGGCTGTCGGCCCGAACCCGCGTTGCGCTCACCGGAACGCCGATCGAAAACGGCCTCGGTGATCTCTGGGCCATCATGGACTTCACGAACCCCGGCCTCGTCGGCGGGCGTTCCGCCTTCATCGCCCAGCTTTCGAGCACCGGCGATGTCAAGGACACCGCCGAGCGGGCACTGCGAGCGCTCAACGGCATCCTCGTGTTCCGTCGAACCAAGGCCGAGCCGTTGATCGCGGCGGAGCTGCCCGATCGGATCGACGAACTCGACCACTGCGCCATGACCCCCGAGCAGATCGGCCTCTACCAGGCGGTTCTCGACACGCTCGTGGTCGAGGCGTCATCGGAGGAGGGTCCACAGCGCAAGGGCGCCGTCCTGGCCGCCATCACCGCACTCAAACAGATCTGCAACCACCCGGCCGCCTACCAGCACGACGACGAACCACTCGACGGTCGTTCGGGCAAACTGGCCCGCCTCAACGAGATCGTCGACAATGTGTTCGCCGCCGACGAGCGGGTCCTCATCTTCACCCACTTCGCCACCTGGGGTGAGCGTCTGGCCGAGTACATGGCCGCCCGCACCGGCAAGAAGATCAACTGCTATCACGGGGGCTTGAGCCGTGGGGCCCGCGACCGGATGGTCGAGGAGTTCCAGGCCAAGACCGACGCCGGAGCGATGGTGCTCTCACTCAAGGCCGGGGGGACCGGTCTGAACCTGACCGCAGCGAGCCACGTTGTTCTCTACGACCGTTGGTGGAATCCGGCGGTGGAGGATCAGGCCCGCGACCGCGTGTGGCGCATCGGGCAGAAGAACACGGTGATCTGTCACCGGCTGGTCTGTCCCGGCACCGTCGACGAACGGGTCGAGGAGGTCGTGGCCGGCAAGCGGCGCATTGCCGAGATGGTGCTCCCGAAGTCCAGCTCGGTCGGCGATCTCGACGCCGAACAGCTCCAGGTTGCGCTCGGCCTCAACCCCGATCTTCTCCTGGCCGCCGAAGTCGACGAGTTCTCGGAGCCCGACGTCGGTTCGTCATCGTGGTCCGACGAGTCGGTGATCGACGACGCCGGCGACCGCCAGCTGGTCGGCGATGACGAGACCAGCGTCGGCGGCGAGCAAGCCGTGGCGACGGTGAGCTGAGCCCCCCGGTAGGAACGAATCATGGCACGATCGAATCGCAGTACGAAGAACAAATCCCGGACCCAGAGCCGGCGCCGCAAGACCAAGGCCAAGAGCCGGGTCGACCCGAAGAAGTTCTGGGGTGATCCGGAGGCGCTTCCGTCGGTCGCCGACGTGAGGGTCAACATAACCACCAACCCCGTTGCCGTTGTGAAGTCGCTCGGCCGTCCGCCTCTCTCCGGTCAGCAGAACGCCTCCGAGCACTACTTCACCGCGGTCTACGAGCGGGCCGTCAACCTCGGCGCAGCGCTCGCCGCCGCTGGCGACTTGATCGAAGCCGAAGACCTGGCCGGCGACTGAAGGCGACCCGTCGGACGGCCGACCCGACTACCGACCAGAACCTCTACCGGCGACCTCGACGGTCGGCGGGCGTGAGGCCCGCCGAGAGCAGTTCGCCAACCTCGGTGGCCGCCACCGGTGCGGCCAGCACATGGCCTTGGATGTGGTCGATGCCGAGCGACCGTGCGGCGGCCAGTTGTTCCCGGGTTTCCGCCTGGCAGGCCGTGACGACGATCCCCCGGCTGTGGGCGATCTCGCACACCGTGGTGGCGAGGTGCTGGTAGACGGTGTCGCTCACCAGGGAGTGAACGATCGCTCCGCTGAGGTTGATCGAGCTGAGCGGCAGGCGCTGCAGGCGGCCGAGTGAAATCGTGGACAGGCCGATGTTGTCGAGCGCGATCTCGATGTCCAACTTCCGGATGGGCTCCAACATCGATGTCACCACTGCTTCGTCGAGCAGGGGGCTGTCGTCGATCTCGATGCCCAACTTTACGTCGGGATATCGATTCCGGAGTTCGCCCATCGAGGCCGCGAAACCCCGATGACAGAATTCGCTGTAGGACACGTTCAGCCACAGCGTCGCCTCGGCCATCCACCCGTCCCGGAACCAGGCAACGGCGGCGCCCGCGGCGCGGTCGCGGAGCCGCCGTCCCATCTCGACCATGAGATCCAGTTCATCGGCGATTCGGAGAAACTCCGGTGTCGGTATGTTGCCCAACTTAGTGTGCTCCCACCGGGCGAACGCTTCGACACCGACCAGACGGTCGCCGTCGGTGGTGCCGCGAGGTTCGAAGGCCAGCGAGATCTCATTGGCCGCCACGGCGGCGGGCAGGGCATCGCGGGTCTGGAGTTCGCGCACAATGCGCTGGTGCACGTAGTCGTTGTAGATGAGAAAGGGGGCGGCTCTGGTCGTCTGGGTCAGTGTGACGTTGGCGGCCTCGAGGGCGAGCTCTCCGGTGGTGATGCTGCTGCCGATGAAGGCCGCTCCGAGCTGGGGGGCGACGGCGAGCGTCTCGGGGCCATTCGACAGAATGCCGGAAAGGCCGGCCAGGAGGCGGCCCATCACCCGTTCGGCTTCCACCCGCCCGCTGTCGGCGATGAATCCGATGAGCTCGTCCGGAGCGGTGATGTGGACGACCAGGCGCGGATCGACCGACGTGGCGACGGACGAGGCCAGTGCGGCCATGTCGGTCTCGTTCGGACGGGGTGTCGTCTCGGATCGACGGGTGAGGTCGAGCCGGCGAAGCACGATGGTGAAGACGGCGACGTTTGCCCCCGACGCTTTCCGGTCCTCGATTGCGTGATCCAGTGAGCGATGCCACTCCTCGATCGTGTCGACCACGCCGCTGGTGACCGGCGGAACCTCGGGCTCGGCCACCCTGGCCGGCGCTGCCGTCCGTCCAGCCCGAAGATTTCGCATCTTGAGTGGACGTGGAGGAGGCTGGGAAGTCGGATCTG
Organism: Acidimicrobiia bacterium; assembly: GCA_029863385.1. Classification (GTDB taxonomy): domain Bacteria; phylum Actinomycetota; class Acidimicrobiia; order Acidimicrobiales; family SZUA-35; genus JAHELU01. The sequence continues at coordinate 11,525 of JAOTVU010000140.1, forward strand.
GCATCTGGAGGGTCTCAGGGCCGGGCGGTGGTTCCTCCTTTACGTCGGCCTGTTCAGGACCAAACTGAGTGGGGAAAAGCCCCCGTGCCGGCCGTGCCGGAGGGGTCCGGAAGGCTCAAAAAGAGCCGGACCCGGCGACTCACCGTTAATGGTGGGCAACCGGGTCCGGCTTTCGCGCGGCGGGCAGACGAATGTGCGGCGGATCTCGAGTTGCCCTCGTCGGTCCAGCAGGCGGAAAGGACCGATGCGCTGTTGAGTACTATGCATCACCGAGCTTGCAGAAACATTGGAAGCCGATTGGATGGTTTGTAAGCAGTTTCGCCCAATCGAATTGCGGGCATCGATTTCGGAACGTGTCAGATCACCTGGTGGTCGAGCCATCCGAGATCCAGGCCGACGGCCAGTTCCTTGGCCTGGCGCAGCAGACTTTCCACCTCGTCACGATCGGTGTAGTCGGCAGCCTGTTTGGCCTGCGCCACCAACGCCTGAACGGCGAGTGGCTTCCCTCCACTGGACAGCGCACCGGCCACTGCTCGATCGAACGCCTCGTTGGCCAGGGTGCGGTTGCCGACCGTCGATGCCGCCAGACCGAGGTAGTAGCCGGCCGGTCCGAGCAGGATCGAGTTGTTGTTGGTGACCAACATCTCGTCGCCGAGATCCTCGAGCACCGGAAGAACCGCCGCTGCCACCGTCGGACGTTGCAGCACCGAGGCGGCCGTCGCCACCCGGGCCACCGCCGCTTCGTCGACCGATCGGGATCGGCCGATCGTGATTCGCTCCACGGCCTGATCGAGAAACTCCTCGGCCCTGTCCAGGTCACCGACCTGGCACAGCAGCGCCGCCTTCGTCGCCGGTTCCATGTTCGAATGGATCAGTTCCCGACCGGTGGCGTCGAGATGGGCTGATTGGGCCAGAAGACGACCGAGCTCGGTGCGCTGCTCGACTTGAATGGCGGCCAGATCGACCGGCGCCGGACCATCGAGGTTGACGCGGTTGCTGAGCCGCTGCTCGGCCTCACCGAGCTCACCGGTCCAGAGATAGTGGCGGATCGTGAGTACCCGGGCGGCCCCGATGTCGACGTCGCTGCCGAGGGTCTTGGCTTCGGTCCACATACCGCGGACAAGGGAGGCCGCCTCATGCACACG
>JAOTVU010000141.1 GCA_029863385.1 Acidimicrobiia bacterium
GGGTCGCTGGAGACCGTCATCGATGGCGGCGCGTTCGCGGTGGTGGACGGAAACCACGGCTTCGGTCAGACGATCGGGCCGCTGGCCTGTCATCTCGGCATCGAGAAGGCGACCGCTCACGGGGTTTCGGTGATCGGGCTCCGTCGATCAGGGCATCTCGGCCGGATCGGGCGGTTCGCGGAGATGGCGGCGGCCGCCAACAAGGTGTCCCTTCATTTCGTCAATGTGGCCTCCAGCACGCTCGTCGCACCGTTCGGGGCCGTCGAGCGACGCATGGGCACCAACCCGGTCAGTATCGGGATGCCGATGGGAAACCGGCCGCCGCTGATCCTCGACTTCGCAACGTCGGTGGTGGCGGAGGGAAAGGCATTGGTCGCCCTGAACGGCGGCAAGCCGATCCCCACCGATGCGCTGATGAGGCCCGACGGCACGTTGACCGGTGACCCCACGGTTCTGTACGGGCCGCGACGACCCGGTCGCGCTCCGACTCCGCACGACGGCCAGGGCGCGTTGCGGGCCATGGCCGACCACAAGGGTTCGGGTCTGGCGTTGATGTGCGAGCTGCTCGCCGGCGCCCTCATCGGCTCCGACACCGCAGGACCCCCTCCGAAGGAGCACGGCAACGGGATGCTGTCGATCTATCTCGACGTTGAGCAGGTCGCACCGCACGATACGGCGATGGTCGACGCCATGGCCTACATCGACTGGTTCGTCAGCGCCCGACCCACGTCACCCGGTGGGGAGGTGTTGCTCCCGGGGGAGCCGGAGCGACGCCGGCGGGCGGAACGGGAGCGCGGTGGAATCGAACTCCCGGACGCCACCTGGATCTCGATCGTGGAAGCGGCCGAATCGGTCGGGGTTACGGTACCTCCCGCCGGAGCCTGATTGCGGATTCGCCCTTTGTCGAGGGGCGTCTTCGGCGAATTTGCTCAGCCCACCGCCGATTCGCGTCGATGAGGAAGGCGGTGCAGGCAACAGCAGGCGAGTCGACAGTGGCCATCGAAAAACATCGACTGGAAATCGAGCTCGAGGAACTCCTGGGAGGCGACTCGGGCCTGTTCGCGCTGCTCGCTCGCGGCACCATCGACGGGATCTGGTACTGGGATCTGGAGCGGCCCGACGAGGAGTGGATGAGCCCGGAGTTCTGGGAGCTGTTCGGCGTCGACCCGGCGACGAAGCGTCACGACCCCGCGGAGTGGCAGGACATCATCTTCCCCGAGGATTGCGACATCGCGCTGGCGAACTTCGAGAAGCACCGCGCCGATCCCTCACACGTCTGCGACCAGGTCGTTCGGTACCGGCACGCCGACGGCTCCACGGTCTGGGTCCGATGTCGCGGTCTGGCGGTTCGCGACGAGCACGGCACGCCGATACGGATGCTCGGCGTCCATACCGATCTCACCAGATTGAAACGAGCCGAAGCGGCTCTCGCCGAGGCCGACGAGCGGCTCCGCCTGCAGCTCGAACAATCCGACGAATTGGTCAGGCGTCTCGACGATGCCAACGACCGTTTCGACCTGGCGCTCGCCGGAGCGAGTGTCGGGATCTGGGACTGGATCGACGTGAACGGCGGTAAGGAGTACTGGAGCCCCCGATTCTACGAGCTGCTGGGCTACGAGAACGGAGAGATCGAGGCATCGCTGTCGGAGTTCGAACGGCATCTGCACCCCGAGGACCGGGAGCGAACGTTCGAGGCCGTTGCCCGCCACTTCGAGCACGGCGAGCCGTTCGACGTCGAGTACCGGCTTCGTACCAAGTCGGGGGAATACCGCTGGTTCCGGGGCACCGGACTGGCGGCCCGGGACGAGTCGGGAAAGGCCACCCGCATGGTCGGTTCCATCCAGGACATCAACAAACAGATGGAGACGATGCAGCTGCTGGAGCGGGCGAACGAGGACCTCGAACAGTTCGCCCACATCGCCGCACACGATCTGCGGGAGCCGGCCCGCCGCCAGCGGATGCTCATCAACTTCGCACTGGAGGACCACGGGGAGGTGATCCCGACGGAGGTGAAGCGGGACCTCGAGCGGATTCGCGACCAGAGCGACGCCATGCTGGCGATGATCACCGGGTTTCGTGCGCTAACCGGGTTCGGGGGAGCAGCGGTGCAGTCGGAGCCGATCGATCTCGGAGCTCTGTTCGAGGAACTCCTCGCCGAAGCGGCGGACGCCGAGAACGGCGACGTCAGCTGGAATGTGAAGGTGTCGGATCCGGTCACCTGCTACCCGAGTCTGGTCGAGATCATGGCTCGGAATCTGGTGCAGAACGCCATCCACCACGGTTCTCGACCGCTGATCATCTCGTTCGACGACGATTCGAGAGACGGTGTCCGATGGTTCGTCTTCTCGAACTCGTGGGACGGTGACCCGGCGATCGTGACCGACGACGTGTTCAGGCCGTTCACCGCCGCCGGGGACAACGGAGGATCGGGGCTGGGTCTGAGCATCTGCAAACGAGTGGTGGATCATCACCGGGGCAGCATCGAGGTCGAACCCGAACCAGGCACGTTCACGCTCGCCTTCACTCTGGGGGAATCATCGTGAGCGACGGTGGGTCGCCCCGGTCCATCGCTGTGGTCGACGACAGTGCCGACGACGTCGAGATCCTGACCCGCTGTTTCCTGCGGTCCGAGCTCGCCGGCGCCTTCGAGATCCGACCGTTCCAGACCGGATCCGACTTTCTCGATCACATGCGGCTGGTTGCGTCGGGCATCGAGCCCGCCCCTGCCGTCGTTCTCCTCGACATCAACATGCCGGAGATGGACGGCTTCGAGATTCTTCGCTCGCTGCGCTCCGATCCGGCGTTCGAGACGACACCGACCGTGGTGTTCATGTCGAACACCGACCGGCTGGAGGACAGGGAGCGGGCCGTGGCCCTGGGCTCGAACGTGGTGCCGAAGTTCGGCACCATCGGAGAGGGCGTGGAGTTCTTCGACAACCTCGTGGGTTGATCAGGCTCTCGGATCCAGGAACAGACAAAAAGGGTGACCCTCGGGGTCCATCATGACCCGTACGTCGTCCTGAGGCTGGTGAGCGGCCTGAACGGCTCCGCACTCCTCGGCCCATGCCACGCCGGCGTCGAGATCGGACGTGCCGATGTCGAGGTGCATCATCATGAGCTGACTCCGCGGTTCTGAGGGCCACCCGGGCTCGACGTAGTGAGGTTCGTACTGGATTTCGATCTTGAGGAACCCGTCGGGAGAACGTAGTTTCGCCCAGGCGTCCTTCCCTCGGAGACCCCCACCCTCCTGTTCAACGATCGACCAGCCGAGCAATCGCTCGTAGAACCGGGCCAACCGCAACGGATCGGCCGCATCGATCGTCGGTCCGGTGAGGCGAAATTTCGTTTGCGTCGTCATACCTTCCACTGTCGCGCACCACGCGGTCGATGATCGCGCCGGAGGGTGTCGGTCATTTCCGCGCGAGTAGGATCCTGAAATGGCATGGCGCTCCCCCTCGTCCGCAACGATGATGCTTGCCTTCGCGGTGACCTTCGCTCTGGCGGGCTGCAACTCCTCTTCGGACTCCGACGGGGAGCGGGTCGAGGAGCTGACGGCCAAACAGGTTGTGACCGACGCGGCGACGGCCATGTCCACGGTCGAGTCGGCGTCATTCACCATCGAACAGACCGGGGCCACGGTCTTCATCGACGACGCCGAACAGTTCGCCTTCCAGGCCGCCGATGGCAGATTCGCCGCCCCCGGGTCCTCGGAGGCGATCCTCACGGTGCAAGCTCTCGGCTTCGTGACCGAGGTCGGCGCCATCGCCATCGACGGTCGACTCTGGTTGACCAATCCGTTGACCGGTGAGTGGGGGGAAGCACCGGAGAACTTCACCTTCGACCCGGCTCAACTCTTCAATGCCGACACCGGGATTCCGGCTCTGCTGCGCGAAGCGACGGCCACCGCTGAACTCGTCGACGATCTCGCCGATCAATCCACCGGCGAATCCTCCGACGAGGCGGATTCCGATCGAGGGAACGTCCACCTTGTGAGAACCTTGGTCAGCGCCGAGCGGGTTGCGGTGCTGACGAGCGGCCTGGTCAACGAGGAGAGTGAGGTCGATCTCCGGATCGACGCCACTAGCGATCGGATCGTCGAGGTGTCGTTCGACGTTGATGTGGACGGCGCCGTCAGCGACTGGCGGATGACCTTGAGCGATTACGACGAGGACGTGACGATCGACCCGCCGGAGCTGAACGCCGGAGGCTGAGTCATGAACCGGCAACCGACTCCGCGGGCGATCCTGGCCGTTGTGGCCTTCGGTGTGTTCGTGGCCGCCGACGATCTCATGGTCGTGTCCACGATGCTGCGGCCGATGATCGACGACTTCAAGCTCGTGATACCCGACGATCTGGGTGATGCGGCGTGGATCGTCAACGTGTATCTCATCGCCTACATCGCCGTGATGCCGGTGGCGGGCCGGCTCAGCGACATCGTCGGACGCCGAGCCGTGTTCGTGACCGCACTGACGGTCTTCGGTATCGGGTCGCTGGTCGTGCCTCGGGCTGACACCCTGTCGACCCTGCTGGCGGGGAGGGCCTTGACGGCGATCGGTGGCGGAGCCCTGGTACCGGTTGCCTTCGCCGTGGCCGGGGACCTTCATGTCGGCCCCCGACGAAACCGGGCGTTGGGTCTGCTCGGGGCGGTCGAGACGATCGGTTGGGTTTGGGGTCCGCTCTATGGAGCACTTCTGGTTCGTTACCTGACCTGGCACTGGCAGTTCCATCTCAACATCCCCCTGGCGATCGTGGGGATCGGTGCCGGCTGGTGGGCGCTGGGTCCCGGGGACACGGTGAACCGTCCACTGGAGCGGCACGTTGACTGGTTCGGCGTTGTGCTGCTGACGCTCGGGTTGGTCGCCGTCAATGTTGCCCTCCTGAGCCAGGCCAGGATCCAGACCGTGACCGGCCTCGAGGAGCTCACCGACTCCCCCGGTCCGCCGGTCGGCGGGCCGGCGCTCTACGTGGTGGCCACTGCGACCTTGCTCTTGTTCGCCTGGAACGAGCGCCGCGTCGACCAGCCGCTGCTGAACACGACGCTGGTCCGGCAACGGTCGGTGGCGGCCGCCCTGACCATCAACTGCCTTTTGAGCGTGGGCCTGGTCACCGCGCTCATCAATGTTCCGTTGTTCGTCAACATCGTCGAGGGCGGTATCGCACGAAGCGCGGTGCGTTCCGGTTGGCTCTTGACCGCTCTCACAACGGCGATGGCTGTCACGTCCTACGTCGGCGGCATCGTTAGCGGCCGGTCCGGAAACCGTGGTCCTGTTATCACCGGGCTGGTCGTCGCCACCGGCGGGCTGGCCCTGATGGGGCTCGTCTGGGCGCCCGAAACCGGGGCGCTCACCATGGCCGTCCAGCTCGGCCTGGTGGGGGCCGGGATCGGGTTCGTCCTGGCCCCGACGAGCGCAACCGTGATCGATGCCGCCGGCGACGACGAACGAGGCTTGGCGGCCGGTTTGGTCATCGTCGCCCGACTGATCGGGTTCAGTGTCGGACTCGCGGCCCTCACCACGTGGGGTCTCCGTCGCTACGACGCCATGCGGGCCGATGTGGAGCTTCCCCCGATCACCGACCCGGGATACGCCGACGCCGTCGCCGACGCCACCATCGAGATCTCCACGTCGGCACTGGCTGAAACCTTCCTGGGCGCAGCCGTTGTCCTCCTCGGGGCGGTGGCAATCGCTTCGGTGTTCACGAAACCCGATGGGAACCCCAGGATCGAGGACCCGTAGCGGTCCCGCGTGTACTGGTCGGCGGTCCACCCAGCGCTCAGTAACCCTCCCTTTATCACATGCCGGACGATGCCTGCCACCTGCTATCACGAACAGACGGTGCAGAGCCTTCGCGATCCGCCGCCACCGGCCGGTCGAACCGCACTCGTTCACCGGGCCGGGCGATCACCGCATCAAGCCCCAAACGGTCCTCGATGGCCTCGACGAGCGCCGACGACGCCTCGTCTTCCCCGTGGTTGACATAGACGATGTCGGGTGGTGGCGATGCCGTAGCGAGCCAATGGAGGAGGTCGCTCCTGTCGGCGTGGGCCGACAGCTCGATCGAAACCACTCGAGCCCGAACCGGGTAGTGATGACCGAACATCTTGATGTGCCGGGCGCCGTGGCGTAACGCATCGCCACGAGTACCAGGTGCCTGGAAACCGACGAGGAGTACGGCGTTGCGGCTGTCGCCGACCCGGTGAGCGAGATGGTGGATGACACGACCGCCGGTCGCCATGCCGGATGCCGACACGATGATCATCGGCCCCCGCCTGGAGTTCAGAGCCTTCGACTCGTCGGTTGTGCGGGTCTCGGTGAGCTGGGTCGAACCGAACAGCTCCGATCCTCTGACCTCGGGCCGGAACTCCAGCGACCCGGCCCGGGCTTCGGATCGGTAGACCCCGAGGGCACGCGATGCCATGGGACTGTCGACGAAGATCGGGAGGTTCGGGACCCGGCCAGTGGCAACGAGGCGATCGAGATGCCACAGCACGACCTCGGTGCGGTCGACGGCGAACGCCGGGATGATGACCACCCCACCCTGTCGGGCCGTCTCGCTGATAACCTCGGCCATCACCTCCTCGGGATTGGTGGCACTGTGTTCCTCGTCGCCGTAGGTCGACTCGGCGATGACGACATCGGCCGGCCCGATGGTTTCGGGCGGTAGCAGCAGCGGATGGGTGGATCGGCCGAGATCGCCGCTGAAGACGGCCCTCGTGTCGGAGTCGTCGCAGTGCAGGCCGATCGAGGCGGCACCCAGGATGTGACCGGCACGACGCCACGTGGCCTGCAGGCCCGGAAGTACCGACAGCGGGGCGTCGAAGTCGACGGTGTGGAGCTGCGACAACACCGCCACCGCGTCCTCGCGCGTGTACAGCGGAAGGGCGGGGTGATGTTTGGAGTAGCCGACCCGATTGGCGAATGCCGCCTCCTCCTCCTGGAGGTGGCCGCTGTCGGGCAACACGATCCCGGCCAGCTTCCGTGTGCCCTCCGTGCAGTACACCGGACCCTTGAATCCGAGGACCGAGAGCCGGGGAAGGTAGCCGCAGTGATCGAGATGAGCGTGGGTCAGCAGAACCGCATCGATCGAGTCGGCGGGAACCGGAAACGGCTCCCAGTTCTGCAGCCGCAGCTTCTTGCGTCCCTGGAACAACCCGCAGTCGACGAGGATGCGACCGGCGGCGGTGTCGACCAGGGTCTTGGAACCGGTGACCGTGCCTGCTCCACCGACGAAGGTGAGCATGGGAACTGGAGTCGACTGCACGGTGAGCCTCCTGATCGTCCCGGTCTTCGCATGTCATGGCTGCCCGAGCGATCCCATTGTGTTGGAGGGGGACGGTTCGCCGCCAGGGCCCAAGGTCCGCGGTCTCTGTCGTCTACACCGCAGGGCAAAAAGCAGAAGCGGCCGCATAATGTGGTCCGCCGTCAACGTTCAGGAAGGTGAACTTGGGCACCGAGTGAAATCACCCAGCCCGCTCAAGAAGAGTGCGTCGAGGTCGATTGACAGGAAATGGAGTGCCAATACCAGGCGACCGTGCCGACCGAGGGTTTGTGACGTGAACTCGTCCGTTGGTCGTCGTCGTGACCGTGAACGTGAGGCCGGAGCCGCCCTGGTCGAATTCGCGCTCGTCATCCCGATTCTCCTTGCATTCCTGCTGGCGATCGTGACCGGTGGCCTGTCCATTCGCCAATCGGTGTCGCTCAACAACTCCGCTCGCGAGACCGCCCGATACGGGGCGGTGCTTCCTGTCGACGGCGATCTGAACAACTGGCTGGCCACGGTGGCCGACGTTGCCGTCACCTCGGCCACAGGCGATCTGTCGGCAACATCGCCAGGCCAGCGCATCTGTATCGCCTACGTCTACCCGAACGGATCGGATACCAACGACCGGACCACGAGACTGATGGAGGTCGGCGGGGTGCGCACGATCACCGCCAACGCGACCTGCATGCCCGACGGGCGCCCGTCGTCGGAACGACGGGTGCAGATCACCGTCGAGCGGTCCGGGTACTTCGATGCCTTCATATTCGCCACCAACATCACCTTGAGCGGGCAGTCGGTGTCCCGATTCGAGCGGTTCGACCGTTGAAATCCAGGGGTGGCTCAACGCGGCCTCGACGCGACGAGGCGGGATCGGTCATCATCCTGTTCGCCCTCTCCCTCGCGTTCATCGTCCTGGTGGCGGCCATCGCAATCGACTTGGCCATGGTTCGAAACGATCGGGCCGACAACCAGGTCGCCGTCGACAGTGCGGCAACCGCAGGAGTGGTGGGGCTGACCGAGAACGGCGGGATTGTCGGCTGCCAGCACGCGCTCGACTACCTCGAGACGACGACGGGTTCCGTCACCAGCGGAGCCAACTGTTCTGGCCTTCCCGATCGGTGCTGGCCGACCACGCCATCGGCGTCGACGACCGGCACCGTCGGGAATCTGACCGTCACCATTGTTCACCCGGTGGACGACACCGACCCGCTGATGCGGCCCGGGGCCGTCGGAGCACCGAATCTCGGTGTTCACGAGGACGACGGTGACCGCTGCGAACGGCTCGGGGTCACGATGACCGAAACCCACGGCACCTTCTTCGGGGGCACCCTGGGGATCACCGAACTGACCTCAGTGGTGCACGCCGTGGCCCTCGACGGCACCGACCGGTCGCCGAACCGTATGGCCAATCTGGTGGTGCTCGAGCGCCACGATTGCGACGCGTTGGCCAGCAGCACCTCGAGCGGCAGCGGCGGTATCCGGGTTGCCGCCGTCACCGACGGCAGCGGAAACGTGTTCCCGGGACGAATCGCCGTGGACTCGGACGGAACCGGAAGTAGATGTGGCTCCAAGGGCACCATCAACACCAGCGGAACCAACGCGCTGATCCAAGCCGACGGGCCACCCGGTTGTGCCGGCGCGCTGGACGCGTTCGGTGCAGGGTGCGGGGTCGTCGAAACGTTCGCACCCGGTACCCCCGGCTGCCTCATGCCGGCTTGCTCGGGAAGCGGCTCGATCAACCCGAACCCGACCCAGATGGATCGGCGGGTGACCCGGGCGGCGGTGGACCACCGATGGAACTGCAAGGCGGCCTATCCAGCAGGCTACGACATCGAAGGCTGCTACTACGCCGGTTTTGTGCCCCCCTATATCGATCAACTCACCACCGCCGTCGGTTCCTCCGGGATTCCATCCGGGTTCAGGAGCTACAAGGACGCCGGCCATCCGTGCCTCATTACCTCGGGGAGCACGGTCGTCATCCCGAGGGACAACTGGGTCGTCGATTGCCAGCTGACAATCAACGGCACACTCAGGTTTCTCGGCGGCAACACGGTGTTCGACCAGGCGGTCTCCGTGCAGTCCAACGGCAGGTTGGCCATCAACGACGCCAACACCGGAAGCTACACCTGGACCGATCGTGCCAACCTGAACCCAACCCAATCATCCGGCGATGCGGCCTTCGCCTACCTCAGATCGGGCCAGCTCTTCAAGGCTGGCCAGGCAACGATCTCCATGAAGTCGACGCTCGTCTATGTCGCTCCGGGCGCCTACATCGACATCGCCGGTGGCTCCGGCGCACTCCAATGGACGGCACCGTCCACGGGACCGTTCGAGAACCTCGCGCTCTGGTCGGACTCCGACGTCACCAACAGGTTCGGCGGGCAGACGAACCTGGTGATGGAAGGCATCTTCTTCGCCCCGCTGGCCACGATGACCTATGTCGGTAATGGCGCCCAGAAGCAGATCGGCGCCCAGTACGTCGTCAGGAAACTCACGGTCTCGGGCCAGGGCGAACTCATCCTCGTCCCCGACGCCAGCAATGCCATCGCCTTCCCGCTGCCCTGGCCGACGGTACTCATCCGCTGACAATCGGCTTCGCCAACACGATGGCACGGTGAGTTCCCGCCGGGTTCGACGTCGGTGGGAATCCGAGGCCCTCGCCGACCCGGCGACCGAACCGCCGATCAGTGCCATTGGACCCTGTCGATGGGTGTCGCTGCGGGCGTACGCTGTCGTCGCCCACCAATCCCTCGTGGAAGGGGAACAGCATGATCCGACGACTTCTCACACTGCTGCCGTTGGCCGCAGCCGCAATGCTGGCCGTGTCGGCGGTGCCGGCGCAAGGAGCGCAGCCCGCCCAGAAGCCGATCAACGGCAGGATGGACATCACACTGAATCTGATCCCGTGTGACGACGGACGCTTTCTGTCGTGGACGGGCACCGTCGTCATCGACGGCGTGACGTACGGATGGTCCGATGAGCCCCTGCTCGTGCCGGATCCGCCGCAGCAGCCGAACGACAAGTTCGTCTATGGAGAGGAGAACTGGACGATCTTCACCCTTGAACCCGGTCAAGATCCGAACGAGAACCCGCAACTGGCGTGTGGCACGTTCGATGCCGACCGCGTGGTGTTGGCGGGATTCAACTCCGGTTGGGGGGCACCCGGCGGGACCGGCAAAGCGGATGGCGTGGTCAACTACGTCGGACCGGGCGACGACAATCCGTTTGCGAACGTGGCCGAGGGGAGCAGGATGTTCTGGAGAGGGGAACTCGTGGACTACCCGCCCAACGTCCCGGATCTCCTCCCCCCGGGGACCGAGTTCACAGCGACACTTCACATCACCGACTGACCCGGCTCCGGCACGACTTCGAGCGGAGGTCTCCAACCCGACCAGACCCACTCGCTGTGGTCTGTCACATGGCTATGACGGATGTTCCCTGGTTGTGGCCCTTGCCGACGGAGGTGACCGCTTCAACAGCGTCTTCGAGCGGAAAGACCTGATCGATGACCGGCGTGATCTTGCCTGTCTCGGCCAGTTCCCGCAGAGTGCTCAGATCCTCCTCGTTCTCCATAGACAGGAAGGGGCGACCCTGCTGTTTGGAGAACAGGGAAGAAACCATGACCTTCAGCGGGTGACCCAAGCCGCCGAACCACCCGGTCGGAGCCGGTGCTCCGTTTGCCAACAGCAGCCCGTCGGCGGTGAGCACACGTCGCATGTCGGCCAACGAATGGGCTCCGACATTGTCCAGGATGAGGTCGTACTCGGGTTCGCCCTTCGTGAAGTTCTGCTGGGTGTAGTCGATGACGTGGTCGGCGCCAATGGATCGAACCATGTCGAGATTCCGGGTGCTCGAGACTCCGGTCACCTCCGCACCCATTGCCTTGGCGATCTGGACGGCGAACGTGCCGACACCCCCGGAAGCCCCGGTGACAAGAACATGCCGACCCTCTCGCAGTTTGCCGTGGGTGCGCAACGCTTGAAGGGCGGTGAACGCCGAGACACCGAGTGCCGAGGCCTGCTCGAACGTGAGGTTGGTCGGCTTTGGCGCCAACGCCTCCGACGTCGTAACGGCGTACTCGGCGAATGCGCCTTTGCAGGAGCCGAACACCTCATCCCCGACAGCGAATCGCGTGACGTTCGTCCCGACTGCTTCCACGACCCCGGCCATGTTCTGCCCTATCACGCCGCTCTTGGCATTGAGCGACTTGAACAGTGGACGCATGACCTTCGGGAACCCTCGCACGCTGTAGACGGCTCCGATATGGATCGACGCTGCCCGGACCCGCACCAACACGCCGTCGTCGTCGACCGCGGGAGTGGCGACCTCGCCAACCCTCAGAACCTCGCCAGGGTCCCCGAAGCCAGTCTGGATAACCCCCTTCATCGCACTCCCCTGCCTTCGTGAGTCCGCCGAGACGACATCAGGACCTTGTCGACCCGCTGCTCCCTCCCAAGCCAGCGAGAAGCTCCCGGGTCGCCACAGCCAAGCGACGAGCCCCTGGACGGCGATTGCAACGCCCCCAACCGATAAGGGCGAGAACTTGGCGGAGGAGGTGGGATTCGAACCCACGGAAGGTCTCCCTTCACACGCTTTCCAAGCGTGCCGATTCGGCCGCTCTCGCACTCCTCCAGTTGTGACTTCGAGGCCAGATCGGCAACCCGGAGGAAGCCATCGGAACCAAAGCAAGAATCGGTAGGATAGCCAAGGCCGACAGGTCTTCGGCGGGTAGTTTTGGAACCCACGTCGAAACCCCGTCGACGAGTCGAGACGTATCTGTTCTGGCAGGTGACGGTCGGGTCCTGTGCAACGTTGGCCCGTGAACCGAGTCAGGGCCGGAAGGCAGCAGCTCTCAGCGGAACCCATCGTGTGCCGCAGATCGCCTGGCCGTCACTTGCGAGAACAGATGCCTCGACCCGCCCCTCGAGGACGAGGCGACCCGGCAGCGGCCGCCGCCCGGGGCCGCCCGCAACCAACCGTCGGCGATCACGCCCGGTCAGCGAGGGCGGTAGAAGTTCTGGGTGGCGAAGTCCTTGCCGCCGTCGGTGCGCACATGACCGACGCCGATCTCCGAGAACGCCCCGGACATCATGTTGCAGTAGTGACCGTCGGACTCGCGCCAACCGCGGAAGAACAGCTGCGCCACGTCGGACACGTCGTAGCCGACCGCCCACGCCACATTCTCCCCCCGAGCGGCCCAGTCGATACCGAGCTCGGCATACAGGGCGTTCTGCGACTCCGCGCTGCGATGCGACATGGCGTCGGCGTCGGCCATGTACTGCGACCAGTCTCGTGACATCCTGATCGACACCGGCTGGCTCGGGGTCAGCCGGCGAACCGGTTTGGGATGACCGGTCTCGGGATCGATCTCGATCTGGTCGTCGTCGTGCACACACTC
>JAOTVU010000292.1 GCA_029863385.1 Acidimicrobiia bacterium
CACTTACCAGGTCGCCGAGGGGCAGCACCACCCGTCCGGCCAACACGCCCTCGGCCAGTTCAGGGGAGGTTTCGGCCAGGTCGGCCACCGAGAAGACCCGCCGCACTCCGGGTTGGGCCTCGAGGACTTCGGACGCCGCCCGGGCGTCGGCCAACCCGGCCACGCCTGACGCCGGGTCGTAGGCGAACTCTCCAGCGAGAGGCGTGGCACCGCCGAAGAGCTCCTCGGTCTTCTCGAACGCCAGACGTACCGGGTCGTCGTCTTTGAAGAAGAACAGCTGGTCGCTGTTGACGCCGAGCCGGGGGACGAAGATCCCGGCGAACAGCAGCAAGCCGAGGCCAAGCACGAGGGCCGGGCGGCGGGTTCGGACCAGGCGCTTGAGCCCGGCGGTGACCCGCGGCCCGAGCAGGGCGTCGTGGTGGTGGGGCTCGATGGTGAGGCGGCTGATGAGGGCGGGGAGCGAGAAGAACGAGATGAAGCCGGCGAACGTGATGCCGATGGCGGCGAACAGTCCGAGCTGTTGGATCGGCTGCACGTCGGTGGCCAACAGGGAGAGAAAGCCGGCGGCGGTGGAGATGGTGGTGAGGATCATCGGCACCCCAACGTGGGACAGAGCCGAGCTGACCCGGGCCACCGGGTCGGGGTTTGCTTCGGCTTCCTCCTGGAAGTGGGTCACGAAGTGGAGCCCATCGGCCGAGCCCATCACGATCACGAAGATCGGCACGATGACGGTGACGATGTCGACCTGCCGGCCCAGCCCGAAGATGAGCCCGAACGTCCACAGCGAGCCGAGCACCGCCGGGAAGATGGCCAGGACGCTGAGCCGCCGGTCGCCGATGGTGGCGTAGAAGGTGCCAATCAACAACACGACCACCAGCGGCGGTATGAACAGCAACACGAAAGACAGCACGTCGAGCACCGTTGCGAACACCACCGGGTTGCCCGACAGCGTGAGCTCGATTCCCTCGGGGGCCGCCAGGTCGTCGAGGGCCCGGGCCACCGACAGCCCGTCGTCGGACGGGGTGACGAGCAGGAGGGTGTTGGTGCCGTCCTCGTCGAGGAGGAGATCGGCCAGCGGGTTCTGAGCCAGCAACGCCCCGATCGCTCCGGCGGGAAGGGCCCGTACCATCTCCGGGGTGATGGCCTCGCCGGTGAGCGGATTGACCTCGGGGACCAGGGATGCCACCTGGGCCACGCCGTCGGTTCGGGCCAGGAGGTCGCTCAACTCGACGAGGGCGGCGGCGGCCGCCGGATCGCGGAACGTGCCGTCGGTGGCGGTGGCCACCACGTTGATGGGATCGGAGGTGGCGTATTCGGCCTGGAGGGCCTTGAACGTCTCGCCCTGCTCGTTTCCCTCCAGCACGACGGCGGCGATGTCGGCGTTGAAATCCATTCGGAACAGCATCAAAGCGGCCGCCAGACTGAGAAGCGCCGTGACCCCCAGGATTGGCCGTGAGTGCTCGACGATGACGCGGGCGATGCGATCCATCCGCCCAACACTAGACCGACTTCCTCGGGGACGAGGGCCCGACGCCGAATCACCTCACCGTGACCCAGAATCAGACGGCGTCGGCGGTGACGGCGCTCGCGTTCGGGGGCGCGCTGGGATCGAACGACCGGAGTGAAGGGACAAAGTTCCCTACCGAGGGCTTGGTCGATGACCGACGCTTGATGTGAAGGTCACTGTGAGGATCTCCGGCGGCGGGTCGCCCGTTTGTTCCTGCCGGACCGGTTCGGCTCGTGACAGCAGAGTCATTCAGCAGCTGATCAACGAGTGGATGAAGAACCATGATCACAGAAAACGGAAAACCGAGCGAACAGACGCAGCGAAGCGAGCAGAATGCGCGGCGGCGGTCGAACCGAGTTCCAGGCTTTGGGTGGCGCCCCGATCTGACCGGACTGGAGCGGCCGGGTCAGTGGTTGGGCATCTTTCTTGGAACGCTCATCGTTCTCGCTGTCGCAGCCTTGATCACCTATTTGTCGTCGCTGTATTGACTACCCGAACACAACCGGAGCATCAACCACCGGCTTTGACCCGAATGGGGATCTCGACGAGGTGTTGCCGGGAACCGTCTTGAGCCGAGATCTCGTAGACGAACACCGACGCCACCCCGTCACGGTCGAAGTCCGGGAGGTCGATGACGGTCTGGAACGATCCCCACTCACCGGAACCGGCGGAAGCGGTGGTGAAGGACTCGTCGACGACGATCAAACCTTCCGGATCGGTGACCTCGTAGTTGACCGTGCCTTCGAAGGTGTTGGCCAGCCCGGCCAGACGGAGCGAGTCGCCGACCGATGCACCAACATGGGGGCTCTCGACGAGAATGGCCGGCATCGGGGCACCGAACAGACTCTGGTCGAGGAAGTCATCCCGTCGAAGATCCTGGCCGG
>JAOTVU010000142.1 GCA_029863385.1 Acidimicrobiia bacterium
TCTGGTGCGGGCGTGCGTGGCATTCCAGCGCTCCGACGACGAGGGCGTGGACGCCGCCCTCGACGACGCCCGTCGCATCATCGACCTCACCGATGACCGGATGTCCCGATGGTTGATCGACCTCGTGTCCGGAATCTGCGATCGCGGCGATCAGTCGATGGCCGAGCGGCACATGGCCAACGCCGGTCTCGATGCGACCGGCCTCGTCACCGCTTGGCGACTGGCCGCCCGCACGGAGTCGATCGACGCCTCCTGAACCTGCCCTGCCCCGACCCCCTGGTTCTCTACGCGTGGGGGGAGGCGATCAGCCGGAGGGGGGAATCTGGAGTTCCTGGCCGGCGGTGAGGTTGTCGGGGTCGACGAGGCCGTTGGCGTCGACGATGGCCTGCATCGACACGCCGTAGGTCGCGGCGATACCGGAGAGCGTGTCGCCGGGCTGGACGACATGAACGCCGGCGGTGCCTGCCGGCGCGTTCTCCGTCGGTGCCGGCGGCTCCGTTGTCGGCGTGGGCGCCACGATCGGATTCTGGCTTGTGATCCTCACCCCGGCCATTCCGGGTGTCGAGTCGACGACACCGATCACGGCGTCGGCGGTCAGCACCGGAGCGGTGACGACGGTGGCGGTCGTTTCGGCCTGCTCCGTTTCGGTTCCGGCCGAACCGTCGGCCGATTCTTCTCCCATCCCACCATCCACGGCATCAGAATCTGCGGCATCGCCCTGAGCGGAAGGGACGGCGGCGTCGACCGTGGCCGACGAAGGAGTAGTCGCCTGAGCAGCCGGGTCCGGTGCTGTTGCGGCCTGGGCTTCGTCGGCGGGAGCGGGACGGCCACAGGCGCCGAGAAGCAGCACCGTCAGGGCGGCGGCCAGTAGCCGCTCGCCGGCTGTTCCCGTCGAGGTCCGCATATCGGACCAGTATTGCCTATCTGCGAACCGAATGGGTGTCTGGCCCCGTATCGCTCGCACCGTCGATCCCGTCAGCGTCGTCGGCCTTTGCGGCGGGCTCGACGATTGGGTCGCTCCGAGTCACGCCGTCGATTGGCGTCGGCCCGATCCCGTGACTCGGCCCGCCGGGCGAATTCCTCCAACTGGCTTTCCTGTAACTCGAGTTCGGCCGTCAGCTCCCGCCAGTGGTCGAGCCGCCGCTCGGCGATCGCGCCGGATGCCAGCCCGTCCTGTACTTCACATCCCGGCTCGGCCTCGTGGGCGCAGTCGGCGAAGCGACACTGGGCGGCCGCCTCGGCGATCTCGGGGAATGCGAGGGCGAGACCGTCGTAGGCCTGCCACAGGCCGATCTCCCGGATCCCGGGTGTGTCGATGATGTGGCCTCGCCCGGGGATCGGGATGAGGTCCCGGGTGACCGTCGTGTGGCGGCCGCGGCGGTCGGCGGCCCGTACCTCACCGGTCCGTTGAACCTGCCCGCCGGACAGGAGGTTGACCAGCGTCGACTTGCCGACACCGCTCAGCCCCATCAGCGCCACCGTCGATCCAGGGGGTATTCGAGCCTCGACGTCGTCCATACCGTCACCGGTGACCATGGAGACGGCCAGGGTCGCCACCCCGGGAGCGACGGCGGCCACCTCGTCGACCGTGCGTTGCAGCTCTTCGGGGTCGGCGATCTGATCCGACTTGGTGAGCACGACGACCGGCGTGGCGCCGCTCGCCCAGCCCACCGCCAGTTGCCGTTCGATACGGCGTAGATTCGTCGGGCGGTCGAGGCCGTGCATCACGAACACCGAGTCCACGTTGGCGGCGAGCACCTGAGGCTCCGGGACTCGCCCCGGCGCCCGCCGGGTCAGCGCCGTCGACCGGGGGGCGATGTCGAGAACATGAGGTCCGTCAGCCTCGGAGTCCTGGACGATGACGTAGTCGCCGGTCGCCGGAACGAGGTCGGTTCGGGTCCGGGTCGAATCCGATGCCGCCAGCACGGCGTCACCGCCGGTGAAGACCAGGCTGAAACCTCGACTGACCCTGGCCACTCGGCCCCTGAGGCTCTCAAACGCCGCCGGTCCATCGCCGTCCGAGGCCGATTCGACCTCGGCGGCCCAGCGGTCCAGTTCGTCATCCCAGCCGAGCGAGGCCAGGTCTGGAGTGAGTTGTGCCAGGTCGTCGATGGCTTGAGCCTTCCTCGAGCGTTCACCGGCCACCGTTGATCGGCCGGCCGATCGACTCCGGCCGTCGTTCGACGTTCTCAGTCCATCGGGTCGACCGGGGTCACCTCTTCGAGGCTAGCCCGGAGGAAGTCGAGTTGAAGCCGCAGGAGATTCTCCGCCACCGATTGCTGCGGGGTCATGTGGGTGACACCCGACAGCGGCAGCACCTGATGGGGGACGCCGGCCGCCAGTAAGGCGGTGCTCATCCGCAGGGTGTGAGCGGCGACGACGTTGTCGTCGACCAGACCGTGGATCAGCAGCAGCGGACGGACGAGTTTGTGGGCTTCGGCGGTGAGATCGGTGTCGAGGTAGTGCTGCGGATACATGCCGGGATGGCCGAGGTACCGCTCGGTGTAATGGGTGTCGTAGAGCCGCCAGGTTGTCACCGGTGCGCCGGCCACGGCGGCATGGAAGCGATCGGGTCGACGCAGTACCGCCAGCGCAGCCAGGTAGCCACCGAACGACCAGCCCCGGATGCCGACCCGGTCGAGGTCGAGGAAACCGAACTCGGTGGCGGCGTCGTCGAGGGCCGCCAGCTGGTCCTCGAGGACCGGCCCGGCCAGGTCACCCCAGACCTGCCGTTCCCAGAGCGGACCTCGCCCGGGAGTGCCCCTGCCATCGGTCACGAGCACGGCGAAGCCCTGATCGGCGAACCACTGCGAGACGAGGTGGGGGTTGTGGGTTTTGAGCACCCGCTGGGCGTGTGGCCCACCGTAGGGGTCGAGCAGGACCGGAAGGAGCCTGTCGCCCTCGTAGCCGGCGGGGAAGAACAGCGCCGATTCAAGGCGATCGGCACCGAGTTTGAGGAACAGCGGCGTTGCCTTGATCGGCGGGCGCACCGATAGATCGTCGATGAAGCCGATCGGGTTGCCGAGCACCGGCCGGGGTTCGGAGCCGCCGTCGGACTCGGCTTCGATCAGTGGTCGAATGGCGATCTCGACGCCGTCCGACGTCGGCCTCGTCGTCGACAGCGCCACAACGGCGAGCGGTTCCGGCTCACCGGAATCGTCGGTTTCGTCGGACGTCTTGGCACCTCCACCTGGTCGGACGCCGAGAGTGGCGCGATGAACGCCGGCGTTGTGTGTGAGCCGTACAGGAGGCGGCGGATCACTGGAGTCGCCGGCCGTCAGGTCGACCGCGAGCAGGTGAATCTCGGTCGGCTCGGTCCAGGCGCTGATCACGGCGTGGTGTCCGACGACCCCGACAATCGATTGCACCTGGACGGCCTCGCCGGTCAGAGCCCGGCCATCGAGCATGAGGGCCCGGCAGCCGGGGTGGCGGTCGGGTACGCCGGCCTGATGCAGCGGCACCAGATCCTCGATGGTGAGCAGACCGTGTTCGCAAGGTGTGGGAGACGACGGGATCAGCTCGACCCAGGTGTCGTCCTGGATGCACCGCCGCTCGGTGAGCTTCAACGTTTCGAGGTCGACCTCGGCGATCGACACCTCCAGCTGGTCGCGGGTCTGTCGAACGACCAGCGGTGCGTGACCCTCCGACCAGACCACATCGGCCAGATACTCGTACGCGCCGCGGTCGGACCAGAAGACGCGCCGCAGTTTCGGTTCCGGGTCGTCCGAGCGGAGGTCGGGCAGATCGGCGACGTCGATGACGTACAGATCGACGTCGGAGTTGATCGTTCCGGCCGCCGGGTAGCGAAGGGCGGTCGGCTCCTTGTCGGGGAGGGCCGGATCGTGGACCCACCACTGCTCGACCGGGGATTCATCGACCCGGGTCACCAGGATGGCGTCGCTGTTCGGGCTCCACCAGAATCCCCGTTGGCGCTGCATCTCCTCGGCGGCGATGAAGTCGGCCTTGCCGAACGAAACCAGCGGATCGGGGCTGTGGGCCAGCACACGATCCGAGTCGGGGCGGGTGAGGTCGACCATACGCAGCGCATTCTCGCTGTGCGGACCGGCCGACACGTAGGCCACGTACCGGCCGTCGGGGCTGAGTCGGGGGTCGAAGACGGCGCCTTCGACGAGTGGGGTGGAAACATCGTGGGTTGACAGGTCGAGCAGAAACAGCGCCCCGGCGAGGGTGAAGCAGGCCTTGGTGCCGGCGGCGTCGACGGAGTACGACACGATGCCCGACGCCGACTCCCGCGCCCTCTCCCGGCGGGCCTTCTCGGCCGGCGGAGCCTCGCTGTCGTCGCCGATCGTCAACAGTTTGGGGCAGGCCAGCCGTTTGTCCTTCCCCGACTCCAGATCGATCTGCCACAGGCACATGGCCGGGTCCTCGCCGTCGTGGGATCGGAGGTACAACACCCTGGTGCCGTCCGCGATGACCGAGACGTTCCGGGGAACGCCGATGGTGAATCGTTGACTTCGGGCGTAGGCGGCCGGAAAGTCGTCGGTGGAGGTTGTCGTGGGCGATGACGTGTGGCTGCCGGCGGGACCAGCTCCGGCGAAGTCCCTGGCTGAGTTCACCGTTCCAACCTAGCGCCTGCCGGGCAACCAGCTATAGTCCCGAACGCTGGTAGCTATCGATCCGTAACCGGCGATCGTCGCAATGGTTGGTATCGACGAGATCGAAGCGGATTCGCGGTCAGATTCGGGCGACACCGAGCTCCCGGAAACTCCGCCCGATGCTCTTGACGAGCAGCTCGCGATCGGTGACGGCCGCCGGATCCATGTGGATGCCGAACTGGCAGATGTCGTTGTAGCTGAGCATCGTGATGTTGAAGGCGGTACCGGTCACGGGGCCGACCGGGAACATGTTCTCCAGCTCCCGACCGGCGAACCAGGCCGGGATGGGCAGGCCGGCCACGTTGCTGGTGGCGAAGTCGACCCGACCCGCCTGCTCCAACACGATCGACGCCGCAACCTGCGGGGGCACGAAGGCGCCGAGCCCACTGAGCGCGCTGAGGGCGCCGCTGCGCCCTTCGAGCATGGCCCGCTTGGCCTTCACCTCGCTCCGGATGATCGCCAGACGTTCGGTCGCGGTCACCGAGTGGCCGGGCATCTCGATGGGTACGGGCAGGAAGTTGTTGTCGCCCTCGCCGAGGTCGAGGGGATCGGCCTGCTCGCCACCGCCGACTGGCACGTTGATCACGACGGTGGCCCGGACGTGATCAAGAGCGATGTCGTATTCGGCGTGGTAGTGGACGGCGGCCTGGGCGCACGCGCCGACGAACAGATCGTTGATCGACACCTCGTGGGCGCGGGCCGCCTCTCGTATCGATGACAGCGACTCGACGGTGCCGGCGAACCGCCGGTTCCGTGATCGCCGCGACCAGAGCGGTGCGGCCTCCGTTGCCGGGTCGGAGCCCCGGCCGAGGTCGAGTTTGATATCGCTCGCCCGGGCCGACGTGATGGCGTCTCCTCCGAGCTCCCAGAGTCTCTGGGGGGTCGGCACATCCCGGAACGCGCCCTGCAGCAGTTCGGCCACCCGCTCGGCCCCGGCCCGCCACCCCTCGCCACCGCGACGCTCCTGCTCGGCAACCTCGGCGGCGAACACGGCATCGAGGTCGACCCGTTCGGGGGCGGGGGCGTCCGGTTCGAATTCGAGCAGGTGAGCGCCGAGGCGGATCATGCCGTGGCCATCGGAGATCGAGTGGTGGACCTTGCCCAGGAGCGCGGCCCGTCCGCCGGCCAACCCGGACACCAGCATGAACTGCCAGAGCGGGCGGGTTCGGTCGAACGGGTCGTTGACGAACGTCGTGACGTGGCGGGCCAGCTCCGGTCCGTCGATGCTCGGGCTGCCCGGCAGGCTGCACCAGCGCAGATGGTGATCGAGGTCGAAGGCGTCGTCGACCACCCACTCGAGGCTGCCGATGGTGCCACCGAAGCCCAGCGGATCGTTGACCTTCACACGAAGCCGGTCGACGGCGGCGACGAGGTTGGCCATCGTCGTCTCAAAACGATCCATCGAGGGCGCGGCGTCGAGGATGCCGAACAACCCCATCGTCGACGCCAGGTTCGGATCCTGACCCAATGACCACATCAGCGACTCGGTGCTGCTCAGGCGTTTCCCCATGTGACATCAGGTTAACCCCTGGGGATCGGGGGTAGTGCACCGATAGAATCGTCGTTGTAGTTGGCCCGTCCGTGGCTCGCACCTCCTACAATCCTTCGCAACTCCGAACTCGTAATCTAGCCCCCAAGGAGCTATGCAATGTCAGACATCAAGGTCTGGATCGACCAAGATCTGTGCACCGGTGATGGCCTCTGCGCCGAGATTGCCCCCGACGTGTTCTTCGGCATGGACGATGGGCTGTACTACGTGAAGGAATCGGCCGAGAACTTCGGCGCGGAGAAACTGTTCGACGGTACCAACAACCCGGCCGGCGCCGAAGGTATGGCCCGAGTGCCCGACGGTGGCCTCGAGCGGGTCATCGAGTCGGCCGAGGAGTGCCCCGGCGAGTGTATTTTCATCGACGTTCCCGAGTAGACGTCACGAGGTGGGCCGGCAGCCCACCGCCTTTCGATCGGGGTTCGATCGGCTGATCCGAACTACCTGATCCGAACGACTCAAGAGCTGGGCCGAAAGGCTCAGCTTTTCGCCGTTTTGGTCGAAGGGATGAGGTGGACGTCTTGAAGGTCGCCCTGTTCGTCGTGATGGCGTTGTGTCTCGGGTTGATGTGGCACGAGCGGGAGTTCGTGCTGGACGCCTACCGCCAGGATGACGACGGACCCGCCGAGCTGCGGTTGAGTGGTGTGACCCTCGATTTCGAGAAGACCGACATCCCGGCTTCGCCCTACGTGGTACACACGGCGCCCGACACCCGAAGGCGTCCGATGTCACTTCTGTTCACGGCGCCCGAGGTCGATCCGGTTGAGATGGTCGGCGGAGAATCCCGGATCAGCGGCACCGTGCAGGTCGACGGCGAACCGGCGGCTGGTGCGGTGGTGCGCCTTGAGCGACACACCAGCGCCGGTACCGGGGTACGCGACGTGATCGTGGGCGCCGACGGTCGGTTCTCGGCACGCAATCTGCCGGGCGGCCGCTACCGGGTCCGGTCCTGGATCCCGGGACTGGCCACGATGACATCCTCCGACGTGTTCTTTCTCGAGGCCGAGGAGGTGACCTCCCGGGACTACGAGCTCCAACTCATCGACCTTGAACCCCGAGTCGAGTTCGTCGACGGCGGAACGATGACCGTCGGCCTCACCGGTGGTTTCGGCGTCGTGATCAGTCGCAACGACATCGACTCCGACGGGCTCGTCGTCACCGCCCCGGTCACCGGGGTGGAGGTGTCGGCCTCGTTCACCGACGATGTGACGCCGCTGTCACCGCTGGTCAGCTCGACCAATGAGCGGGGGGTCGCCGAGTTCCGGATGCGCTGTGTCAAACCGAGAGCCGGACGGGCAACCGTGACCATCGGCGACGAGGTTTGGACCGTGGCGCTGGCGGCCTGCGTGCCGATGCCGCCAACCACCCAGGCCCCGACCGAGGGTGGCGGCACGCCCGGTTCCGCCGCTGGCGGCCCGTCGACGACCCGACCGGCCGGAGGCACCGTCCCCGTGACGTCGACGACACGCCCGGCGGGCCCGGGAAGCACCGCGGGCTCCGGCTCGGGCGGAGGCGGAAATGGCTGATCGCACCGACGGCGCCCACCGGCTGGCAGCCGGCGTGCTCCGGCTCGTCGTGGCCTGCGTGGTGGCCGCCGTGATCGTTCCCCCGGTCGCCGCCGGCGTCGCTGTGGCCACCCTGCTGGAGGCCCCCCTCCCCGTTGGCCAGCTCCCCGAGGCCCGGCCCCAGATCACTGCCGAACCGACCACCGTCCACGATGCCGCCGGCCGCCAGATCGGCCTGTTCCGAGGTTTCGACCGGACCGTCGAGGTCACACCCGAGCAGATTCCCGAAGTTCTCAAGGACGCGGTCGTCGCCATCGAGGACAAACGATTCTGGCAGCACGACGGCGTCGACTACGAGGGCATCGCCCGGGCGGCCCGCACCAACCTCGAGGTCGGCGGCATCGTCCAGGGCGGTTCGACGCTCACCCAGCAGTACGTCAAGAACGTGTATCTGACCACCGAGCAGACGTTCGAGCGAAAGGTGTCCGAGGCGCTGCTGGCCACCGAACTGGAGAAGGTGATGACCAAGGAGGAGATTCTTTTCGGCTATCTCACCACGTCCTACTACGGATCGGGAGCCTACGGCATCGGCGCCGCGGCGAAGATCTACTTCGACAAGGACGTTGCCGAACTCGACATCTCCGAGGCCGCCACCCTTGCCGGCGTGGTCAAGGCGCCGACCAGCCTGTCGCCGTTCGTCGACCGTGAGGCGGCCGATGAGCGCCGGCGGTTGGTGCTCCAAGCCATGCTCGATCAGGGCTATCTCGATGAGGACGACTACGAGCGAGAGGCGGCTCGCCGGCTGTGGTCGATCGACGACGAGGATCTTCCCAACGGTCCGGTGACCGCGCTCATTCCCCGCGAAGGCAAGGGTGCCCTCGATCATCATTTCTTCGTCGACTACGTGGAAGCCGAGTTGGTCGACCTGGTCGGGCCCGACCTCGTCTACAACGGCGGTCTGCGGGTGGAGACGACGATCGACACCCGGCTGCAGGAGGCGGCCGAGGACGCCGTCGCCCGTCGCCTCGGCAACACCGACTATCCGATCGAGATGGCACTGGCCACCGTCGACCCGGAAACCGGCCACATCCTGGCCATGGTCGGCGGCCGCGACTACCAGTTCAGCCAGGTCAACCTGGCAACCGGCGGCTCGACCGGATTTCAACCCGGCAGTTCGTTCAAGCCCCTCGTGTTGGCCGCGGCCTTCCGTCTCGGCCTCAATCCGGAGACCCGCTACCCGGCGCCCGGTCGCCTGCAGGTGCCGGGGTGCAGCGGCGGTAGCTGCACCATCTCCAACTACAGTCACCGGGGCTACGGCAACATCACGCTACGGCAGGCGACGGCGGCATCGGTGAACACGGTGTACGCCCAGCTCGTGATCGATGTCACCATCGACGACACCGTCGAACTGGCCCGCCAGCTCGGTCTCAGCCGGATCGACCCTGATGAGAACTACGGGGCCAGCCTGGCTCTCGGCGCGGCCGAGTCTTCGCCGCTCGAGATGGCCTCGGCCTACGGCACGTTCGCCAACCGGGGTAATCGGGTGGCACCGACTGCGATTCTGCGGGTGGTCGACGCCGACGGGAACGTGTTGATCGACAACCGGGCCCGCGTCGGTGAACGGATCCTCGACGAGGTCGTGGCCGACAACGTGACCGATGTGCTGACCGACGTCATCGAATCGGGGACCGGGAAGGCGGCCGCCATCGGTCGTCCCGCGGCCGGCAAGACCGGAACCGCTCAGGCCTACCGGGCCGCCTGGTTCGTGGGTTACACACCGCAGCTCTCGACCGCGGTGTGGATGGGACACGCCGATCGGCTGGCCTCCCTCCGCAACGTCAACGGGGTCGGATCGGTCACCGGCGGGTCGCACCCGGCCGTGGCCTGGGCGGAGTTCATGGGCAAGGCCCACGACCTCCTCGGCCTCGATCCCGAGAACTTTCCCGAGCCGGCCCCGATCGTGCCGATCGCCGATTCGGCCGAGGAGATCATCACCTCGTATCGAACGAGGGAGGAGACCCGGGTCGGCAACCGCCAGACACCGAGGGTCCTGGCCGCCGATTGCGGCAGATCATGTGTCGCCACCGACGAGCGGCCCCCGGCAGTGGCGAGAGCCGAGGTTCCGACAACGCTGCCCCCGCCGACGACGGCACCGCCCGACGAAGCGACCGGCGACGGCGACGGCACACCGAACACCGGATCGACGACCACCCCGACAACCACCCCCGACGGTGCGGGAACCAGCACATCAACCACCGCGGCGCCCCAGGCCTCAGGCGGACAAGCAGTAGGAGAGAACGATGGCTAACCCTCAGGCCAAGATTTCGGTCAGGAATGGACTGAAGACGAAGTCGAAACAGGGGTCGAAAACCTCGAACGAACGCCGCAAGGTGCTCGACGCCTATCTCGAGTCCGTCGTTGTCGAGGATGAGACCGAGCTCGAACGCGGTGCGGACAACGAGGCCGAGGTTGGTGCCGAGTCAGCGTCCGAAGGCACGGCCATCGTCGACCTCCGGCGCACAACCCCGCCGCCACCCAGCGCCAATGACGCGATTCGAGTCACCGGCCATAGCGAATCGCTGATGACCGGGCTGGCCCTCAAGATCCGGCACCCTCGTCCGCCCCGGTCGCTGCGGCGGAAGAAAATCGGTGGCGTCGCTCCCTACATTGCGCCGAGGAACCGGCTCGGTCGGTGGGCCCGCATGCGCGACCTCGGACGCCGGGGCTACGTGCCGTTGAGCCCCGGTCGACGCAAGCTCCGCCACCGCATCCTGCCCCGCACGGTCATCGGGATCTCGACGATGCTGCTCATGCTCGGCATCGGTGCCGCGTTCAGCGGCGCCGCGTTCTACGCCTACTACGACAACCGACTCGCCGAGAACGAGCAGGCCGTGTCGCGGTTCGTCGAGGGATTCGACCAGCAGTTCACCGACGCCACCGGTGCGATCGACGACCTGCGGGTCGACTCGATCTCCGAGATCCGCAATGAGCTCCGCCCGCTCGGTGATTACGTGGCCGACGCCGATGGCGTCATCAACCTCCCCCAGTCGGCCGGGCCGTCGGTGTGGCTCCTCGAGTCACGCGACGAGGATGGTGAGATCATCACCGGGTCGGCCTTCGCCGTGGTGGAATATCGAGGGGGAACGGCGCTGGTCACCAGCTACGCCCTTGTGATGGCGGCAACCACCGAACCAAGTCCCGGCATCGATCTGATCAAGGGCAACGAACGGATCGCAGCCCAGCTGTGGGCGTGGGACGCCGAGCGGGACGTGGCACTGCTCGTCGTCGACCGTGAGATCCCGTTGCTCGAGTTCGCCTCCGATCGGGGCCAGAGGGAGTCGGTCGGGGCCCGGGTGTTCGCCCTCGCCGGCGTCGGCGGCAGCGGTGCCACCGCGTCGCCCGGCGTGCTGCTCGACCACTCCCAGATCGGGTTGCAGCACACCGCGCCCATCGGCACGCTGTTCCGGGGTGGCCCTCTGCTCAACGGTGAGGGCAAGGTCCTCGGCGTGGCCTCCGATCACTACCGGCCATTCGGCATGGATCCCGGTGATGTGCGTCAGGCCCCCGACGTTCGGGCGATCTGCGTGCAGATCCTCGAATGCGAGGAGATCCGGGAGGAGTTCACGGTCGCGGTTGCCGACGAGGAGACCGATGCGCCCATCACCACCGATGATCTGGTCCGGGAAACGCCGGGCGGTGATGACGCCGAATCCGATGCCGGGACGACCGACGCGGAGGGGTGATGATCGCCGCTCCTCCTTGGCGGCGCGGCTCGCCTGACCTCTGTCAGTCGTCGTCCACGTCGACGATGTGAGCGCCGGTTCGATCCCGGCTCGGGCCACCTGCGCCGGTCCGGATCTGCTTCGCCCTGAACGGCCGTTGCGGAAAGTTGATCCTGTCGAGGACGACGGCGATCAGGCCGAGCACCAGCGCCCCGATCACCAGGGACAGCACCGAGGACGTGTTGATGAATTCGACCATACTGCCTTGATTCTAACGGCATCAGCCCGCCGGTAACGGCCGCGATGTTCGATGCAGAAGCAGCGTAACGGAGCGTTCGGTGCCGTCGGCCCACCGCTGCTTGTAGGGGAAGTCCATGCCCATGTCGTAGGTGTCGGCCGAATCCTCCTCGACGAGCCGTCGGAGTTGATGGCTCTGCAGGAGGTTGCCGATCGAGAGGTTGGCATGGTCGCCGTCGAAACTGATCTGCAGACCCCGGTAGCGACGGTTGCGGATGCCGCCCAGGATGTAGCCGACGTCGATCGTCTCACCGTCGATCGGCAGGCGGGCCACATGGGCCTCGAGGCGGCCACGCTCCCGGAGCCGGTCGATCATGGCGTCGTACATGGTCGACATTTCCGGCCCGGTGATGCCGCTGCCGTCGGTGCTCTTCCACGACCGTTGTTCGATGTCCATGATCCGTTTGAACAGCTTCGGATCGTCGTCGGCCGCTTCGATGAGCAAGCCGACCGTCTCGGCCCGCGATTCGGCCCGGCGCAGATTGCGGCGAAAGCGGGAGCTGCGGTTGGCGAGCCACGCACCGTGGCCGGCCGTGAGGTCGGTGACCCGACGGGTGATGCCTTCGGTGAACAGCGCCGGTCCGAGGGGGGCGAGTCCGTCGACGATCGTTCGGCTGAGCGGATGGGGGAGTGGCGGCAGGCCGGCCATGATCAGCATCGACCAGTCGCTGCGCCGTCGAAGTTCGGCCGTCAGCTCCTCGGTCAGCGCCTCGATGTCGGACCCGAAGATCGGACTGGCGAAACCCCAGAGCGGTTCGATGCTCGACAGCAGGATCTGGCCGCTGCGGCGGTAGAAGCCGAGAAGCACATAGCCGTTGCCGTCGGTCGAGCGCAACAGGAGGCGTTTGCCCCGCGGGGCGAATCCTG
>JAOTVU010000143.1 GCA_029863385.1 Acidimicrobiia bacterium
CCCCGAGTTGTGGTGGCCCCCCTCCGGGCACTCATGCAGCGGCTGAGCCCCGGCTCGGATCGGCAGGATCCGATCGTCGTCGGTGCCGAGGACACCATCGATCAAACCGCGCTGGTTCGCAAGCTCGTCGACTTCGGGTACCGGCGCGAAACCCAGGTCGAGCACCGGGGCGAGTTCGCGGTGCGGGGGTCGATCATCGACGTCTTCCCCTCGACCGCGGACGGTCCGTACCGCATCGACCTGTGGGGCGACGAGGTGGAACGGCTCTGCGAGTTCACCGTCGCCGATCAGCGTTCGACCGTCGACCGGGCCGAGATCGAGATCTTCGCCTGCCGCGAACTCCTGCCGACCGCCGAGGTGATGGATCACGCCGAGGCGCTTCAGGCCAGCGAACCCTGGGGTCGTGAGCAGTGGCAGCGCCTCGCCGACGGCGAGATCTTCGATGGCATGGAGTCGTGGCTTCCCTGGTTGACCGACGAGATTCGCGTGTTGACCGACATCGTCCCAGCCGACGGACAGGTGGTTCTGGTCGACCCCTCCCGGATGCGGTCCCGGGGTGCCGACCTGCTGGCCGAGGAGGCCGACCTGGCCCGCAGCCTGGCCCGAACCTGGGGCGCGCTCGCCGATGTCGATGCCGAAGACACCAACCAGGGCACCGACGAGGGCGACTCGAAGTCCACGTCGTCGTTCCCGATGCTGCACGTTCCCTTCGATCGTCTCCTGGCCCGAACCGCCGCCCCCGCCGTCACGATGACCTCGGTCCCCGAGAGCCCCGACGTCGCCGTGCTGTCGGCGTCGGGTTGGGAACCCCCGGGCGAGGCCCTCGCCGCCCGGCTCCAGAAGCTGGTGGCGGATCGGGCGAGGGTGGTCGTGGCCGCCGACGGCGCCGGCACCGCCACACGCACGGAATCGCTGCTCGCCGACTGGGGGGTCGCCGTCGCCGTTCACGGTCACAGCCTGCCCGAGGTGATTCCCCCCGGCGCCCACCTCGTCGTGGCCCGGGTCAACCGCGGCTTCGTCCTGCCCGAGGCCGGGATCGCCCTGCTTACCGAGTCCGACCTGACCGGTCGGCGACGGGCCCACCGGCGAAGCCGGGCCCGCAAGCGGCAGAGCGAAGGGTTCTTCGACGACCTGCAGCCCGGTCACTACGTCGTCCACCACCAACACGGTGTCGGCCGGTTCGCCGGCATGGTCACCCGGGCCATCGGCGGACACGAGCGCGACTACCTGCTGCTCGAGTACCGGGGCGACGACAAGCTCTACCTGCCCACCGACCAGATCGACCTCATCCGCCAGTTCACCGGTGCCGATCAACCGACGCTGCACCGACTCGGCGGGTCCGACTTCGCCAAGACGAAGGCCCGGGTCCGCTCGGCGGTGGCCGAGATCGCCCAGGAACTGGTGGTGCTCTACCAGACGAGGGTGTCCACGCCCGGTCACGCTTTCGCCCCCGACACCCCGTGGCAGCGCGAGGTCGAGGCGGCGTTCCCCTACGAGCTCACCCCCGACCAGGCCACAGCCATCGACGAGGTCAAGGCCGACATGGAGCGGCCGACGCCGATGGATCGCCTGATCGTCGGCGACGTCGGGTTCGGCAAGACCGAGATCGCGTTGCGGGCGGTGTTCAAGGCGGTGCAGGACGGCAAGCAGACCGCAGTTCTCGTACCGACCACCCTCCTGGCCCAGCAGCACTACCAGACCTTCTCCGACCGGTTCGCCCCCTATCCGGTGCGGGTCGAGGTGCTGAGCCGGTTCCTCACCCCGGCCCAGGCCCGCAAGGTCGTGGCCGACACCGCGGCCGGTGAGGTCGACGTTCTGATCGGTACCCATCGCATTCTCTCCGAGGACCTCTCGTTCGACCGTCTCGGCCTGCTGGTGGTCGACGAGGAGCAGCGGTTCGGCGTCAGCCACAAGGAGGCCTTGAAGGGCTTCACCGAACTCCAGCGATCCACGCCGGCCGATTCCGACGGCGGCGATGATGATGGAAACGGCGGCGCCAGGACCGCAACGCCGGTGGGCTCGGCGGTGGATGTGCTCACCCTGTCGGCCACACCTATTCCCCGAACCCTGGAGATGAGCCTCACCGGCATTCGCGACCTGTCGGTGCTGAACACCCCGCCGGCCGATCGTCAACCGATCATGACCTACGTGGGCGAGTACGACGAGCGGGCTGCAGCCGAGGCCATCCGGCGGGAGCTGCTGCGGGAGGGCCAGGTCTTCTTCGTCCACAACCGGGTCCAGAGCATCGAGAAGGTGGCCAACGACCTGGCCAATCTCGTGCCCGAGGCCCGCATCGCCGTCGCCCATGGTCAGATGGACGAGGGAACGCTCGAGAAGACCGTGATCGACTTCTGGGAGGGTCACTACGACGTGCTCGTCTGCACGACCATCATCGAGTCCGGCATCGACATGCCGACGGTGAACACCCTCGTCGTCGACCGGGCCGAGCTGCTCGGGCTCGGCCAGCTCCATCAGATCCGGGGACGGGTCGGTCGCTCGGGTCAGCGGGCCTACGCCTACCTGTTCACCCGCCAGGACGCCTCGCTCACCGAGGAGGCCTACGAGCGGCTGAAGACGATCGGCGAGGCAACCGACCTCGGGTCCGGGTTCCAGATCGCCATGCGCGACCTGGAGATTCGGGGCGCGGGCAACCTGCTCGGCACCGGCCAATCGGGTCATATCGCCGCCGTCGGCTACGACCTGTACTGCCAGATGGTGACCGATGCGGTGGCCCAGCTCAGTGGTCGGGCGCCGGAACCGCCGGTCGAGATCACGATCGACGTGCCCGGCGCCGCCAACCTGCCGGACGACTACGTGACCGGGCAGGCTCAGCGGTTGGAGGCGTACCGCAAACTGGCGGCCGTGACCGACACGGCGCAGGTCGATGCGATCGCCACCGAGTGGCAGGACCGCTACGGGCCGGTGCCGGTTCCCGCTGAACGGCTGCTCGACGTGGCCCGCATCCGGGCCCACTGCTCTCGCCTTGGCATCACCGAGGTGATCGTCATCGGCGGTCCCGGTTTCGGGGGGCCCGAACACATCGCCAAGCTCGGACCGGTGTCGCTCAAAGCCAGCCAGGAGGTTCGGTTTAAGCGGTTGTTCAGCCATGGCGTCTGGAAGCCGGGTGAATACGGCGATAGAGGTGGACAGCTGCAGGTCGGGTTGATGCGCAAGAAGTCGGTCGCCGACGATCTGGTCACCTTCTTCGAGACCATGTTTCCGCCCGACGAGGGTGATCGATGACGGGCCGTCCCAACCAGCGAGACCGATCCGAACAGTCCCGAATCTGGGAACGGGCGCTCATCACCGGCGCATCGGCCGGTATCGGCGAGGCGTTCGCCCGGCTGCTCGCCGATCAGGGCACCGACCTCGTGATCGTGGCCCGGCGAACTGATCGCCTCGAGGCCCTGGCCGACGAGCTGACCGCCAGACCGAATCCGATCCAGGTCGAGATCCTGACCGCCGACCTGAGTGATCGGGATGATCTGGACCGGGTGATGACCCGACTCCGGACCCCGGCGCAGCCGATCGATCTGCTCGTGAACAACGCGGGGTTCGGTACGGTCGGCGATTTCCTCGATCAGGATCCCGGCCGCGAGGCCACCATGATCGATGTGAACATCGGCGCAGTCCACCGCCTGGCCCACGCCGCCGGTAGCGCCATGGCCGACCGGGGCGGGGGAGGGATCCTCAACGTGTCGTCGATCGCCGGCTTCACGCCATCACCCAAGTCGGCCACCTACGGCGCGACCAAGGCGTTCGTCACCAGTTTCAGTGAGGCCCTGGCCGTGGAGCTCGGGCCCCGGGGTGTGGTCGTGAGCTGCCTCTGCCCAGGTCTCACCCGCACGGAGTTCCAGGAGAAGGCCGAGTACCGTCCGAGCGCGCTGCCCGGGTTCTTCTGGCAGAGCGCCGAGGACGTTGCCGCGGCCGGACTGGCCGGGCTTGCGGCAGGTCGGATCCGGGTGGTGCCCGGCGTACACAACCGTGTGGCGACCGGGCTGGCCCGGACGACGCCCGGCGGCGTCGTGCGGCGGGTGTCGAAGCTGTTGGCCCGAGCCAACGGCAAGTAGCCGAATGC
Organism: Acidimicrobiia bacterium; assembly: GCA_029863385.1. Lineage (GTDB taxonomy): Bacteria > Actinomycetota > Acidimicrobiia > Acidimicrobiales > SZUA-35 > JAHELU01. Next base: position 4,079 of record JAOTVU010000143.1, read on the forward strand.
CGGATCGCCGGAAAACGAATGCGTGGCCCGGTCACCACCAAGACCGGGCCACGCGGCTCCCCCAGTGGGGGAGACCAGCGGCCGACTAGAACGTCGTGCCGCCGAAAATCAGTGTGACGGATGGGCGATAGTCCGTGCGGGCAAACCGGTTGGGTAGTCGTGCCTGTACTCTGATCCGGTGCCGCGTCCGAGCCGAGAGCCTAGTCGATCGGGTGGCGGATCTGTCCGGTCGGGCCGATGACGGCGACGGGATCCGACGCCGATCTCGATACCGCGATCAGCGTCGTGCTGTTTGACATGGGGGGCGTACTCGTCCAACTCGGCTCGCTCCACGAGCTTCTCGGATCCGGGATCGACGAGGAACACTTCTGGCCCCTCTGGCTGTCGAGCCCCGCGGTCAGGCGCTTCGAGCGCGGCGACTGCTCACCCGAGGAGTTCGCCGACGGCGCCGTTGACGACCTCGACCTCGACCTCAGCGCTGAGGCCTTCCTCGCCAACTTCGCCCGCTTTCCCCGCGGACTGTTCCCTGGAGCGGCCGAGCTGGTGACCGAGCTGTCGGCGACGGTGGAGATCGGTCTGCTCAGCAACACCAACCAGCTGCACTGGGAAACCCAGCCGGACGCGGAGATCCTCAAGCGGATGGTGACACGCCCCTACCTTTCGTACCGCCTGGGTGAGGTCAAACCGGACGAGGCCCTGTTCCGCCTGGTGCTCGACGATCTCGACCGCCCCGCCGCCGAGGTGCTGTTTCTCGACGACAATCAGCTCAATGTCGACGGTGCCCGCCGGGTCGGCATTGCCGCCGAAACGGTCAAGGGTCCGGGCCAGGCCCGCGACGTGCTGGGCCGCTACGGCCTCGTGCGTTGACTCCCATTGCGGACTTCTCGGAGTTTCGACCGGTCAGGACCAGCTTAGGTCCGGCTGACGCTCTCGAACACGAAGGTGCGGCGTCCGAGCGCCACGGTTTCACCCGATTGGAGTTCGATCGGGTGACCCGCGGTGAGTTGATTCCATTGATCGTTCTGGGCGTCCCAGACGTAGGTGCCGTTGGTCGAGCCGAGGTCGACGATCTGCACGGTCCAGCCGTCGAGACGCAACTCGGCGTGGGTGCGGGAGAGTGTGTCGTTGTTGTCGTGGATCACGAGCAGTTCGGCGTCGGGGTTGTCGCCCGGTGACGGTTCACGGCCGATCACATAGGAGCGATCGAGGCCGAAGCTGGCACCGTCGTCGAACACGATGAACCCGAGGGTGGGTCGGGGCCGAACAACCGGATGGGGGGTGAGGTGCAACAGCGACATGCCGCAGACCATGCAGTACGCCGACCTCGGATTGTTGAAGTGGCCCCGGGAGCACAGAATACCCTCGACTTCGACTCGGCCCTTGGGCGCGGCCGAGGCCGCCGGCGACGAGCTCTCGCCCGCTGCCTCACCGCCGGCGACGATCGGAAGGGGATTGCGGTAGGCCGGGGCGGGCGATCCGATGAGGATCACCGACCGGAACGGGGCCTGACTCGGATCCGATCCCAGGCCTCCGTCGTCGAGAGACGTCGGCTCGTACTCGGCGAACTCACCGTCGGATCCCCCGACCTGGGCCACTTGAGACGTCGGATCGCCGTTGTTGTCGGCCGTGGTCCCCAGCGGTGTCAGGTCGTCGAGCGCCGGGGGCTCACCGCCCGCGATGGTGACGAGGCTGAGGCCTGCACCGGGCGCCACCCCACGACGGAGGTCGAACGGTGGAACCGGTTCGGCCGCCTTGGTGAGGTTGGCCGCCCGAAGGGTCAGGCGCTGCGCGCTGTGTGACAGCTGCTGCTTCTGAAGACCATTGGTGCCGACGATGACCCGTTCGCCGTCGCTCAGGATCTCGACCGGACCGAAAGCGACCGCCATCGGCCCGCCCGTGGCCTCGACGATCATGGCGACCGAACGAAGCTTGCTGTCGGACAGGAGCTCGTTGATGGCCCGGATGATCTCCTGTGACGTCGGGTTCGGGCCGAGCGACAGGAACATCTCATCGACGATGCCGTCGTGGGCGGCGTCGCTGGGAATGACCAGCGCAATGTCGGGCCAGCGGGCCACGACACCAAGACCACGATGGATCTGTCCGGACCGCAGATCGAGGTCAGTCATTCCGCCACAGTTCCGTCAAACCCGACTGATCTCCAGGTGATCGGCCGATGGTGTGGGTTTGGCCGTTGGCCAACCTCGGTAGGCATTCGCTCCGCAGAGGCGACCGGCTCCGGCGATGCGACATCAGGCCTGGATCTTCCCGGCCTGCCGAGCCGCTTCCTCGGTGATGGCGGCGGCCAGCTCGGCGGCGGTCGAGGGTCGATCGGCGGGATCGGCGGCTACGGCCGATTCGATGATGCGACGCTCACCGTTGCGCAGGGCGTCGCCCATGACCGGCCGTTCGTTCAACAGAAAGCGGAGCGCCTCGACCAGAGAGTTCGACGGCAGCGTCGGGAAGATCGACACGCCGGTCAACACGCGATGGAGTGTGGCGCCGAGCGCCCAGATGTCGCTCGCCCGCGACGCCGGCCTGCCCTGGATGACCTCGGGTGCCAGGTATTCGATGGCACCCATCTGGGCCGCCCCGGTGATCGTCTGCCCGGGGTTGAGGAGCTGGGTGACCCCGAGGTCAGCGAGTTTGGCCCCATCGTCGCCGAGGACGATATTGCCCGGCTGGATGCTGCGGTGGGGTATGCCCGCCTCGTGCAGGGCATCGGCACCGCGGCAGGCGTCGGCCAGTGCCCGGAGCACGTCCACCCGGGAGAAGGGGCGGGCCGGTCGGGCCAACGACCCCGACGGGAGGTACTCGCCCGCGAAGTAGAGGAGGGTTCCCTGCTGGCCGACGTCGTAGAGCCGGTGCAGGCAGGGGGACGACACGGCGGCGTAGGTGCGAAGATGGTCGACCAGCCGACCGAATTCGGCGTCGGTGGCCGCCTGGTCCATCGTCTTGACGGCCACGACGTCGTCGCTGACGCCGAGTCGCGCCGGAGGTCGGGCCAGCCAGTAGTAGCCCTGCGTTCCCTCTCCGATTTGTTGAACGACGTCGTAGTCAGCGATCTGTTGCATTCGATTGTCCGTCGGCCGCTCGGAAGCCCGCATCACGCTCGGCTCGTTCCGGTACGGCGCGGGCTGGTGCCTTGGCGATTCCTGGGCCGGAGCCCAAGCGAACGCCGTTTCCCTCTTCTCGCTTGTCTCTGTTCTGTTGTGGCCGACGATCGGAGTGGCGTAGTGGCACTGCCGCGACGCCGCCTCTAGCAAGATACTCGATGGAGCAGACGGTGCCACGTAGCGCGTGAATCGGAGCCCTTGGCGAGGAAAGATGGTTGCTGCTGATACCTTCACGATACGGCTTGTCAACGACAAGTTCGTCATCAAACGAAGAAGGTGAGAAGAGTGGGCGTATTCGACTTTGTCAAGGAGGCCGGGGCCAAGGTCGGCATCGGTGAGAGCCAGGAAGAGAAGGATGCCAAGGCTGCCGCGTCGTCATCCAAGCGTGCGGCGGAGATGGCCAAGCGGATCAAGGCGCGTAAGGCCGAGGTCGCCAAGCAGGAGCGTCAGGAGAAGCTCGACGAGACCCGACGTGCTCGGGGTCTCGAGACCTACGTAACCAAGCTCGGCTTCGAGATCGAGGATCTCGACATTCGCTACGACGACGGCCTGGCCACCATTGAGGGCAAGGTCTCCGACCAGGAGACCCGCGAGAAGATCATTCTTGCCGTCGGCAATGTGTCCGGCGTCGAAACGGTGCAGGACTCCATCGAGGTTTCCGACGCCGGTGCCGAGGCCGAGCTCCACGTGGTGGAGTCCGGCGACACCCTGAGCAAGCTGGCGAAGGAGTACTACGGTGACGCCATGAAGTACCCGGTGATCTTCGAGGCCAACCGGCCGATGCTCAAGGATCCCGATTTGATCTACGTTGGCCAGGTTCTGCGCATTCCGCCGGCCGAGTAGGTCCCAAGCCCCGATCTGTGCGCTCTACGCCCGGTATCCCGGGCCTGGAGCGCACATTTGGGAGATGGGTCGGGCTCAACCGGCGAAGGCGTCGATGAGTCGCCGGCCGGCCGCCCGCAGCACTTCGTCACGTTTGGCGAAGCAGAAGCGAACCATGGAGCGGCCGGCCGTTGGGTGCTGGTAGAAGACCTGACTGGGAACGGCGACGACGCCTGCCCGTTCGGGTAGGCCGAGGCAGAACTCGATGCCGTCGGATTCGCCTTTCGATGCCCCGCCCGATGATGAGATGTCGACGGTGGTGAAGTACGTGCCCTCCGGTTCGAGGACGGTGAACCCGGCTTCGGTCAAGAGCGCACCGAGGAGGTCGCGCTTGGCCCGGAGATCGGCGACGAACTGCTCGTAATACGAATCGCCCAGGCGGAGTCCAACGGCGATCGCCGGCTGGAACGGCGCTCCGTTCACGAAGGTCAGGAATTGCTTCGCGGTGCGGATGGCGGTGATCAGCTCCGGTGATGCAACCGCCCAGCCGATCTTCCAGCCGGTGAACGAGAACGTCTTACCGCCCGACGAGATCGTGACGGTTCGGTCGGCCATGTCGGGGAGGGTGGCCAACGGGACGTGCGTGCCTTCGAACACGAGGTGCTCGTAGACCTCGTCGGTCACCGCCACCACGTCGTGCTGACGGCACAGTTCGGCTACGAGGTCGAGTTCGGTCCGGGTGAACACCTTGCCCGTCGGGTTGTGCGGTGTGTTCAGCAGGACCAGACGGGTCCGGGCCGAGAAGGCCGCCCGCAGCTCGCCGGGATCGAAGGCGTAGCGGCCCGTCCCGTTGTCGGGAGACAGCAGGACCGGTCGGATCTTTGCGCCGGCCATGGCGATCGAGGCGGCGTAGGAGTCGTAGGTTGGATCGAACACGATCACTTCGTCGCCGACCTCGCACAGTGCCAGCAGAGTGGCGGCGATGGCCTCGGTGGCACCGGCGGTAACGAGGACCTCGGTGTCGGGATCGGTGGTCATCGACCAGAACCGTTGCTGGTGCTCTGCGACAGCCTGCCGAAGGTCGGGGGTGCCGGGACCAGGTGGATACTGGTTCTCACCCCGTCCGATGGCCTCGATCGCGGCTGCCGACACCTCGGGAGGACCGTCGGTGTCGGGGAATCCCTGGCCGAGATTGATGGCGCCGGTTTTGGCCGCCAGGGCCGACATCTCGGCGAAGATCGTGGTGCCGAAACCCTGGAGGCGGGCGTTGAGGTGGGGGAGTCGGGGCATCGTGAGTCAAGGTAGCGGCCGACGCCGTTGTTGTGCCAGCGACCGCGGCTCCGATGGTGGAGGCGAACAGCGTTGTGGCAGGGTGCGTCGGATCGATTTCACGGTTTGAGCATCTCTCACCAATGACGTACCACTCCGGCTCAAACGGGGGTACGGTGAAAACAACCGTACAAAGGGGTCACGGTCACAAACGAGGTGCTACGGAAGCACGTCCGTCGTTGAACGATCGGTGATCTCGAGACATTAGGGGTCCAAGTGACAGATACAGCTGATCGAGTTGATGACACCACCCTCGATCACGTCGTCATCCGGTTCGCCGGTGACTCCGGCGACGGCATGCAGTTGACCGGCGACCGTTTCACATCCGTCAGTGCCGCCATCGGCAACGATCTGGCCACGTTGCCGGAGTTCCCGGCCGAGATCCGGGCACCGCAGGGAACGCTGGCCGGTGTGTCGGCCTTCCAGGTCCACATCTCCGACCACGACATTCACACCCCCGGCGATGCGCCGGATGTCTTGGTGGCGATGAACCCGGCGGCACTTCGAAGCGAGCTCGCCCGGCTCCGTTCCGGCGGCACGGTCATCCTGAACGACGACACGTTCGACGAGCGCAACCTCGACAAGGCCGGTTATGAAGCCGACCCGCGGGAAGACGGCACACTCGACGGCTACGTGGTCCACCGGGTGAACATGACGAAGCTTACCCTCGACGCCACCGCCGATCTCGACGTGAAGAAGCGGGACGCCGAGCGTTCCAAGAACTTCTTCGCCCTCGGCCTGGTCAGCTGGATGTACACCCGTCCACTCGAGCCGACTCTCGATTGGATCGAGGAGAAGTTCGGCAAGGTGCAGATGGTGGCCGCGGCCAACACGGCGGCGCTGAAAGCCGGGCACGCCTTCGGCGAGACGGCCGAGATGTTCGGCTCGCCGTTCAAGGTGGCGGCCGCACCGCAGAAGCCTGGTGAGTACACGAACGTGACCGGCAACGTCGCCACGGCGTGGGGGATGATCGCGGCAGGCCAGCTGGCCAAGCTGCCCGTCTTCCTCGGCAGTTACCCCATCACCCCGGCCTCCGACATCCTGCACGAATTGAGTCGCCACAAGAACTTCGGGGTCCGCACGCTGCAGGCCGAGGACGAGATCGCCGGCATCGGCGCCGCCCTCGGGGCCGCGTTCGGGGGAAGCCTGGCCTTCACCACCACCTCCGGACCCGGCGTGGCCCTCAAGGGTGAGACGATCGGCCTGGCGGTGAGCATGGAGCTACCGCTTGTCATCATCGACGTCCAGCGGGGCGGCCCTTCGACGGGCCTACCCACCAAGACCGAGGCCAGCGACCTCATGATGGCGCTTTACGGCCGCCACGGTGAGGCTCCGCTTCCGGTGGTGGCGGCGTCAACCCCGGCCGACTGTTTCCTCGCCGCCATCGAGGCGGCGCGACTGGCCGTCAAGTACCGCACGCCGGTCATCCTGTTGACCGACGGCTATCTGGCCAACGGCGCCGAACCTTGGCTCATCCCCGATGTGGAGACCCTGCCCGATATCAGCGCCAGCTTCGCCACGGAGGCCAATGCCACCGACGCTGACGGCAACCCGGTCTTCCTGCCCTACAAACGTGACGAGACGACACTGGCCCGCCCCTGGGCCATTCCCGGCACGCCGGGCCTCGAACATCGTCTCGGCGGCCTGGAGAAGCAGGACGGCACGGGCAACGTCAACTACGACCCGGCCAACCACGGCTTGATGACCGAGCTCCGCGAGGCCAAGATCAACGGGATCGCCGACGATATTCCGCCCGTCGACATCGACGGACCGGGCGATGCCCCCATTCTCATCGTCGGCTGGGGTTCGACCCGCGGTTCGATCACCTCCGCCGTCGAGCGCCTCCGCAATGACGGCCTCGGCGTCGACCACGCCCACCTGACCCACCTCCACCCGTTCCCGGCCAACCTCGGTCAGGTACTGGCTGATCGGGAGCACGTGTTCGTGCCTGAACTCAACCGGGGTCAGTTGGTCAAGGTGCTCCGGGCCGAGTACCTCGTCGACGCCAAGCCCATCAACAAAGTCATGGGGGTTCCGTTCACCGGGGCCGAACTCATCGAAGCCATCCGGGAAGGAATCAGCTAATGACCGACGTGCAACTCGACCCCACCAAGCGCGGTTACTGGACGTCGGACCAGGAGGTCCGATGGTGCCCCGGCTGTGGCGACTACGGGATCCTGGCCGCCGTGCAGTTCCTCCACACCGAGCTCGACGTCAAGCGGGAGGACACGGTCTTCGTGTCCGGCATCGGATGTGCCGCCCGCTTCCCGTACTACATGTCCACCTACGGCATGCATACCATCCACGGCCGGTCGCCGGCCATCGCCACCGGCCTGGCGGTCAGCCGCCCCGACCTGAACATCTGGGTCGTCGGCGGCGACGGTGACATGCTGTCGATCGGCGGCAACCACCTCATCCACGCTCTGCGCCGCAATGTGAACCTGACCATCCTGTTGTTCAACAATCAGATCTACGGTCTGACCAAAGGCCAGTACTCGCCGACCAGTGAAGTCGGCAAGGTGACGAAGTCGACCCCGATGGGCTCCATCGATCGTCCGTTCAACCCGATCAGCCTGGCCCTGGGGGCTGGAGCGACATTCGTTGCCCGCACCCATGACCTCGACCGCAAGCACATGATCGAGGTCTTCCGCCGGGCCCACGAGCACAAAGGCGCCTCGCTGGTCGAGATCTATCAGAACTGCAACGTCTTCAACGACGGCGCCTACGCCTCGATCACCAAGCGTGACGTCCGAGACGAGATGATGATCGAACTGGTACACGGTGAGCCGGTACGGTTCGGGGCCGAGCGCCAGCGCGGCATCGTGCTGCGCAACGGACACGTCGAAATCGTCGACGTCGCCGATGTCGACGAGTCGGAGTTGCTCGTGCACGACGAGGCCAGTATCGATTCGGTGACGTCGTTCGCCCTCTCGAGGCTGGCATCGGACAACCACACCCCGACACCGTTCGGTGTCTTCCGGTCCGTCGAGGCGCCGGAGTACTCGGAGGCCGTCAACCAGCAGATCCTGCTGGCCAACGACCGGAAGGGGTCGGGAGACTTGAAGGACCTCCTTCGCTCCGGAGCCACCTGGACCGTCAGCTAGTGCCCTGACCACTAACGTTTGCGCGCTTTAGGCGGCTCGTTGTTTTGGGTGGCCCCAGCGTCGTTGTTGTTCGCTTCGGATCTTGGCTCGATGTCGCCG
>JAOTVU010000144.1 GCA_029863385.1 Acidimicrobiia bacterium
CGGCGGTCCAGGTCGACGTGCAGAACATCATCATCGGCGGCGTTTTGTTGATCGCCGTCATCACCGACCCCGACAGCGTCCGAGCTGTGGTCGGGAGCGTCCGATCCTACCTTCGGGCCAGCCAGGCAGCGAGTTCTGAGGCGTGATCGAGGACGGGATCAACCCGGAAATGCGGTCGCGCCGGAAACCATCAAAAACGTACAAGAAAGGGAGAGTTGCAACATGACAACCGACCAATCGGACAGGAAAGACACCATGGAAGAAACATCCGGACGGAGACGCATCGGGCTCTTGGTGCTCACGTTGTTGGCGGTCGGCGCCCTCATACTCGCCGGCTGCGGCGGGGACGACGAGTCCACCGCAACCGATGACGCGGCCGACAGCGGAGACGAAGGGGCGGCGGCCGGTGCCGACGGCGAGTTCGAGGTCTTCGCTCTGCTTCCGCAGGGCAACGACCAACCCTACGGGAGCACCTACCTGCCTCCGATGGAGGCCAAAGCCGACGAACTGGGAATCAACCTTACGATCACCAATTCGCAGTACGACGCCGACAAGCAGGCCAGTGAGTGCGAGACCGCAGTGGCCGCCAACCCCGACCTCATCATCTTGTGGCCGGCCGTCGGTGACACGGTTCGGCCCTGTCTGGAGGCGGCCAACGACGCCGGTATTCCGGTGACCGTCACCAACTCCGACGTCAATCCGGAGGACCAGGATATGACGGCGGCCTATTCCGGCCCCGACACCTACGGCCAGGGAGTCGCCTCGGCGGAGCTCATGTGCGAGTTCGCCGGCGGCGAGGACATCGGCATCATCATGGTCAACGGTCTCACCGGCAACTCGACGGCGATCGATCGCGAGAACGGCTTCGAGGAGACCATCAACGAGCAGTGCCCCAATGTCGAGATCCTGGCCCGCCAGCCCGGCAACTGGAACAAGGACGAGTCGCAGATCGCCGCCTCGGAGATGATCACCGCCGTCGGCGCCGAGAACATCCAGGGCGTCTACGCCGCCGACGACACGATGGTGGCCGGCGTGATCGACGCCTTGAAGGCCCGCGACATCGATCCGTCGACCCTGATCATCACCTCGATCGGCAACACCTTCCTGGGGAATCCGCTGGTGGTGGCCGGTGAACTCGACGGGACCGTGTTCCAGTCGTCGTCGTGGGACGGTGAGCACGCCATCACCGTGGCCCACGAGGTTCTGACCGGGAATCCGAGCGACCGCATCGTCGAGTTCATGCCGTCGGTGAAGGTCACCGCCGATAACGCCGACGACCCATCGGTCGCTCCCGAGTGGTAAACCGAGCGTTCGACTGATGATCGCACGCGTGACCCGGGCCGTCAGCACACGCCCGGGTCACGCGTTCACCCGAAGGAGTTCGCTACAAACGTATGACGTGGCAACCGTAACCCTCAAGGACGTGGCCGAACGGGCCGGCGTCGACGTGTCAACCGCATCCCGGGCGCTGAGCCCCGACAAGAGTTCGCTGGTCAAGGCCACCACCCGGAACCGGGTCGTGGCGGCGGCGCAGGAACTGGGATACCGGGGGAATATCCAGGCCTCGGCGCTACGCAGAGGCCGGACCGGAACCGTCGGCGTCATCGTGGCCGACCTGGGCAATCCGTTCATCGGGCCGGTGCTGCGTGGCATCGCCGGCACGCTGGGCAACCGTGATCTCCTCCCGATCATGACCGAGACCCGTGACCTGTCGTCGGCGTTGTCCAAAGTCTGCGACAAGTTGCTGGCCCAGCGAGTCGACGGCATCATCACCACGGCCGGTCGCTACGGCGACCGGGGCCTGCTCAAGCGGGTGGCCCGGGAGGTGCCACTGGTGCTGGCCGTGCGTGACCTCCCCGGCAGCGGCATCCCGGCCATCTCCCACGACGACATCACCGGAGGCAGGCTGGCCGCCGAGCATCTGCTCGGCCTCGGTCACACCCGTCTCGCCCAGTTGGAGGGACCGGAGGACATCTGGTCGTTCGAGGGACGGGCCCAGGGCTTTCGCGAGGCGGTCCACGCGGCCGGGGCGACGTGTGACGACATCAGGCGATCGATTCGACTGCCGACCATCGACGCCGGTCGCCAGCTGGCGACCGAACTACTGGATCGTGGTGGGCAACCGCCGACTGCGGTGTTCGCCCACAACGACACCATGGCCATCGGCGCCATCGCGACTTTTCGCGACCGGGGCATCCAAGTTCCGGACCACATCTCCGTCGTCGGCTACAACGACATCCCGCTCACCGACCAGATCCAACCGCCCTTGACCACCATCCGCCTACCGGGCTACGAGCTGGGCCGCCTGGCCGCAGAGCTCGTCCTGACCCACATCGACGGTGCCCGGTCGGCGACCGACCGGGTCGTCATGGCACCGGAGCTCATCGTGCGACGGTCGACCGCCGCACCGAGGGACTGACCGGTCCGGCGCCCCGGTCATCGGCTCCCCACCGTCGCGAGAGAACGCTTTTCGAGAACAAGAACCCCGAAGCAGAACAAGGAGTACCCAATGGGAAGCATGACGGGACGCAGCACCATAGTGACCGGGGCCGCGCAGGGAATCGGCCGGGCCATCGGCGAAGCCCTCCTCGACGAGGGTGGCGACGTCTGCTTCGCCGACCTCAACGGCGAGAAGGCAGCCGAGGTGGCGGCGGCCAACGAGAAACGGGCCGCCGACAACGGCGCCAAGGTCATGGCCGCCACCGTGGACGTGACCCAACGGGACCAGGTCCAGGCCATGATCGCCAAGGCCGTCGAGGTTTTCGGCAAGCTCGACGTCAAGTTCAACAACGCCGGCGTCAACAAACCCATGAACTTCCTCGACGTGACCGAGGAGAACTGGGAGTTCATCATGCGGATCAACGGGCTCGGCGTGTTGATCGGCATGCAGGAGGCGGCAAAGCAGATGATCGCCCAGGGGACGGGCGGGAAGATCATCAACACCGCGTCGATCGCCAGCCGCTCGGGCTACGACAACGTGGTGCCTTACTGCGCGTCGAAGTTCGCCGTGGTCTCGCTGACCCAGTCCGGGGCGCGCGACCTGGCCAAACACGACATCACCGTGACCGGGTTCGCGCCCGGCGTCGTGCACACCGAGATGTGGGAGACGCTCGACAAGGATCTCATGGAGATCGGCGCCTCGGAACGGCCGGGGCAGGCCATGGACGAGTTCTCGGCCAACATCCTCAAGGGTCGGGTGGCGACGCCGGCCGACATCATCGGAACGACCACGTTCCTCGCCTCGCCGGCCAGCGACTACATGACCGGTCAGATCGTGATGATCGACGGCGGCATGGAACTCGTATGACATCCACCGCATTCGCCGGACCGAAGGCAGCGCTCTTCGTCGGCGGCTGGGAGGGCCATCGGCCGCAGGTGTTCTGCGACTGGGCCACCGAGTTGCTCGAGAGCGACGGGTTCGAGGTCGTCACGTACGACACCCTCGAACCGCTGGCCGACCCGGATGGTCTGGCCGACGTCGACCTGATCGTCCCGATCTGGTCGAGTGCCAGATCGTCGCATCAGCCCGAGTTCGGCAACATGACCAAAGCCGAAGAGGACGGGTTGCTGGAGCTCATCGCCGCCGGATGTGGCATCGCCGGCTGGCACGGCCACATGGGCGACGCCTTCCGCGACCGCCCGACCTATCACTTCCTCATCGGCGGCCAGTTCGTGGCCCATCCGCCGGGCTGGCCCGACAATCCCGTTCCGTCCGACGATTTCGTCGACTACGACGTGACCATCACCCGACCCCACGATCCGATCGTGCGGGGCATCAACAGCTTCCGGCTGACCTCCGAGCAGTACTACATGTTGGTCGATCCGTCGAACGACGTGCTGGCCACCACCACCTTCAGCGGCGAGCACCTCTGGTGGATCGAAGGCGCCACCATTCCCGTCGTGTGGAAACGCCGCTGGGACAAGGGCCGTGTCTTCTACTGCTCGATCGGTCACACCGTCGACGACCTCCGGGTCCCGCAGGTCACCGAGATCATGCGGCGCGGCATGTCGTGGGCAGCCGGCCGGGGCGCATCCGACTGACAACAGATCTGCTATCCACACCCCTGACATCACAACAAGGAGAACCAATGGATCCGAATCGCTTGAACGGCAAGAACATTCTCATCACCGGTGCCGCCCGGGGTATGGGTGCCACCAACGCCGAGCATTTCGCCGAACAGGGGGCCAACGTCTGTCTGGGCGACATCGACGTCGACGAGGCGGCCAAGGTCGCCGAACGGATCAACGAGCGGGGCAATGGCAAGGCCATCGCGGTGAAGATGGACGTGACCAAGCGGGAGGACAACGCCGCCGGCGTTGCCGCCACCGTCGACGCCTTCGGGATGATCAACGTCGGGCTGTTCAACGCCGGTCTCAACAAGCCCCGTTTCTTCATGGACATCGATGAGGAGAACTGGGATTTCATCATGGACGTGAACACCAAGGGCATGTGGCTCGGCATGCAGGAGACTGCTCGCCAGATGATCGCCCAGGGGCCCCAGGAGCACGTGTACAAGATGATCTGCGTCGGCTCGGTGGCTTCCCGCAAGCCGCTGGTCGACGTCACCGTGTACTGCACGTCGAAGTACGGATGTCTGGCCCTGACCCATTGCGGTGCCGTGGCGCTGGCCGAGCACAACATCACGGTCAACGGCTACGCGCCGGGTGTGGTGAAGACTCCGCTGTGGGAGCAGCTCGACAAGGATCTGGTGGAGATCGGCTTCAAGGAGCGGGAGGGGCAGGCGTTCGAGGACCTGGCCGAGATCCTGGCGTTGAAGAAGGTCTCGGTTCCCGACGATGTGAAGGGCACCGCGGCGTTCCTCGTCAGCCACGACAGCGACTACATGACCGGCCAGATGATCCACATCGACGGCGGCTGGGTCATCCAGTAGTCGGCATGCCGGCGCTGGAAGGCTTGGTCGGGTGGACGACGTCCGTCTCAGTCGGTCCGCTCGATCGGCATGACCAGACCGGACGCCAAGCGCTCGTATCCGGCGGCGCAACTCGCCACAGCATCGACCTGGGTCTCGGCCACAACCTCGATCCGACGGCGAGGCACGCCACTGGCCTTGGTCACGATCGCATACGACATGCCGTGGAAAACGGCGGTAGCCGCCAGCACCTCCAACCGGCTCAAGGCATCGTCAGAACGGTTTGACGCGCCCACGAACTCGTTACGCAATCGGGCAAGATCCCCGATGATGTCATGCCGTCCGGAGAGCATGGTCCCAGTATCGAACATTTGTTCGCATACTGGCAAATCCCCTCGTGTTGCCCGCTCCCGTCGTCGGCGCCGGCTTCACGTAATCAGGGCACGTACTGCTCCTCGATCTTGACCACGTGGCTGTCGTCGGTGGTTGTGATCCAGACCCCCGGCTCGACGGTGCGGGAGCGTCGATCGACCAGCCAGGATTCATAGGTCGTGGTTGTCGAGGTCGCCGGGTCGCCCGGATCCGGTAGCCAAACCACGTCGATACCGGACTCGACGACGTGGACCCGGAGGCGGCTGCTGTCGTTGCGGATGTAGTAGTCGTTGGGTGGCGGGCTCTCCTCGCCGTCCTCGGCAGCCGCTGCTGCCGCGGCGGCTCCGTCGAACCAGCACGCCAGGTCGAACGTCAACTGCTCCGGCTGGGCGTCGGTGATGTAGCCGAACCACCGGCCGGGCGGCAGCGTCTCGGTGGTTGCCGGGGTGCACCCGGCACCGGAAGCCCGTTCGTTGGTCGTGACGTCGATCTGTCGACCGGATCGATCGGTGTCGAAACATTCTCGTTGCAGCCAGCTGGCGAAGTCCTGACAGCTGCCGTCGAGGAGATACCGGGTTCGTTCGACCTCGGCGAACTGGAAGGCGGTGCTGTTGAGTTGGGCCAGGAGCGCTTCGCTGCCGCAGCTGGTGGAGGCGTTCGGGATCAGAGGCCGCAGATCGGTCATGTCGACGGTGAGCAGACCATCGGTCAGGATGGCCGACTTGACGACATCGGCGGTCATCGACGAGAACATCGATGAAGCCCCGTCCGCAGTCTCGGATGCGGAGGGTCCGGCCACGAGCTGCTGGAAGGTCTGGCGGTACACCTCGAAGTCGTTGACCAGGCGCCGGGCATACGGCCGAACTTCGCCACAATCCGAGCTCGCCTCGACTCCGTAGTAGACGCTGACCTGTGGTCCCGTCGGTTCGCCACCGTTCCCGGTCGCGGTGCTCGAGGTACCGGGTTCTGCCGTGGTGGTCGGCTCCGTCGTCGCCGTGCTCGAACTACTTTGCGTGTCGGTGGATGACGAGGCCGCCGATGACGTGTCGGTCTCGTCCGTCGTCGTGTCGGTGGTCGCGTCGTCACCGCTGCCACAGCCGGACAGGGCAAGTGACCCGATCACGGCCATTCCGAACAACAGGCCGAGTAGAAGCCGAATGGCAACCTTGTTCTTCCGCGCGTCGATCATGAATTCATTCCACAGCGCTGTCGACGGATCGGGAAGAGTCGAAGGTCACAGCCACCTGCTGTGTCAGGGGACCGTCTCGGTCGGCCTGGGCCCGTACCCGGTTCCGGCTCAGGCGAACGTTTGTCTGCGGGAACTGAGGTGCCCGGCCGTTTCAGCCTGGCTCGATCGTCGTCGCCCGGTCCCGCTCGCCCGGAGTGACGGCGGCCAGCAGGTCGTCGCGTTCCCGGGTCGGCAGCCGGGCCGATGCGGCGGTGGTGTCCAGTCGGGCGGTGACAACTGTGGCGTCGTCCGGGTGCGACTGCATCTCGGCGCCGAATGACCGGAGCACGGTGAGCATCGGTGTGTTGCGGGCCAGCACTTCGGCCGACAGGGTTGTGATGCCCTGCTCGGCAACCACCGTGGCGAGGGCCGCAGTGAGCAATGTTCCGAGGCCTCGGCCCTGGTAGGCGTCGATGACGGTGACGGCCAGCTCGGCCGTGCCAGGCTTGTCCTTCAACCAGACCGCTCGGATTCCTCCGGCGGGGGTCCAGCTGCGGTCACGGTCGCTGCGGGCGAAGGCGACGAGGATCACATGTCCGGAACCGGCGTCGAGCAGCCGATCGACAGTCGAGGGGCTGAGGTGGGGGGTCGGGGTGAAGAAGCGCTGATACCGCGACTCGTCCGAGAGCTGCTCGAACCCTTCGATCAGCAGGTCCTCATCGTCGGGGGTCGCCGACCGAATCCGCACGTCCAGGCCGCCTTTGGTTTTCAGGCGGGCGAACCCGGTTTCGTCCCTGATGGGGTCGGGTTGGATCGGGTCGGGGTCGGCTCCCATGTCACTGAGTATTCCCGGTTTGCCGTGGAAACCGCTCGAAGCCGAGGGATCCCTGCGCTTGCGGCGGGGGCGACGCACCCCATGCGGCCCGTTCCTGCCCCGGGCCACGTCGACGATCCCGATGATGATCCGGCCCACAGTGGCGAACCCCAGTCCGCCTGCCCGAACGCCTGAGTCCGCCACCGAAGGCGGCCGCGAGAGGTCACCGCAAGACGTGGCGTGTCCCGAGGTGGTCAGGCGCCCGAGTTGTCGAGTACATGGAGGAGCTCGTGGAGGCACGGATAGTGTCCGCCCGGTCTGATGTCGGGGCACCCGGTCGCCTGTTCGGCGAGTGCCGCCTGTAGCCGTTGCCGGCTGTCCCGGGACAGGGTCCAGCCGAGGGGAGCGGCAACACCAGGCTCCGTTGATGGGGCAACCACCACAACCCGTCCCGACGTGACGACGGTCGTCGACGGGTTGAGCTCCCGCTCCATGAGATCGACGGCAGACTTGCACGTGTCGTCTCGGAGCGGGCATGCACCGTCGATCGCTTCCGACACCCGCTGCAGCCACGTGCTCGGTGATGTCTGCAAATCGCCGGCAACGAGCCCGGCCAGGGGAACGAACAGTTCGGCGGCGAGTGGCGGAGCGGGGGCGGCGATGTCGGCTCCCGAGTGGTTTTCGATGAAGAGAACCAGCGGAACGATGTACGACTCGGCTCCTCCCTGGCTGGCGAGATCGTTGTGGTCGCGGACCAGCTTCATGATCTGGGGCGCGATGTCAACGAGGGTTCCCAACCCGGATCCCTCCGCATAACCTCCGTCGATCAGTTGCAGATCGCCGGCCTCGGAGCAGCGGTTGTCGTCAGGATTGGATGTCGGACCCGGAACCCTCGCTGCCGGTGTGACCAGGGGGAATCGGGCGGAGAGCATGGAGGCGGCGAGCCAGTCCATCGCCGGAGTACAGTCGCCGTAGCGATCGATGAGGTCCGCAGACGCAGGCGGTAGACCGGTGAACGCCCGGCAGCGTGGTATCGCCGAGCCGGTCGGCTCGGTAGGCTCCGGCTCGCCAGGCTCTGCCCGTTCGGCGCCCACGGAGAGATCGACTTGACTGATCAGGACCCGGCATCCGGATCCGGCGGCTGCCGAGTTCATCACCAGGTACCCACCCGGTCCGGCTACCGCCATGGACCAGGGATCGTCGAGAACGGTGTGGGTCACCTCGCGCTCTACCTCGAGCGACTCAAGCCATGCGGCTTCCATGAGTCCTGAGCGGTCACGCCAGGCCCACTCCCCATTGACCCAGGAAGGTACTCGAACGCCCGTGCCGGCGGCGAGCAGATCCGAAACGAGCAGTCCGGCCGCAGCGCTGCCCAGAGCCTCCGGTTCCGCCATGGTGTCGATCGCCGCCTTCGTCTGAGCGGGGGAGGATTGCGACACGGCGAGGCCGACCGATCCGCCACTGACTCCGCTCGACAGGAAGGTGGCCGACCGTTCACATGGCTCGTCGAACTCCGACATCGTGTAGGCAGTCCAATAGGCGGCGCGGATTCCGCCCCCGGCGGCTGCGGTCAGGATCATTGGTCGAGCCTTGATCTCGGTTTGGGTTCCGTCGGATTCGACAAAGAACGAGTGGTGACACCCGCTGCCGGTGTCGGTCCAGGCCTTGAAGGCTTCGCTCAGCGTCTCTCGTTCGGTCAGGGTCTTTCGCTCGCTCGGGTTCGGTGACGGCGCATCGAGAGGCCGCACCGTGTGCAGCATCGGGTCTCCGCCGCCGAGCGAGTTGACGAACAGAACGACGCAGATCAGGGTCATGATGGGTGCTGCCCGAGCCCCGATGATGCGGAAGACGTCCAGCGGCTGTTGACGTTGCAGCCGCACGATGACGAACCCTATGACGTAGGCCCATGCGGCGAGAATCAGCACAACGAGGGCGATACCGCCGACGCAACGGACAACCGTGACGGGAACGAGCGTCACCGCCGCCAACCAGAATCCGGCGGCGGCCAGGACGAGGAGGTCCGGGCGATACCGCTTCTGGGTGCCGTATGTGCCGATACCGTCAGCGTTCGGGTCTTCCCCCGGCTCTGATGACGCCGGATCCGGCAAGAACCTCTTCCCCAACGTGCTGGAGGCGAATTTCCTGCTCGTGCCGGGCCCGAACGCAACGACGCCCAAGCCGGATGCGACGAGAGCAAGCTGTAGCACCCAGGGCAACGACGAGGTGTCGCCTCCCTGTCCCAGGAGCAGTGGAGCGACGAAAGCCCGGACCATTGCCAATCCGCTGACGACGAGGAGCGACTCGGCCAGGAGGTCTCCCACGCGCTGTGTGTCCTGTGCCCGCTGAGGGTCCTGATGAACAGCGACGTCTTCGCCTGGCGGCTTGGTCTCCTCTTTTGCCGTCGGTTTGCGCCAAATCGGTGGAACAAAGATCGCCGCGCCAACAACAATCGCCGGAAGGATGAGAAAGAACAGGCTCTCCGCTAAGAGGTAGATGGAGCCGAGCATGATGATCGTCAAGACGACCCAGCGGGTGCGGGCGAGGTGGAGCACGGAGGTCGTCTCTCTACCACCCTGCCGATCGAAAATGAACCAGGAGACCGCCCAGAGGGCGAGCAGCGTCCCGGCGGTGATGAGCATGCCGAGCGTGTGGAGTTCATGGGCTCGGTCGGCCAGTTGGAGGAGGCTCGCTACAACAATGATCAGTAACGGAACCGCCAGATATAGAGGAGAGGGCGGCCGCCATGGGGTGGATACTGACCTGTGAAAGTACTTGACGAAGTCTCGTTCGGAGCGCAATCGTCCGAGAACCAGAAGACATATCCAGGCAATGATGATGGCAAGCACGGCCACGGCAACGTGGCGCAATCCGCGTTCACCGCTTCCAATCCAGCCGCGAATGGCGTCGGGGAACTGGTCGGAAATGTCGGAGCCCGGCACGAGACCGAGTGCTGCGGTGATGCCGACCACCATCAGCGAGAGTCGCTGATGCCATAGAGCCCGGGTCCATCGGTTGACGAACGACCCGATCCGCTTTGGTGCCTCCCATTGCGCAAGAACGGCGATGACGAACGCGAGCACGGCCACCCGGCCACCCCATGTGACGGCCGTGAACCCGGGGACCCAGAAAGCTTCCCGATCTCTGAAGACGATACCGATGATAATGAGGATCGCCTCCAATGCCTTGAAACCGCCAACGCCCAACGCGAGAATCCTCACGGCGACATCAATGCGGACCGGCGACGATACCGAGCGATCAGCCCTCCGGAGTTGCAGGGCGGTGTCGAGGAGGATGGCCGTGAATCCCAATCCGAACAGCAAGTGCATGAGAAGGAGAAGGTTCAGGAGCGAAGCGTCGGACACTGATGCCCAGACACCCCACGCTTCGTCATGACCCGGGCCGGTCGGCAGGAATGACCAAGGAACGGACGACGTCGTGCCGTCGGCTCCAAGCACCTGACTGATCAGTCGGTCCGTCTCCTGCATCGCAATGACTGCGGCAACAATCAGGCCGACCCTGGCAAGTCCCCACCCCCGGGATCGGTGGTCTTCAGGTGTTTGTGGAATCGTCATTTCGGTGGCTCCGTCCAAATCCCGACACGAGATCTACTGCGAGTCTAAACGACAGACGCTCAACATGTTTGCTTGATGGAACGGACTGCGAACGTTGTCAATCTGCCTTTGAAACTCTGCGGAGTTGACGGTGATTCGACCCCCGGCCTCTTCGCGCGCGTAGCGGGGGTGATGTGTTCCGCAGTCGTTGGATTTGCTCTCTGAGCGTGCTGTTGTTCGTCATTGCAGGGGATCTGTCCGAGAACCCTGGACGGCCTCCGATTCGCCGCAGTACCTGGTAGGAAACCCACAATCCACGAAATCGAGCACCGCAACCACTCGGCAACGGATGGCGACGCCATCGGCAACCGGCTACGAAGCCGGCGTCCCTGGTAGTTCGATCTCCTCTTCGGTCGCGTTCTCGACGAACTCGTGGGTGAACGCCATGACCCTGTTGTCGTCGTCAACCAGATTCTCGTGGAGGTTGCGGCGTCCGGCGCTCCGAACCCGTTAGCGGCGGGCCAGGACCTTCGCCTCTGGCGTTCTCGGGACCGTTGGCACACGATCTGGGTGTGGCCGAGAACGGCCGCACCAGCGGCCTTGCCGACGATGCTTCGACATCGGGAACGACCTTGACGTCGGGAACGCCCTGGGGCGTCGAGGTGGCCTCGTTCGACGTCAAACGGTACGGCTGTCTCGATGCCGACGGGACGGCCCGCGGTCCGCTCCCGGACTTCGCCACCGACCGTGATCAGTTAACGGCGCTCTATCGGGCCATGCTGCTGACCCGTGTGTTCGACGAAAAGGCGGTCGCCCTCCAGCGCACCGGGCGGCTGGGTACGTTCGCCTCGTCGCTCGGCCAGGAAGCGGTGGCCGTCGGTTTGGCGGCGGCCATGCGACCTGACGACATCCTGGTCCCGTCGTTCCGGGAACAGGGGGCCCAGTTCTGGCGGGGTGTGCGCCCGCTCGATCTGCTGCTCTACTGGGGTGGCGACGAACAGGGCAGCAACTTCGGTGGTCCGGTCGAGGACTTCCCCATCTGCGTTCCGGTCGGCACCCAGGCGGCCCACGCCGCCGGCGTCGCCCTGGCCCTGCAGCTGCGGGGTGAGCAGCGGGCCGTGGTGTGCGTGGTCGGCGACGGGGCCACCTCCCGGGGCGATGTCAATGCCGCCATGAACTTTGCCGGTGTACGCCGGCTGCCCGTGGTGTTCGTGGTCAACAACAACCAGTGGGCCATCTCGGTTCGAAGGCCGGCGCAGACCGCGGCCGAGACCCTGGCCCAGAAGGCCATCGCGGCCGGCATCCACGGCGAGCAGGTCGACGGCAATGACGTCATCGCCATGCGGGCCCGGGTCGAAGCGGCGCTGGAGCGCGCCCGATCCGGCGCCGGTCCGTCCTTGCTGGAAGCGCTGACCTACCGGTTGGCCGATCACACCACCGCGGATGACGCCAGCCGGTACCGGTCCGATGAGGAGGTCAGCGCCAAGTGGCGGCTCGATCCGGTGGCCCGTCTGCGGGCCCACCTGATCTCGGCCATGGGCTGGCAGTCCGATGACGAACAACGACTGCTGAGCGAGTGCCGGGACGCCGTCGAGGCGACTGCGGAGGCCTATCTGGCCGCTGCGCCGCCGGAGCCGACCGAGATGTTCGACCACCTCCACGCCACGCTGCCCGAACCGCTGCGCCATCAACGGGACGACCTGGTGGCCAACGCCG
>JAOTVU010000145.1 GCA_029863385.1 Acidimicrobiia bacterium
GCGACCCGAGAAGTTGCGCACCATGCACACGAGCTTCTCGGTGTCGAGCGCCGTGTCGGGGTCCGCCACGCAACCGGCGGCTCCGCTGTATTCGTCGACCGACAGTTCGCGCACCGCTCGGAACGTGGCGTTGTTGATCTGCTGCAGGTCGTTGAGGATGAACCCGAAGTCGACGATGGCGGCGAAGAACAGGACCAGCATGGGCAGAACGAAGGCCGCCTCGACGACGGCTGCGCCGCGTTCGTTTCGTCGACCCCGATCTAACATGGGTCTTACATCGGTTCCGTAGGTGGATTTCCTTTAGCGTTGTAGTTCCTTCGACATGGATTCTCCCGGGTGATGGCGCCCAGCCTCGCCCGGGGGCTTCCGGCCCATGCTCATCACGCGTGCGGCGACGACTCCCGCCTCCCGAGCAGCTCGAACCCGGAGACCACATCGAGCAGCTCCTTGGTGATCTCTTGATGGCGTAACTGGTGGTACCGGACATGGAGTGAGGAGAGGCGCTCTTCGATGTTGCGCTGAGCGTTGTCCATGGCCGCGAGGCGGCTGGCCGCAACCGCCGCCATGGTCTGCGCGAAGCTGCGATGGAGGCGCACGAAGAGGGCTTGGTGCATCAGGCCGGTGACGAGTTCGTCCCAGGGCATGGCAAAAGTGGGGAGCACGGGCGACGGCCAGGTGCGGATGGCCAGCCACTCCAACCAGTCCCGATCGGTGGGCAGGATCTGCAACGAGACCGGCTCGTATCCCCGGCCACGACCCCGGAAATGGGGAAAGACCAGCAGCACCCGGGTCACGTCCCTCGCCGTCCTCCAGTTCTCGGCCCGAGCCACCAGTTGCTCGGCCCGGGCCGGGATGGCTTCGATGGTGGCCGGCAGGTCCCAGGCGCTGTCCGGGGTGAGACCGGCCAGATCCAGTTCGACTGCCAGCCGGCCGCCGACGGCGGCCACCAGGCTGAGCGTGGGCACCCCGCCGGCTCGAGCTGCGGCGTGGGCGGCGACGTGTCGGTTGATGGGACCGCACAGCCCCTGGTTGGAGCCGAACACGATCATGGCGGTCGGCGCCTCGGGACGCATTGTCTCCTTCGGCAGACGGTTGATGCGGCCGTCCCGCAGAGCGACCTGAAGGCCGTCCTCGACGATGGCCTCGTAGCGGTTGGTGGCCTCGGTCGCCAGTTCGTAGCCGCGGAGGTTCACGGCGGCCAGACCTCGCATGGTGCGGGTGACGGTGTGCAGCTCCCGAGCCGATTCGATTCGGCGAGCCAGATCCTGGAGGGTCTCGGTCATCGCACTCGGCGGGCCATGGCCACAACGGCCTGGACGTGGTCGTCGGTGAGTACCCGCCCCTCCTCGATCGTTCGTCGAACCTCGGGCAGCTCGGTGACCCGGTGCCGCAGCCTGTGCTCCAGGGTGGCGATGCGGTCCACCGCCACGTCGTCGAATGCTCCCTCGGCCACCGCCACCAAGGCCAGAAGCTGTTCGACCACGGTCCGAGGATCGCCCTCCT
The DNA here is from genome assembly GCA_029863385.1 of Acidimicrobiia bacterium. Lineage (GTDB taxonomy): Bacteria > Actinomycetota > Acidimicrobiia > Acidimicrobiales > SZUA-35 > JAHELU01. Next base: position 1,504 of record JAOTVU010000145.1, read on the forward strand.
CCTGCTTCAGCGCCTCCCGGACCCGCCGTCCCCGCTCCAGCTGCTGTCGCCGATGCGGTTCGAGCCGTGCCCCGTAACGGGCAAACCGCTCCAACTCCTCGAACTGTGCGTAGAAGAGCCGAAGACTCGGTCCGACCTTGCGGTAGGCCGGGAGCTGGGCCCGACCGCCGACCCGCGACACCGACCGGCCGACGTCGACCGCCGGCAGTTGACCTCGCCGGAACAGTCGGGGAGACACGTAGATCTGACCGTCGGTGATGGAGATGAGGTTGGTGGGGATGTAGGAGGCAAGGTTCTCGGCCTGGGTCTCCACGATGGGTAGGGCGGTCAGCGAGCCGCCACCCCGTTCCGGGGCGAGACGGGCGGCCCGCTCCAGAAGACGTGAGTGGATGTAGAAGATGTCACCCGGGTAGGCCTCACGACCGGGTGGTCGACGCAGCAGTAGCGACAGCTCCCGGTAGGCCCGGGCGTGGCGGGTGAGATCGTCGTAGACGATCAGGACATCGTGGCCACGGTCGGTGAAGTACTCCGCCATGGTCGTGGCGGCGTATGGAGCGATGTAGCGAAGACCCACCGGGTCCTCGCTGCTGGCCACGACGACGACGGTTCGTTCCAACGCGCCGTGTTCCCTGAGGCGGGCCACGATCTTGGCCACCGCGCTGATCTGCTGGCCGATGGCGCAGTAGACGCTGACCACATCCCCGTTGCGCTGGTTCAAGATGGTGTCGACGGCGATGCTGGTCTTGCCGGTCTGACGGTCCCCGACGATCAACTCCCTCTGGCCCCGACCGATCGGGACGAGGGCGTCGATGGCCTTGATCCCAGTCTGCAACGGCGTCGACACCGGTGCCCGGTCCCGAATCCGGGGCGCCTGACGCTCGACGTCTCGGCGCGTGAGCGCACCAATCGGACCCAAGCCGTCCAAGGGCCGGCCCGCCGGGTCGACGACGCGGCCCAGCAGGCGATCGCCGACCGGCGTGTCCATGACGCGCTCGGTGCGACGGGCCACGCCGCCCGCCGCGACCCCCTCGTCCGGGTCGAGCAGCACGACACCGATATCGTCGACATCGAGGTCGAGTACCAGTCCGAGGGAGCCGTTCTCGAAGCGAACCAGTTCCTCGAATCCGACGCCGGGTAGTCCGGTCACCCGAGCCACACCTTCGGTCAGTCGAGAGATCACACCCCGCTCGCTGCCGGCCGCGTTGTAGTCGAATCCGTCCCGCACGGTGGCCAGGCGGGCCAACGCGGCCAGGGCCGCGGCTCCGGGACCCGGTTCCGCCGTCCGGGGCCAACCGGTGTCGTCAACCTGCCGGGTCACGGTGCTCACCCGTGTCACGGTGCTCGTCAGGGTCACGGTGCTCACCCGTGTCACGGTGCTCGTCAGGGTCACGGTGCTCACCCGTGTCACGGTGCTCGTCAGGGTCACGGTGATCCGCGCCGTCGACCGTGTCGATCAGATGATGGACGTCGGCTCCGAGGCGATCGAGGTAGTCGTCGGCGTTCCAGGACACGGCCGTGCCGTCGCCCTGCACTTCGGCGCCGAGAATGAGAGCGGGCGCCCGCTCGAACACCACGGGCCGGTCGGGATCGAGTCCGATCGAGCGGAGCCGGTCGACGACACGGCCCTGCCGGTCGGATGCCACCGGGAACGAGGTGCGCACCGTGACCGGAGAAGTCCGGTGCCCATCGGTCAAGACTGCGGCAACGATCGCCGGATCGGCCTCGAGCCGGTCGAGTGCACGGTCGAGCACCACCTGCTCCAGGTCGGTCCCGCCCAGATCGGCCAACACCCGCCGCGTCAGTTCCACCACCTCCTCGGCGCTCCGGCGTTGAACCTCGTGCTGGAACTCGGCCATATCCCGCCGCAAGGCCCGCTCCCACCGCAGCCGTTCCAGTTCGACCTCGGACCGGGCATGCTCGAGCAGCCGGCGTCGATGGTGTTCTGCCTGGTCCCGTGCTTCGTCCAGCAGATCCTGCTCCTGGTCCTCGAGGGCACGGCGGCGGCGGCGAAAGTCGTCCTTCTCCGCTCTGGCCTCGGTCTCACGTTCCTCAGCGTCGTGCAACCTGGCCGCGATCGAAGCCTCTCGCTCGTCCATGGCCCCGATCACCCGGTCGTAGAGCAGGTACTTCAGGGCGACGGCGAGGATGGCGAAGTTGACGATCTGGGCGATGATGGTGAATGGGTCGAGCAGCACGATTGGTCACTTTCCGGTCGACGACGACCGTTCAACCCGTGAACTCGGCCCAGAACGGATTGGCGAAGATCAAGATCAACGCCACCACGAGGGCGTAGATGGCCGTCGACTCGATGAGGGCCATGGCCACGAACAGGGTGCGGGTGATCGTGTTGGCCTCGTCCGGCTGCTGAGCGATCGAGCGGAGCGCCTCGGCTGCCGCCCGAGCCTCCCCCAGGGCGGGGCCCAGCGAGCCCACGGCGATGGTGAAGCCGGCGGTGCCGATGGACACCATTGCCACCACGGTTTCGGGTTCCATGTGATCGACTCCTTTGTCGTCGAGGACGTTGTCAGCCGGCGGTCCGTCCCGATGTCTCGGGAACCGGACGGGCTCGGGATTCGGTGGATCTGCGGCCACCTTCGTTCTGGGATCGGCTCCCGGCCGAGATGTACACCGTGGCCAGGACGGCGAAGATGTAGGCCTGAATGACTCCGGTCAGGAGACCAAGTGCATTGAGCAGGGCAGGGAACAGCAACGGTGCGATACCGAGGAGAATGGCAACGATTTTCGTGAAACTCATCACGTTGCCGAAGAGCCGCACGGCCAGAGCCAGGGTGCGGGAAAGCTCCGACATGATGTTGAACGGCAGCATCAACGGGTTGGGTTGCAGATAGGCCCGGAGGTAGGCGCCGATTCCCCTGGCGCCGATGCCGAAGACGGGTACGGCGAAGAACACGCACAGGGCGAGGGCGACCGTGGTCGACAGCGAAGCCGTCGGTGGTACGTAGCCGGGGAGCACGGCCAGGACGTTGGATACCAGGATGAAGATGAAGAGCGTGCCGACGAAGGGGAGGTAACGGTCGCCGGTCTGGTTCGAGATCTCTTGGATCTGGTTGCGGATGAAACCGACGACGACCTCGACCCCGTTCTGCCACCGGGACATCTCGGCCCCCACCCTCAGCCGGCGGGAGATCACCAGAGAGAACCCGATGAGCAGGGCCATGACCATCCACGTCGTGACCAGCGTGAGATTGACGTTGACGAAACCGGCGTCCCACAGCACCGTCTGGTCCGGCGTGATCGCCCGTTCGCCCATGTCAGGCCTCCCCCGGTTCGGGGCCGACGGTGGAGACGGGAGGCGAAGCCGATGAGCCGGCACCGGTGATCGCCCGGATGCAGAGGGCACGAGCGGCCATCAAACCCGGCAGCGATCCCAGCAGCATCAGCGGTTGGAGGCGGGCGATCAGACCGAGTCCCACGGCCAGGAGGGCGAGCCGGCCGACGAAGCTGAGCATCGGCAGGATCGGGCTTCCGGACGCCGAGACGATCCGCCGGCTGGTCCACCACAGGCCGCCGTAGTACGCCAGGCCCAGAGCAAGCCCGGCCGCCAATCCGGCCGAGAGCGGAATCACCCAGTCCAGTCGGCTCACCGTTGCACTCCATCGGTTGGTCGGATCATCGTTCGTCCTCCGATTCGCTCTCCCGTCGCACCCAGTGCCAGGCCATCGTCAGCCCGGAGGCGGTACCGACGATGAGAAAAGTGATGGTGAAACTCACGGGGCTGTCGATCCGGTTGTCGACGAAGATCCCGGCGGCCAGACCGAGCAGCGTCGGGGCCACGACGGTCCAGCCGACCAGTCCGAAGGTGCCGAGCCACGTCCAGGGGCTTTCGCCCCGGCGGCGACGGGCCCGTTCCCGCCGTATGGTCTTGCGCAGCACCGTGCGGCGGAGGGCCTCGGCCCGAGCGCGGTCGTCCTTGTCGAGCTCACGGCCGAACCCACCGTTGGATTCCGGGCTGAATTCAACGTCGAACTCGTCGTCAGTCATACTCGCTCATCTCCATGGAGCGCCGAACGAGGTCGGTTTCGAGTCGGGCCAGCGCCGCTCGTGACCGGCGTTCGCCCTCGGCCAGTTCCTCGAACGACGCCCTCAGTGCCCGCTGCAGGGCCAGCACGCTGTCACCTTCGGCCGCTTCGCCGGTGGCGATCCTCACCACCGGCCCCCGCTTCATCAACACGCCACCGTCGACGGCCATGAGGTGCTCGTCACCGTCGGCGACGAAGGCGATGAGACCGGGTACCAGGATGGCGACGAAGTCGATGTGCCGGGGAAGCAAGGTGAAGGCCCCGTGGGTGCTCTCGGCCGAGACCTTCGAGACCGGCCGGTCGATCACCGTCTCGCTCGGAGTGACGACCTCGAGGCGCATCGGCGACGGGCCGTTCATCGGGGCTCCAGATCGTCGAGGCCGCCGATCATGTAGAGTTCGTCCTCGGACCGGTCGTCGAGGTCTCCGGCCAGGATGCGCTCACACCCTTCGAGGGCGTCGTCGAGTTCGACCAGCCGGCCGGGGAGGTCGGTGAACTGCTCGGTGACGGCGAAGGGCTGGGTCAGGAACCGCTCCAGCCGCCGGGCCCGGGCCACCACCACTTGATCCTCGGTGGCCAGCTCCTCGACGCCGAGCATGGCGATCACATCCTGGAGCTCCTCATAGCGGGCCAGCATCTCCCTGGTCTCCCGGGCGATTCGATAGTGGCGCTCGCCCACCACGGACGGGTTCAGCATCTTGGAGTCCGACTGCAGGGGATCGATGGCCGGGTACAGGCCTCTGGCCGCCCGATCGCGCGACAGCACCACGGAGGCCGAAAGGTGCCCGAAGACGTGGACGGCGGCCGGATCGGTCAGGTCGTCGGCCGGGACGTAGACGGCCTGCACCGACGTGATGGCACCGGCGTTGGTGCTGGCGATGCGTTCCTGGAGGGAGGCCAGCATCGTTTCCAGATCCGGCTGGTAGCCGAGTTGGGACGGCACGTGGCCGAGCAGCGCCGACACCTCGGCCCCGGCTTGAACGAAACGGAAGATGTTGTCGATCAACAACAGCACGTCCTGGTTGCGCTCGTCGCGGAACCACTCCGCCATGGTCAAGGCGGTGTGTCCGACCCGAAGCCGCGCCCCCGGTTGCTCGTCCATCTGACTGAACACGAGCACGGTGTTGTTCAACACACCGCTCTCGGTCAGCTCCCGGTGCAGTTCGCTGGCTTCCCGTTTCCGTTCGCCGATCCCGCAGAACACGCTCACACCCTCGTGGGCGCCGACGACGTTGTTGACCAGCTCCATGATGAGCACCGTCTTGCCCACCCCGGCGCCGCCGAACAAGCCGGCTTTCCCGCCTCGTTCCAGGGGAGCGAGCACGTCGATGATCTTGATCCCGGTGGTGAAGGTGCCGGAGTGTGACGGCCGCTCGGTCAACGGCACCGGGTGACGATGAATCGTTCGTCGGGGAAGGTTGAGAATCGCATCGTCCGGTTCCCCGTCTATCGTCTCGCCGAACACGTCGAACACCCGCCCCACCACGGCCTCACCGACCGGTGCCTCGATCGGAGCACCGGTGTCGGCCACGGCATCACCGCGGGCGAGGCCCCGGGCCGGGGTGAGGGCCACGGTTCGTACCGTCTCGGTGTCGAGATGGCCAACCACCTCCATGGCCACCGATGAGCCGGGGACGGTGAGCAGATGATTGATCGCGGGCAGCTCGTCGAAGGCGACATCGATGACGCTGCCCCGCACTCTGACCACACGACCGTTTGCCGCCGGTGTTTTCGCACCGTTCCTGCTCATCGCTTTCCGTCCGGTTGTCGGCGATATCGATCATCCAACGACCGATCGGCGCTGTGAAGGGCCAGAGGTCACCAGTTCGGCGGCCTGGACGCCCGGCGACCTGGTCGAGGGCGGTCCGGTGGTTCCGGCCCTCTCTTACATTCCGCTCGTGGTGACCGATCCCGCCCGTACGGCTCAAACGCACTGCCGCGCCAGCTCGACGGTGCCGAGCCGGCGATCGATGAGTTCGTAGAGCGCCGGGTCGGCCGCCTCCAGTTCGGCCCTGGTGTCGATCGGTCCGTGGATGCCGTCGGCCGGCTCGGCCGTCAGGTTGCGGCCGAGATAGCTCTGCACACCTTCGGCCCAGTACTCGTTCTGGTCGGTCGCGGCGTAGGTGCCGTCCCACGTGCCGTCGTCGATGGCCCGTTGGTAGGCATCGAGCAGGTCGGCGTCGAAGTCGGGATCCAGGGCGCTGTATCCGAATTGATGGAGGACGTGGGAGAACTCGTGGAGCAGGATGTCCTCGCCGAGATAGCGGTCGTCGGGGAGGCAGAGGATGTTCTCCTCGCCGGCGGAGACGAGTGGGCGTTCGAGGGTCGCTCCCAGGCCGCGGGCCCGGGCGTCCCAGTCGGTCTCGGGAAACGCCTCATTGAGGTCCCGGTACTCCGGCATCTCCGTGGTGCGCTGGTTTCGTCCGATCACACCGAGGCGAATGCCGTTGGCGGCGATCGTGGGGGCCAGTCGTTCATCGGTGGCGAAGATCCGCCCGACGGTTTCGGCGGCCCGGGCAACCGCCTCGGGGGCGACCACGTCGTTGGCCACAACCCAGAAACCGTCGATCTGACAGCCCAAGGTGTAGAACGGATCGAGGCCGGCCGAGGCCGGTACCGGTCCGATGTCGCAGCCGTCGGGTGTCGTCGAACCGTCGGTGCCGGTGTCTTCGGTCGTCGACTGGTCGTCACCGGTTGTCGTGGTCGGCTCGACGCTCAGGACCGAGGTCGCGACCTCCGACGATGTGGTCGCATCGTTGGCGGGCCCGGTCGTCGAAGCCGCTGCATCGACATCGACGGCTGCGTTTTCGTCCGACGGCGAGCACCCCGACAGGACCGCCAGCATCAACGCGATCCCGACCATGTCCGCCCGGCACCGCCGAGCCGACATCACCGGTCGCTGATCCTGTCGGTGTCCTCGGCCAGTTGGCGAAGGCCGGCGGCCAACGGGCGGGTCAGGCTGTTTGGTGGCATCCGCCAGCGCCAGTTGACGTCCTCGGTCGACGGGGTGTTCATCCGGGCTTCGCTTCCGAGGGCGAGCAGGTCCTGGAGGGGGACGACGGCGACAGCGGCCCTGGTCCGCAGGGCAACGCCGATCAACCAGCGCACCGCCCGACGGGTTCGCACTCTCGGCGGCATCCGAGTCTGTGCCCGCACTCTCGAACGGCGCCGCCTCGACAGGCTGTGCCACCAACCGGCGAGGGTGTCGTTGTCGTGGGTGCCGGTGTAGACGATGCAGCGCTCGCCGACCTGGTCGGGGTGGTGGACGCTCGGCTCGTCGGGGTCCGACGGCGGATCGAAGCCGAACTGGATGACCCGCATGCCCACGAGGTCGTTGTCGTCGCGGAGCTTGATGACGTCATCGTCGAGATCGCCGAGATCCTCGGCCACGATCGGCAGGTCGGGGAATGCCAGGGTGAGCGCATCGATGAAGGCCTGACCGGGCCCGGGCACCCACTGCCCGCCGATGGCGGTATCGGCATCGGCCGGAACAGACCAGTAGGCCGAAAGGGCCCGGAAGTGGTCGATGCGCACGATGTCGACCTGCTCGAGCGTTCGCCGGAGCCGGTCGATCCACCACGAAAAGCCCTCGGCCTCCATCACGTGCCACCGGTACAGCGGGTTCTTCCACAACTGGCCGGTCTCGCTGAAGTAGTCGGGAGGAACGCCGGCCTGGGTGAGCTGGTGACCGTCGCCGTCGAGCTGGAACAGGCGCTGGTTGGCCCACACGTCGACCGAGTCGGGGGAGACGTAGATCGGGATGTCACCGAGGACGGTGATCCCGTTGGCGTCGGCTCGGTTTCGCAAGGCCTGCCACTGACGATCGAAGAAGAACTGCAGGGCCTGCTCCCGACGGATCTCGTCGGCCAGTTGAGCGGCAGAGGCGGCCAGGGCCTCGGGGTCGCGTCGGCGCAGCGGCTTCTCCCACTCCCACCATGGCGTGTCGGCCGCCTCCGGACCGACCCGCTTCACAGCCTGCTTCAGGGCGAAGAAGTGGCAGGCGTCGTCGAGCCAGGGTGCGGAGGCGACGAACCGATCGTGGTCGGCCCGCCACGGATGATCGGCGTCGGTCAGGAACCGGTCGGCGGCCGCCGTGAGCAGCGGGCGCTTCCATGCTCGCATCGCCTTGAAGTCGACGGGTTCACCGGTCGGAGCGTCGGGCAGGTCGAGGTCGTCGTCGTCGAGCAGGCCGGCTTCGGCCAGGTTCCGCAGGTCGATCAGCCACGTGTTGGCGGCGAACGCCGAGGGGCTGAAGTAGGGCGAATCCTCGTCGCCGAGACAGGTGAGCGGCAGGATTTGCCAGACCCCGGCACCCGTGCTCGCCAGCCAGTCGACCCAGGCTTCGGCCTCGGCCCCCAGCGTGCCGATGGGCTCCGGGCCGGCGATCGACGTCGGATGAAACAACACCCCCAACGTCCGGGCGGGGAAGGGATGGCTGTGCGAGGTGGTTCCGTCGGTCGCTCGGCTAGTCAACGAGTGCCTCCAGATACTCCAGGCCCGCCAATTGCGCAGCGGCAATCGTCGCCCGGATGGGTTCGGCGTCCCAGTAGCGCAGCTTCGACAGGTCGTTGTAGCGACCCGGCGGCCGGCCCGTCGGCATGACGTGGATCGTCACACCTTCTCGGTGCTGTGCCACCTCGTTGTTGAAGCGATGGCGCCGGGCGATCTCGAACGACACCATGGCCACGTCCCACGGGTGACGGGGAACGACCAGCTCGTCATCGATGTGGCCGACGTGGAGGACGTAGATCTCCTCAGCCCCGAGCTCGATGGCCCGGGAGATGGGAATGGAGTTGACGACGCCGCCGTCGATGTAGTGCCGCCCGTCGACCTCGACCGGCGGAAGCACACCGGGCAGGGCGCACGAGGCCAGGATCGCTTCGATCACCGAACCTTCCGTGAACCAGTGCTCCGACGAGGTCTCGATGCAGGCGGCCACGCATTCGAAGTGGATGAGGGCGTCCTCGATGTTCTCGAAGGGCACCCATCGATCGATGAGCTGACGGAGCGGTTCGTTGGAATGCAGGTGGGTCCAATGATCGACCAGGTTCCGAAGGCGGCTGAGCATCGACTCCTGGAACACCGAGTGCACCGTCATCGTGTCCCACATCTTCGTGAGCGTCACAGCGGACTGGACGACGGGCGCCGACGCCAGTACGGCCCCGTTGATCGATCCCACCGAGGTGCCCACCACGAAATCGGGTTGGAGCCCCGAAGCGGCCAATGCCCTGGCCATCCCCACCTCGGCGGCTCCCCGCAGGCCCCCGCCGCCGAGCACCCACGCTCGTCCGCTTTTGGGATCGTCCATGGCGGGAGCTTAATCGTGTCGACCGGATGAACCGCAACCAGGGTCGTTGCTACGATCGTGGTCACTTCCGACAGATCGGTCTGCCTTGGACACACCCCCACCTCGCTGGGCTCGACGGCTGTTCATCACACCGCTCGTGTTCGCCTTCGGGTTGTTGTTGACGCTGTGTGCGCCGTTGCTCCATCTGTTCGCGGCCGTCCTCGACCTGATCTTCGACCGGAAACGGTTCCGCCTCTCCCGTTTCGTCGGCATCGGCCTGGCGTTCTGCGCCACGGAGGTGTTCGGCCTCTTCACCCTGTTCACGGTGTGGGTCGGCAGCGGGTTCGGGCGCTGGATGGATCGGCCGTTCTGGGTCAGAGCCAACATGGTGTTGACCGGCCAGTACATGGAGCTGATCACCCGGGCCATACGGTTCTTTCTCGGCTTCGAGTTCTCCTACACGTTCGAGCCGTTTCCCCGGGATCGACCCGTCATCCTCCTCAGCCGTCATGCCGGTCCCGGCGACGCTTTCCTCATCATGCGGGTGATTCTGCGGGACGGTAAGCGGCGCCCGATGTTCATCGGCGCGGCCAAGCTCCAGTGGGATCCCTTCCTCGACATTGCCGGGGAGCGGCTCGGCTATCGCTATCTGCTCCCGAGGTCGCCCGATCCTGCGGCCGACCTCCGCTCGATCCGGGCGATGGCCGAATCGCTGGGCGGAAACGACACCCTCGGCATCTTCCCGGAGGGTGGGAACGTCACCCCGGAGCGGCGGCAGCGTCGCATCGATTCGCTCAAAGCGAGGGGCCGCGATGATCTGGTGCGGGTGGCCGAGTCGCTCCGCTACACGATGCTGCCCCGCAGCGGTGGTGCGGTGGCGGCGATGGAAGGCGCTCCCGATGCGGTCGTGCTGGTCCTGGCCCACGCCGGGCTCGAGGACCTGTGCGGCTTCGGGGACCTGTGGAACGCCGTCCCGCTCCGCCGCAGTGTGGTCGCCCATTCGTGGACGGTGATGCCGGAGGACCGTCCGAGCGACAGCCAGGCCCTTGCGGCCTGGCTGCGTGGGGAGTGGCAGAAGGTCGACGACTGGATCGGCGCCCACCTCAGCCCTTGACGAATGCGCAGCTGAGGTGACACGGAATGCCACCCGAGCTGCGCAGAACGGCGGCTAGCAGGCTGCGGAAAAAATCGATCTCCAGGGCAAACCGGCACAGCCAGAGAGTTTGCGAACCGCAAACTCGTAGCGGCTTGCCGCCGTCGATACCTCTGGATCGGCGGCTAGTGCCCTGACCACAGTGGTTTGAGGGTCGCGTCCACCACTCGGGTTGCTGGGCCTGTTTTGATGTGGGGATGGCAGAACGTGTGCGTGTGCGT
>JAOTVU010000146.1 GCA_029863385.1 Acidimicrobiia bacterium
ATCAAGCGAACCGGGTCCGTGACTGCGCTCATCAGCCCCGGACCTGGCGAACGATTCGATCGACACGCACATCGACTGGTAGCGGTCGCGCTCCGGCGGTGGCGCCGGCATCCGGGGATGCCGGCGATGGCTCCGAACGCGGCCGTTCGACGAGTCCGAGTCGGGCCATCTCCTCCAACCCGCGTTCGACACGGGTCGGCTCCGACATCGGAACGAGCCGGGCGACGGCGCGGCCACCGCGCCGCACGACGAGCGTGGCACCGGCCTCGACCCGGTCGAGGTGGGTGGCGAGGGCGGCCCGGAGGTCGCGGACGCCGACGGTCGAGGGCGAAACGCCCTCCGGTCGGGACGGGTGATCGATCATCTCGATCGACTGTACAGGTTGTCGCCCCTGATGCGTACACATGCGTACACAAAGCGACTGGCCCGGATCGAGCCAGTCGACCTACCGTTGGCCGCCATGAACTTCGCGTTTTCCGAGGAACAAGAACAGCTTCGCCAGTTCGTGCGGTCGTTTCTGGAGGGGAAATCCTCCGAGGCCACCGTCCGGGAACTCATGGAGACCGAGAAGGGTTACGACGACGCCGTCTGGTCCCAGATGGCCGAACAGCTCGGCCTGCAGAGCCTGATCATCCCCGAGGAGTTCGGCGGCCAGGGCTACACCTTCGTCGAACTCGGCGTGGTCCTCGAGGAAATGGGCCGAGTGCTACTGTGCGCCCCGTTCTTCTCCGGCGTCATGGCAACGTGCGCCTTGCTCCAGTCCGGCGACGACGACGCCAAGAAGGCCCATCTCCCCGGTATCGCATCCGGCGAGACGATCGCCACGGTTGCCTTCACCGAAGAGAACGGCCGCTGGGACGAGTCCGGCATCACGATGGAGGCCTCGACGTCCGGTGACGGCCACACCCTGACGGGCGTCAAGTCGTTCGTGCTCGACGGCCACCTGGCCGACCTCATCCTGGTGGCGGCACGCACCGGCGCCGGCGTGAGCCTGTTCGCGGTCGACGGCGACGCATCGGGGCTCACCCGGGAGTCGCTGGCCACGATGGACCAGACACGCAAACAGGCCCGCCTCACGTTCGACGCCACACCGGCCACCCTCGTCGGAACCGACGGCGGCGGCTGGGACACGATGTCCACCATGCTCGATCTCGCTGCGGTCGCCCTGGCCGCCGAGCAGGTCGGCGGAGCCCAGTTCGTGCTCGACATGGCCGTACAGTACGCCAAGGACCGGGTGCAGTTCGGCCGTCCGATCGGGTCGTTCCAGGCCATCAAGCACAAGTGCGCCGACATGCTGCTCGAAGTGGAGTCGGCCAAGTCGGCCGCCTACTACGCGCTGTGGTGCGCGGCGGAGATGAACGACGAGCTGCCCTCGGTTGCCTCCCTGGCCAAGGCCTACTGCTCCGAGGCCTATTTCCACGCTGCGGCCGAGAACATCCAGATCCACGGCGGCATCGGCTTCACCTGGGAACACCCCGCTCATCTCTACTTCAAACGAGCCAAGAGCTCGGAACTGCTCTTCGGCGATCCCTCGTACCATCGCGAGCTGCTGGCTCAGCGCATCGGCCTGTAGCCACCGATCCCGGAGGATCGACAGCGCCGGTAGCCTGAAAACCGATGGTGTACGTTCTCCTGGTGCTTGCCGCGCTGCTCGTCGTCGCCGCGGCCTTCGTGTTCGTCGGACATGCTGTCGGCTCGACCGAGGCCATGCCCGATCAGGTCGTCATCGACGGACACGAGGCGATCGAGTTCTGCGCCCAAGCACTGCCCGATTCGATCACAGCCTCCCTCAGCTACGACGACCTCCGACGCCTACTCCGCCTTCACCTGGAGTGGATCCAGGCCTATCACTGGGCCCCGGCGTCGACGGACGCCCCGCCCATCATCTTCGAGCAGTTCGACCCGTTGGCCTACGTGATGGAGCGATGCGAGGTTGTCGGCCTCGATGTCGACCCGGAGGAGGCGGCCGCGGTGATCCAGGCCCACAGCGATTACCTCCAAGTTGTCGGCGCGCTGCACATCGACGATCCGGTCGACGTGGAAGCCGACTTGGCACGGGCGCCCCAACTCGAGGGCTCCGCCGCCACTCCCCTGCTCGACACCGACGATGACGTCGGCCCGGACGATCCGGATGCATCGGCCCCGGCCGGAGGCGACGAACCGTCCTCGCACAAATAGCCCGGTCGGTTCCTGACCGACGAGGTGACCTTGTGTATGCTCATAGCGCCACAGTGCGTGCGCGGTTTCGACGTTGTGACCGTGCAACGTGGTCAGGGCACGCACTCGGAACATCGGCATCCAGGGGGAGCAGCGTGGCCAATCGAAGCGATGGCATGGTAGATGGTTGAGCCGGCGGCCGAAACAGCCGCCCCCGGGGCGACTGACCATGCCGACGAAGGTGACGGCTCCGAGACCTTCGAGAACCGCCTGTTCCGACGGCTGCATCCCATCGGCTGGGCCGCCTCTACCTTCGGGTTGGCCGCAGTCGTGGCCACCGCCGTCGGTGCCGACCTGCTGATCGGGAGGATGCCGTGGTGGCTCTGGGCGTTGACGATCGCCGTCATCGCCGCGTCGACCTCATCTGCGGTTCTGCACGGCGTCCGCCTCGCCATCGATGTGGTGGCAACCTTCACCGGCCGGTTGGCCATGGTCCTCGCCTGGGTGATCTTCTTCCTCCAGCTGTTCAACGTGATCACCCGCTACTCCAACAACTGGTTCGCCACCGACATCCTCTTCGCCGAAACGGTCAGCCTGGCCTGGATGAGCTTCGGCATGCTGTTCCTGCTCGGGGTCAACTACGGCGTGCGGGAGGGGATCAACCCGCGTATCGACTTCTGGTGGGCCGAGTTCAGCAACCGGCGCAAGGCATGGCTCGACTTCATCATGCACTCCGTCTTCTTCTTCCCGTTCCTAGTCCTCGGCATCCGCATTCTCAAGCCCTACGCCGCCATTGCGCTCGGTTACAACCGCTTCGCCAACGGCGGTGAAGGTGAGTGGCCGGCCGGATGGCGGGTCTGGGAAACCTGGGTCACGTCGGTCAACGCTGGCGAGCTGCCGGCCGGGCCGATCCGGGCCTTCATCTTCGTGGCGTTCATCCTCTGGGCCGCCCAGGTGTTCGGTGAGATGATCAAGACCGGATTCATCATCGCCGGTCGCGAGGACCTGGCAGACCTCCATACCATCGACGCGCCAATGCGGGTCGAGTAGGCCGGCCAAAGGAGATTGTGAACGCTGTGGTTGCCGCTCAGATCGTGCAGGTCATGGGACTGAATCTCGGGGTCTTCCTGGCCCTGATGATGTTCGTCGTGTTCATGGCGCTCATCCTCAGCGGCTACAACGTGGCCTTCTGCTTCGCCTCCACGGCCCTGGCGTTCGCCTTCGTCGGCGACATGGCCAACGCCGTCAGCGTCAACACCTTCGACCCGGGCACGCTCGCCGGCCAGCTCCCCTCCAACTGGGCCAAGTCGATCGAGAGCCCGGAGCTGTTGGCCGTTCCACTCTTCGTGCTGATGGGCGCGATCCTCGAACGATCGGGGCTGGCCGAACGCCTGCTCAACGCGTTCGGTCTCCTGATGGGATCACTGCGAGGTGGGGTTGCAGCCGCCGTCATCGTCGTCGGCACGCTGTTGGCCGCTGCCACCGGCGTCGTCGCCGCCACCGTGATCGTCATGGGCCTGTTGTCGCTGCCGGCCATGGTCAAGCTCGGCTACGACCACAAACTGGCCACCGGGGCCATCACCGCATCGGGAACGCTGGCCCAGCTGCTGCCACCCAGCATCGTGCTCATCCTGCTCGCCGGCGAGCTCGGAGTCGGCATCATCGGGCTGTTCGCCGGGGCGCTCCTGCCCGGTCTGCTCCTCAGTGGGCTCTACATCATCTACACCCTCGGGATCTCGTTGTTGAAGCCCGAGGTCGGACCGGTGATGCCCGAGGAGGACCGGCGTCTTTCCGGTAGCCCTACCTTCAGATCGGCGTTGATCATCGGCTCTGCCCTGGCCGGCGTCGCGTTCCTCGTCGGTCTGTTGCTGAGCTTCCAGGTTGCGGTGATCGGTGCGGCCGCCGTGTTCGTCTTCTCGGTCGTTGTTGTCTCCATCGGCAACATGTTGGTGGCGGAGGTCCTGGTGTCGATTGTGCCGGTGCTCGTTCTGATCGCCGGCGTGCTCATCTCGATCTTCTCCGGCACGGCGACACCGTCGGAGTCCGGGGCGGTCGGCGTGTTGGGAGCCCTCATCCTGTCCGGGCTCAACCACCTGTTCGACCGCCTGCTCACGGCCGACGGTGCCGAGCACATCACGCCCGGCTGGAAACTCGACTGGCCCGCCGTCAAGGAAGCCGCCCGGTCCACGGCCAACATCACCATCCTGGTCATGACCCTGCTGTTCTGCTCGCTGTTCTTTCGCCTCATGTTCCAGGAACTGGGCGGCTCGGCTCAGGTGGCGGAATGGCTGTCCAGCATCCCCGGCGGCAAGCTCGGCTTCGTCGTGGTGGCGATGATCGCCGTGTTCCTGCTCGGCATCAACCTCGAGTTCCTGGAGATCACCTTCATCGTGGTGCCCATCTTCGTGCCGGCCATGGCCCTGCTCGGATTCACTGACCAGGAGGTCGTGTGGTTTGCGGTGCTCATGGCCGTCAACCTCAACATGGCCTTCATCTCCCCGCCCGTCGGCTTTTCGCTCTTCTACCTGCAGAGCGTCGCCCCACCGGAAGTGAAGACCGCCGACATCCACAAGGGCGCCCTTCCGTTCATGGGGCTACAGATCCTGGCCCTGTTCATCCTCGGGATCGTTCCGGGAATCACCAATTTCTCCTATTGCTTCTTCAACCCGAACGCACCGCCCGAGCTGTGCCGGTCGGGTGAGGTCATCGAGGTCGAGGACGATTCGGCCCTGCCGCTCCAGGTTCGTTTCACAACCGACGAGCTGCAGTACTGATGGCCCCGATCGCCACCGACGAGTCGGCACGACCGACCCGACTGTTCAGTTCCCATCAACCAGACAAACTGTCACGACAAAACACCGAAAATCCAAACCAGGAGGCTGCCAGCATGACTGTCGAAACCCAAACCGACGATCGTTCCCCCGAACCGGGGATGGATCGTCGATCGTTCCTGACCAAGGCCGGCTACGGTGTCGCCGGTTTCGCAGCCAGCTCCGCAATCCTGGCCGCCTGCTCGACCTCGACGGTCGACGAAGAGACCGGCGCCACCGTCGAGGACGACTCGTCGACCGATGACACCGCGGCAAGCACCGACGACGGGGCCGAGACCGTTACCGAGGTTCAAACCGACGGACCCGAACTCGAGTGGAACATGGCGACGAGCTGGCCGACCTCGCTCGTCACCCTGTTCGGATCGGCCAACATCTTCGCCGATCAGCTGGCGCTCCTGACCGGCGGACGATTCCGGATCAGCCCGAAACCGGCCGGCGAGATCGTCGGTGGTCTCGACGTGCTCCCCGCTGTCCGTGATGGTGGTGCCGAGGCCGGCCACACCGCATCGTACTACTATGTCAACCTCAGCCCAGTCCAGCAGTTCGGCACCGCCGTGCCGTTCGGCCTCACGCAGCGTCAGCAGAATGCCTGGCTCTACGAGGGCGGAGGCATCGAGATCCTGAACGAGTTCTACGCCGAGGAGTACGGCATCATCGCCTTCCCGGCCGGCGCCACCGGCTGCCAGATGGGCGGTTGGTTCTCCAAGGAGATCAACACCGTGGACGATCTCCAGGGCCTCAAGATGCGCATTCCCGGCATCGCCGGCACCGTGCTCAACAACCTCGGCGGTGAGCAGGTCACCGTGGCCGGCGGTGAAATCCTGACCTCGATCCAGACCGGTGCCATCGACGCCGCCGAATTCGTGGGCCCGACCGACGACCTTATTCTCGGCCTCGACGAACTCGGCTCGGATCTGTTCTACTACCACCCCGGCTGGTGGGAACCGGGAACCGCGCTCGAAGTGCAGTTCCGCCTGGAGGACTGGAACAACCTGCCGGAGCAGTATCAAGCGGCCATACAGAACGCAGCGGCCCATGCCAACATGCGGACCATGGCGCTCTACGACGTGCTCAATCAGCGTGATCTCCAGACGATCAAGACCTTCGCCGAGATCCGCGAGTTCTCGCCGGAGCTGATGGAGGCATTCAAGACCGAGACCGAGTCGGTGCTCGACGGCCTGGCCGCAGGGGATGCCAAGTTCGCCGAGATCCTCGGTCCGTGGCGGGAGTTCCGTGACGGCATCGCCGAATGGCACGGGCTGGCCGAGCGTTCCTATCTCACCCAGCAGACGTCAATCTAGTCTCCACGATAAACCCGTCCGGTCGGCGGCGGCCGCCACCAGGCCGCCGCCGACCGCCCGTTTGCCGTCTCAGCGCCATGACATCAGCTGTTGGCCCGCGACGCCATCTCCTCCATCGCCTTCTCCCATTCCCGGCGCACGGTGTAGGTTGTCCCGTCGACCCGCCATTCGGTGGTGAGGAGGCTGCCGCCGGCCTTCTGGAACTCGATGTCGTAGGGCAGGCGGGCCAGCACCTCCCGCGCCTGCAGGCGGATGGTGGATCCCCGCAGCATCACGAAGGATTCGTCGGTGAGGGCGAGCACCCGGTACCTGCGGGTCAGACCCGCGACGGCGGCCCCGGTCGCAACCGCCACAAGGGCGATCGTGGCCCATGCGGCACCGGCTGCGGCACCGATGGCGGCCACCGCGACGACGGCGGCGACCGTGATGGGAACAACCTGCGGGTGAAGATCCCACAGCATCGCGGCGGTGTGAACATTGTCGGCCGGGAGCAGCCGCTGCACGGATCGGTAGAGGACGCGTCGTCGCACGGCGTGAAGCCTAGGACGTGAGCAGGCGAAGGTCGACTCCGGATCGTCAGGCCCTCGGTTCGAGGCCGATGAAACCCGTTGTCGCCATGATCGTCGCCGCGGCGACAACGGCGGCTCTTGCGGCCTCCTCGTGTGGCGGGCCGGCACCGGTGGCCGGCCCGACGGTTACGAGCGCCGCCCCGTCCCCGGACTCGGGACCGGAGCCCGGGGACCGAACCGTCGCCGTGGTTACAACCGCCTGTGGTTCGGCCTCGGCCGCCATCGGCTCCGCCGTGCTGCTCGATGAACGAACGGTCCTCACCGCCGCTCATGTGATCGCCGGTGCGGACCACGTGGGAGTCGTTGCCAACAGGAAGCTGCCGCCTGATCGCTCATGGCCCGACTTCTCCCCGGCTCAGCTGCTCGACGGAGCCGCTGCGGCTGCCATCGTCGCCTTCGACCCGGGCCGCGACCTGGCCCTCCTGTCGACGGTCGGCGACGGGGTCGTTCGAACGGAGTTGCGGTCGCCCGAGTTGGCAACGGCCGCCGCCGACGATGCCGTCGAGATCCACGGTGTGTCGACCGCCCCGGTCGTCGGGGTGGTCGCCGCACGGACCACGATCGAGGCCGACGAGGTTCGAGGCGGTTCCCGCGTACGACGCGACGGCTACCGCATCGACGCGCCAACCGGTGGCGGCGACAGCGGTGCCGGCGTATGGTCGACCGACGGCCATCTGGTCGGCCTCGTCTTCGCCGTCTCGTCGGCCGACGACACCCGAACCTGGGCCGTGTCGGGCCGGGAAATCGAAGGGTTCCTCGACGCCGTCGCGGACGGTCCGGCTCGGTCGTATCGCTGTGATCACGCCACGTCCCAGCTCGTCGCCGGATCGTAGGCCGACCTTCAGTCGGGAACCGGAATGGCGCCGGTCTCGTCGGTCGCCAGGTCGAGCACCTCACCGCTCTCACCCAACGCATCGACCACGACCGGTTTCGTCACGTCGTCGACCACCACCGCAACCGTGGGGCCCGATCCACTCAGCCAGGCAGCCGACGCGCCGGCCTGCAAAGCGATCTCATAGGCCTTGGCCGACGGCTCGCAGTCGACGAAACGCGACGGTTGGTGCAGCCGATCCTGGGTGGCGGTGGCGAGCAGATCAAGGCGCTGTTCGTAGACCGCGGCGATCAGCAGGCCTACTCGACCGAGGTTGAAGACGGCATCGGCCCGATCGACCGACGCGGCGAGCGCAGCCCGGGAGTGGTCGGTCCATGTTTCCATGTCGGGAACCCAGAACAGCAGATTGCCCGGCATCGGCCTGGCGATCCGGTGGTTGACGTCGCCCGCGATCACGTGAAGACCGCCGAACACGCAG
Organism: Acidimicrobiia bacterium; assembly: GCA_029863385.1. Lineage (GTDB taxonomy): Bacteria > Actinomycetota > Acidimicrobiia > Acidimicrobiales > SZUA-35 > JAHELU01. The sequence continues at coordinate 8,169 of JAOTVU010000146.1, forward strand.
GGGGCGGCGTTGTCGCCGTGTCCCTCGATGTCGGCGACGACGGGATAGGCAAGGCGCTGGGCCTCGGCGAACGGGTGACCCTGCTGGAGCTTCGCCAGCATGGCACCGGCGGCCCGAGCAGCCGCCGAGAATCCCAGACCGCGGCCCGGCGGAAGCTCGAAATCGAACCAGATCGCCTCGGCGCCGCCCGCCGCCTCGTAGGCGATCCGGGCGATGTGTTCGGGGCCGCAAGGCTCACCTCGGCCCTCGTCATCGGCCCAGACGTAGCGGGCAACGGCGAGACCGAGCACATCGAAGCCTGGACCCAGGTTGGCCGACGATCCGGGTGCTCGCACGCGCATACGTCAAATGTAGAAGCCTTCAGGAAGCGAACCGATCACGGCCACCAAACTTTCGCCGGCCGATCCGGGCCGGCGATCGCGGCCTGTTCTGCGGGAGATCGGATCAGTGGAACGGCAGGTAGTGGACCGCTTCCCACTCCGAGAACTCGTCGATCTTGTCGACCCAGCGGGGTTCGGAATCGACGAAGTTGTTCCATTCGATGGTCTTCAGCTGACAGAAATTGTCAACCAGCCGGGGTCCCATCGAGGAGCTCAGCTCTCCGTCGGCCTGCAGGGCCTCGACCGCGGCCAGGAGGGTCTCCGGCGTGGTCCGGCCGTCGTCCGGCTCATCGTCGCGATGGTCGTTGAGCGACTTGCCCGGATTGATCCGGCTCTTGTCGCCCATTCTCGCCGCCTGCAGCAGGGCGGCGACCACCAGATAGGGGTTGGCCGACCCGTCGGCCAGGCGGTGTTGCAGGCGGGTTTCGGGGCCACGGGTCGGCGGCACCCGGACGGTGGCGAACCGATGGTCGTAGCCCCAACGAGGCCTCAGGCCGACGATCTCGCCTTGACGCAACCGTTTGTAGCTGTTGACGGTGGGAGCGCAGAAGGCGGTGAGTGCCTCGTGGTGGCGAAGCATGCCGCCGATACAGGTCCGCGCCAGTGACGAGAGACCGTCGGGAGCCTGGGTGTCGAAGAACAGGTTCTCCCGGTCGTCATCCTCGAAGGCGAGGCTGACGTGCAGGCTGTTGCCGGCCCGATCGGCGATCGGCTTCGGCAGAAAGGTGATTCGCAGATCCCGCTCGGATGCCAACTCGCGGGCGAGCTCACGGATCAGGAAGAGACCGTCAACCGTGTGAAGGGGGTCGGCCACCGGGAGGGAGATCTCGAACTGGGCACGATCGAGGTCGGCACTGACCGACTCGACGTCGATGCCGGACCCTTCGGCCATGGCCATGATGTCGTACAGCAGGCCGCTGGGATCGATGAGCGCTCCCGTGCCGTAGAGGTAGGATGACGGCGTTTCGATCGGTACCCACTCGCCCTTCTCGCCGGCCTGCATCACGTAGCCGGTGATGGACAGGCCCACGCGCGGGTTCACGTCCAGCTCGTTCCACATCGTGATCGAGTCCTTGAGGGCCTGGCGGGGAGCGATGGGGTACGGCTCCTGCCCGTAGAAGAGGTCGGCTATGACGACTCCCGTCTCCGGTTCCCACCCCGGTCTGGCCTCGGCCAGCGAACAGTGGGCGCTGACGTCGGGCAGGCCGTCGGGTCGAGCCGCGATCTCGACGCTATAGAGGTTCTGGTCGTAGCCCTGCATGAACACCGCCGTGGAGAACGATGTGCCCGCTTTGGCTGCGGCGGCGGGCAGATACTTTCCCCGGGCCAGCCCGAATTGATCGGGCCAGAGCACCCGGTATCGGCGATAGGGATTGGTCACGTGCGTGTGGACCTCCGGAACGGACTGATACGTCACCGTTCCATCGGCCGAAATGCCCGCAACCAAAGCTCCGGAGAGCGATTTGGGTGGTCCGGACTCCGCCCGCACGGGAGAGCCTTGCCACCGACGACGTCGGTCGACCGACGACTGAGCTGCTCGACACGCGGTCAAGCCGTGGCGAGCCGACGGCGAATCGAGGAAACTGGTCTCCGTGACGTCAACCGATAACGCCCGCCCTGAAACGATACGGCTCACCGACGGGCGGACCCTGGCCTGGTCGACCTACGGCGACCGCGATGGAGTGCCGATCGTGGCCATCCACGGGTCGCCCGACTCGGCCACGGTCTGGCGGCTGGCCGACACCGCGGCGCGGGCCTGCAGTGTTCGGCTGATCGCTCCCAACCGGCCGGGTTTCGGAGCCAGTAGCTCCAAACCGGGGCGGTCGATCCTGGACTGGGTTGACGACCTCGACGAGCTCACCGATCACCTGGGTTTGGAGAGTTACCGGCTGCTGGCCATTTCCGGGGGAAGCCCCTACGCGCTGGCCGCTGCGTGGCGTCATCCCGATCGCATCCCGACGCTGGGGCTTCTCAGCGTCATCGCTCCACTCGACGTTCCCCGCATCACCGCCGAGACCAGCCCTCCCATCCGGTTCACGTTCTTCGTCGCACGGCGACTCCCGTTCCTTTTGCGACCGATGGCGGCGGCCATGGTGCGAACGGCCCGACGTGACGTCGACGCCGCCGCCGAGCGGCTGATCAAGCTCCGACCGGAAGCAGATCGAGCCGTCATCCGGCGGCCCGAGGTGATGGCCGTGTTGAAGGCCAACCTCCCAAACCAGTTCCGCAACGCCGACTCGATAGCCACGGAGATGCGCAACGCCGCCCGCCCCTGGGGATTCGATCTCGACGCCGTGACCGTACCGACCCTCATCTGGCAGGGTGGCCTCGACGACGTTCACACACCGGCCATGGCCGACCACCTGGCCAACCGGCTGCGTCGGGCCACGCTTTACTACAAACCCGACTACGCGACCTTCAACTTCGTCGACGACCTGCATGACATTCTCGACTCCCTGATCACCGAAACGGCGTAGCACCACCGGTGAGTCGTCGCCGAAGACGATCGGTTTATTGCGTTTTGTGAACCCGGCCGAGAGTCAGCCGGCCACGGCCGTAAACTGGCCTGCTATGACCGCCGATGTCAAGACCCGTCCGCTCATCGGACTTCCCGGCCGCCGCCGCAAGGTCGGCCATCTGGTCGGTTCGGCCGAGTCGATGGCCGATGTCGATGTCGACCTGTACTACTCCGGCTACGCCCGCAGCATTCTCCAGGCCGGCGGTCTTCCGATTCATCTGCCGATCGACGCCAACCCGACCGAGTTCGTCCCCCACCTCGACGGCCTGCTCCTGACCGGTGGCGCCGACATCGAGCCGCATCGCTACGGAGCCGAACCCGACGGGCACGGCGACTACGAACCCGAACGAGACGAATTCGAGATCACGCTGCTGGGAGCGGCCGTCGCCCGTGACCTTCCGGTGCTGGGCATCTGCCGCGGCGCCCAACTGCTCAACGTCTACGCCGGTGGGACCCTCCACCAACACGTGCCGGTGCATGCCCGCTTCGAGCTGGCTCCGGAGATCCGGGTCCACCGGATCACCATCGAACCGGGAACCCTGCTGAGCGAGATCTACGGCCAGGATCAGATGGACGTCAACTCCCTCCACCATCAGGCGGTTGCGACCATCGGTCCATCCACCGTCGTCAGTGCCCGGGCCGACGACGGCACGGTCGAGGCCATCGAACTCGACGATCATCCGGCCGTCGGCGTGCAGTGGCATCCGGAGATGCACAACCAGCATGAACTGGTCTTCGACTGGCTGGTCAAGAAGGCGTCCGAACCGCAGACGGCCAGAGTGGCCAGCTGATGCCCGGCGAATCCGGAATTCCGTGCCCGACGACAGCGTCTCCGAGCTCCTCGACGTCCTGACCGACGACGGCACCGTCATCGGCACCGCCACCCGTCGCGAGGTTCACCGCAACGGCCTCTGGCACCGGACCTTTCACGCACTCGTCGTTCGCCCGGGTGAGCCGGCCCGGGTCGTGCTGCAGCGTCGGGCGCCGACGTCGGCCTTCGCCGGCAGGCTCGACTTCACCGCTTCGGGTCACCTCGCAGCCGGTGAGCAGCCGATCGACGGGATCCGCGAACTCGAGGAGGAGGTCGGCCTCGCCGTGGCACCGGTCGATTTGATCCCCGTCGGGATAC
>JAOTVU010000285.1 GCA_029863385.1 Acidimicrobiia bacterium
ACCGGGAGGGGCGAACGGGATGGATCGATGCCGGACTTCGGTCCCCGACGACGCTGCCTCGCTGGCTGGTTCTGGTGGTCGGCGTGTCGATGGCGGTGGCGTCGGTGCTGGTGATCCGCCGCGGTATGGGCTACCGGCGGCCCCGCGCTGCCAATCATCACCCCGGATCCCGATAACATTGGTAGTCGAATCTACGTTGGGCGAGGGTTAGATCACCATGGCGACGAGTTCAATCGATCTCGGCGTGCGAGGTCTTCGCGATATCGAGGTAGTCGGTTCCGGCGGCTCGGCCGTCGTCTACAAGGCTGTGCGCGAGGTTCCCGGTCGGTTCGCGATGCAGGAGACGGTCGCCGTCAAGGTCCTGCGGTCCTCGTGGGACTCGGCGGCCCGCCGCCGGTTCGAACGTGAACAGCGGGTCATGGACCGGCTCTCCGACACCGCCGGATTCGTGCCCATCATCGAAACGGGTGAGACCGACGACGGATCGCCCTACATCATCATGCCGTTCTACGACGGCGGCTCGCTGCAGGATCGTATATCCCGGTCGGGTCCCATCGAATGGCCCCGTGCCGTCAGGTTGGTGGAGGAGGTGGCCGGGACACTTCAACAGGCGCACGAGCTCGACGTCTTCCACCGCGACATCAAACCGGCCAACATCCTGCTCACCGAGACCGGGCGACCCCACGTGGCCGATTTCGGCATCTCACTGATCGCCGAGGACGCAGTCGCCAAGGCCACCTCGACGGCGGCTTTCACCCCGGCCTACAGTCCCCCGGAATCGTTCACCGAGGGACTCAGGCCGGTGGCCACCACCGACATCTACGGGCTGGCGGCCACGCTGTGGTCGATTCTCGCCGGCCACGCCCCGTTCAAGGAGCCGGGCGAGCAACCGACGCCGGTCACCGTGTTCGGCCGGGTCGCCATGTACCAGGTCGGTGACCTCCGCGAGCACGTCCCCAGCCCGATCTGCCGGTTCATCGAGCGGGCCATGGCCAAGGTGCCCGAGGACCGCCCGGCCACGATGAGCCGGTTCCTCATCGAGCTGCAGGACGCCCGGGAGGACGCCTATCGAGGTGTTGAGGTGGCCCGAATCGACGTAACGCCACTGGTTGATCCGGAATCGGTCGGGTCGGTCGGAGGTTCGTGGATTGTCAGCGAAAGCGGCGATGGTCTCGACGACGGAACCGACTCCGACGACGCCGGCCCGGACTCCCCGGACGCACCCGAGTCGACCGTGACGATCGGGGTTCTGCCGAACGAGATCGCCGTGACCGAGGGAGTTCGGGTGGGTCCGGTCGATCAGCGAACCGGCGGATGGCTCCTGAAGGTGGCGGCCGCGGCGGCATCCACCGTCGTTCTGCTCCTGGTCGTGTGGTGGCTGCTCGCTGGCGGTGGTGGTTCCGACGACCCAGGCGATGCCGCCCAGGCCGTCGTCGCCGAGGCCGAGTAACGGCCGAGCAGGACGTTCAGCCTGCGATCGACTCGGACACGTCGGTGACACAGGAGTCGTCGCCCTGGGCGACCGAGGAGGAGAGCTCGACCTCGGTGGCCCCGTACAGCGAGCCGAGAAGGCCCTTGACCATGCCCCGGTCGACCGCACAGATCACGGGATGCTCGACCGCCACATCACCGAACGGGCAGTGGCCCGAGACGATGCGCAACTCCTTGCCGTCGTGTTCGGCGTGGGCCGCGAAACCGTGCGATGAAAGGGCATCGGCGACGACGTGGAGGGCCGAGCGAAACGACCGCTGAGATTCGGTGCTGTCGCCCATCCGTTGTGCCATCTGCCGGCCGAACTCCAGTCCGACCTCCTCGGCCAGCTCGGCCGCCTCGTCGTCGGGCAGCCGTGACAGCGCCTTGCCGAGCAGGGTGATCAGGATGTCGTCATGGCCGACGTCGAACTCGAGCATCAGCTCCGGAGCCGTCGCCCGGTAGATCTTGGCCGGGCGGCCGGCGCTGTGCGACGACCGCTGTGACACCTCCAGATAGCTGCCACCGGCGAGTTTCTCGAGGTGATGGCGAGCGACATTGGAGTGAAGCCCGACCGCTTCGGCCACCTCGTTTGCGGTGAGACCGTCGGGGTGTTCACGGACAAGCAGGTAGATGTTGCGCCGCGTCGGATCGCCGAACGCCGAGGTGATGGCGTTCACCAGATTGGCGAACTCGGTTGGGTTGAGGGCGCGTTGGGCCACACTGGATAGTCTACCCATCAACCGAGCTGCCCAGAATTCGCTGGTTTCGGTCAGTGGTCGGGGCACCGACGGGACGACATGTCAAGAAGACGCCGTATCGAGGAGACCGTGTGACGATTACCGAAGATCAGGTTCGAGAGGCCCTCCGGCCGGTCGAGGACCCCGAACTCCACCGCAGCATCGTCGATCTGGGCATGGTTCGTTCGATCGACGTGTCCGATGATCCGGCGGCCGGTGGTGCGTCGAGCCGGGTCGCCGTTGGCATCGACCTGACCATCGCCGGCTGCCCACTACGGGCCGAGATCGACCGGCGGGTCCGTGATGCGGTGGTGACCCTCGGCCCCGTGTCCGACGTCGTCATCGACTTCGGCGTCATGACAGACGAACAGCGGGAGGCGCTGCGCCGCCAGCTGCACGGCGATCCGTCGGCCACGGCCGGCTCCCAGCAGGGCCACGGTCACGCCGAAGGCCGGGCCATCCCCTTCGCCGACCCCGACAACCGGACCCGGGTCATCCTCGTGGCCTCGGGCAAGGGGGGCGTCGGCAAGAGCTC
>JAOTVU010000147.1 GCA_029863385.1 Acidimicrobiia bacterium
CGACGGGTCTCCCGCCTGCGGCACGGCGGCCGAAGGCTCGACGTGCTCGTCGGCGGCGACCCGATCGGGTTTGGCCCGGCCCTGGATGAACTGGGCCACGGGTCGCTCGCACTGGCCGAGGCAGGGGCTGCGGTGCACGTGTTTGCCCTCGGCCTCCAGCGCGGCGATGACGGCGTCGGCGTCGGCGATCTGGCAGGCGGCGTCGACACAGACGTGGACGACGTCGTCGTTGTGACCCGGATCGTCGACCCGGAACATCTCGTAGAACGTGGCCACACCGTAGGCTTCGGCCGGCGGAACCTGGAGTTGTTCGGCTGCGTAGTTGAGCCCGCCCGGGCTGATCCAGCCCGCCTTGTTCTGCAGGGCGTGCAAAAGCGGGAGCAGCAGGTGCCGTCGCTCGTTGCGACGGGTCTGACCGCCCCGCACCATGCGCTCGTCCTCGATCACGACGGCCGGGCCCATGGTCCGGGCAAGGACCCGATCGACCACCTGTTGCTCGTCGACGGTCGGCTTGTCGGGTCCGAAATACAGATCTGCCACGCAGTTACTCCGAGGGGTCTTGGTCGTCGATCTTGTCGATACGAATCGAAGCCGCTTTGAACTCGGCCGTGCCCGACTTGCGGTCCCAGACGTCGGTGGTCAACACGTTGACGTCGACAAGCTCAGGGAAGTGGAAGGTGGTGAAGGCCAGGCCGCGCGGCAGGTCCGAGACCACACGAAGCGGCATCTCGACCGACCCCCGGGGCGATGACACCCGGACGATCTCACCATCGGCCACACCGATGCGTTCGGCGTCGACCGGGTTGAGATCGATGGCCTCGCCGTAGCGGATCGGCGACGACAGCGAACCCGATTGCACCCCGGTGTTGTAGGAGTCGAGCGCTCGACCGGTGGTGAGCCGGATCGGGAAGTCGTCGGTGAGCTGCTCCTTCGGGCCCTCGTGCTCGACCACGCTGAAGGGCGCCGGATCCCGGCCCTCCAGATCATCCGCCCACAACCAGCCGTGCAGAAAGGGGCTGCCGGGGTGGTCGAGTGTCGGACAGGGCCATTGCAGGCCACCTTCGGCCTCGAGCCGCTCCCAGGTCATGCCGCCGTGCATCGGGGACAGCGACCGCAGTTCGTCCCACAGCTCCTCGGCCGTGGGTGAACCCCAGTTGGCGCCCATGCGGTTGGCCAGCGAGGCGATGATCTCGATGTCGTCGCGAGCCTCGCCCGGCGGAGGCACTGCGGCCCGGACCCGCTGCACCCGCCGCTCGCTGGAGGTGACGGTGCCGTCGGCCTCGGCCCAACCGATGGAGGCGGGAAAGACGACGTCGGCCATCTCGGCGGTGCGGGTCATGAAGATGTCCTGCACGATCAGCAGGTCGAGGCGCGACAGCATGTCGCGGGCGTGGGCAACGTCGGCCTCGGAGTCGGCCGGGTTCTCGCCGATGCAGTAGATGGCGCGGATGTCATCGCCCATGGCCTCGAACATGAGCGTGAGGTGTATGCCCGGTTCGGCGGGGATCTCGGCGCCCCAGACGGCCTCGAACTTCCCCCGGACCTCGTCGTCGTCGACGTCGGCGAAGCCGGGCAACTTGTTGGGCAGGGCACCCATGTCGCCGCCGCCCTGGACGTTGTTCTGGCCCCGCAACGGCACCAGCCCCGAGCCCCAGCGCCCGATGTGGCCGGTGAGCAGCGAGAGGTTGCACAGCGACAACACGTTGTCGACGGCGTTGTGGTGTTCGGTGATGCCGAGCGTCCACAGGATCTGGGCCGTCTCGGCCGTGGCGTAGGCCTCGGCCAGCTCGGCGATGGCCACCGATGGCACCCCGGTGACCTCCGAGGTCCGTTCCAGCGTCCACGGCTCCACCGATTCGGCGTAGGCCTCGAAGCCCGAGGTGGCGTGGGCGATGAAGTCGGTGTTGTGCCAGCCGTTGGTGATGATGTGGCGGGCGATGCCGTTGGACAGGGCGATGTCGGTGCCGACGTTGAGCCCGAGCCAGACGTCGGCGAATTTGGCCGACGAGGTGCGCCTCGGGTCGACCGAATACATCTTGGCCCCGTTGTCGAGACCTTTCATCAGGTGGTGGAAGAAGATCGGGTGGGCCTCACGGGCGTTCGAGCCCCACAAGACGATCAGGTCGGTTTCCTCGATTTCGGTGTAGGACGACGTGCCTCCACCGGCTCCGAACACTGTCGCCAGACCGACGACGGAGGGAGCGTGTCAAGTTCGATTACACGAGTCGATGTTGTTGGAGCTGAGGACCGTGCGGGCGAACTTCTGGGCCGCATAGTTCATCTCGTTGGTCGACTTCGAGCAGCTGAACATCCCGACCGCAGTGCCACCGTGTTCGGCGGTGATCGCCCCCAACCCGCTGGCGGCCCGGTCAAGGGCCTCGTCCCAGGTGGCGGGACGGAGCTCACCACCGGCGTCGCGCACATACGGGGTGGTCAGGCGCTCGCGGGGGCGGGCCAGCCGGCGGGCTCGCTGGAGAGCCGGGCTGGCGGTGCTGGTTGCCGTCATGATCTGGTACCTCGCTGGTTGCGGTCACCCGCGATCATAATGCGAATGGAACGGTTTCGCCCAAGCGCCCCCACACCTCGGCTTTTCCTGAACAATTCGCGCACAGTGAGCGGTTCGATCGGGAGGAATTCCTGCATTCCCGCACGGGTCGATGCTGAGCCTGGAATTGGTTAATACCCTGCGTCGGCAATGAAATCCCGTTAGCTTGACGTCATGCGTTGGTCAAATCTGTTCACCCCCACCCTTCGCGACGCCCCGGCCGACGCCGAAGCCGCCAGCCACGCCCTCCTGGTCAAGGGCGGGTTCATTCGTCAGCTTCACGCCGGGCACTACTCGATGCTGCCGCTCGGCTGGAAGGTCCATCAGAAGGTGGCCGCCATCGTCCGCGAGGAGATCAACGCCATCGGGGGCCAGGAGTTCCTGCTTCCCACCATGCACCCGGCCGCGGTCTGGAAGCAGTCGGGCCGGTGGGACACGATGGGCGAGATCATGTTCCGCCTGACGGATCGGCGCGAGAACGACCTCGCCCTCGGCATCACCCACGAGGAGATCTTCGCCACGGTGGCCGCCGAACTGTCGTCGTACAAGGAGCTGCCGCAGATCTGGTACCACATCCAGACCAAGTTCCGAGACGAGGCCCGCCCGAAGAGCGGCCTGCTCCGGGTGCGGGAGTTCCACATGAAGGACTCCTACTCGTTCGACATCGACTGGGACGGCCTCGACCGGAGCTTCGAGCAACACCGGGTGGCCTACGAGCGCATCTTCGAACGGCTCGGGCTCCCGGCCTTCGGCGTCCAGGCCAGCTCCGGGGCCATGGGTGGCAACACGTCCACCGAGTTCATGGTGCCATGCCCTGCCGGTGAGGACGACGTAATCCGCTGTCCCAACTGCGACTATGCGGCCAATATCGAGAAGGCCACCTCCCGACTGGCGCCGATCGAAGACGACGCCCCTCCGGCGGAGCCCGAGCGATTCCCCACGCCCGGCATTCGCACGATCGCCGCGCTGGCCGATGCCGGGGCACCGGCCGACCGTCAGATCAAGACAATGGTCATGATCGCCGATGGCGAGGTCGTGCTGGCGCTTCTCCGTGGTGATCATCAGCTCAACACCCAGAAGTTCATCGACGCCACCGGCACCATCGTGCTGCGTCCCGCAACCCCGGAGGAGGCGCAGGCCAACCTCGGCGCGCTGCCCGGCAGCCTCGGGGCGGTTGGGGTCACCGACCTTCGCATTATCGCCGACGAGGCGCTGCGAGGCCGTACCAACATGACCACCGGGGCCAACGACGACGATTGGCATTACCGGGGCGTCGACATCGAACGCGACATCACGGTTACCCGGTGGGCCGACCTGCGAGAGGTGACCGCCGGCGAAGCCTGTCTCAACTGCGGCACCGCGCTCGAGACCATCCGCTGCGTCGAGATCGGCCACATCTTCAAGCTCGGCACCGTGTTCGCAGAGACGTTCGGGGCGATGGTGTCCGACTCGGAGGGCAAGCAGCGCCCGATCGTCATGGGGAGCTACGGCATCGGCATCGGCCGCAACATGGCCACGATCGCCGAGACCTACCACGACGAGCAGGGGTTGAAGTGGCCGGTTTCGGTGGCCCCCTACGAGGCAGTCGTCACCGTCTTGAAGCTCGACGAGGAGACCATGGCGGCGGCGGAGGAGCTGTACCGGGGCCTCCGGGCCCGCGGGGTCGACGTGCTGCTCGACGACCGTGACGCCCGAGCCGGCGTCAAGTTCGCCGACGCCGAACTCATCGGCATCCCCTACCGGCTCACCGTCGGTCCCCGCTCGCTGGCCGACGGCGAGGTGGAGCTCACGATGCGGGCCAACGGCGACGGGAAGCGGCTGGCGGTCGAGGTGGCCGTCGACACCGTGGCCGACGCCGTCATCGCACAACGGTAATTCACCGGCAGGCCGTGGTGGTGCCCAGTAGGTTGGGCCGGTGGCCCTGATCTATACCACAGCGACCGGCGACGACGTCGACGAGCTCTGCGAGTTCGACGGTCGGAACTTCGGTTTCCGCATGGAAGCCGACGAGATCGAATGGGTTCGGGAGAACTTCGACCTCGACCGGTTCGTGGTGGCACGCGACCCGGCGCTCGACGGTTCACCCATGGTCGGGGCGGCCGGCAACTTCGGCCTGGAGGTGACCCTGCCGGGACCGACGGTTGTACCGATGGCCGGGGTGACCTGGGTCAGCGTCGCCACGACACATCGGCGCCAGGGGATCGCCGCCCGTATGATGGCCTGGCTCGACAACGACGCCCGAGCCCACGGCGAGCCGCTCATCGGCCTGACGGCCAGCGAGGGTGGGATCTACGAGCGGTTCGGATACGGCGCGGCAACCGTCGTTCGGGCGGTCACCATCGACAGCCGTCGGGTCGAACTGTTGGAGCGGTTCCGGGCCGACACGTCGTCGATCAGGTTCGTCGACCACACCGAGCACTACCCGGAGATCTGCGCAATCTTCGACCGCTATCGCCGGCAAGCCGTCGGCCAGGTGTCGATGCCCGAGTTCCTGGCCCAGGAGAACCTGCGACCACACGGCCCGTCTTCCCGCATGGTGTGCGCCCTCCATCCCGAAGGCTTCGCCGTCTGGCAGGTCAATCCGGATTGGAACGACGGCGACCCCCGGCACGGTTTGCGGCTGTGGATGCTGTGCGGCTTGACCGACGAGGCCCAACGAGCCCTGTGGACGCTGATCCTGTCGACCGACCTGGCCGGTGAGATCTCGAGCCGCCTGGCCGTCGCACCCGACGGTCCCCTCCCCTATTTCCTCACCAACCCCCGGGCACTCAAGACCACCCACATCGGGGATCACCTGTGGCTCAAGGTCCTCGACGCCAAGGCGGCGTTCTCGGCTCGGTCGTACCGAACCGACGACGCCCTGGTCGTCGAGTTGCCCGACGGTGACAAGCTTCGGATCACCGTCGACGGGGTGTCGTCCACCCGCCGCCGACGGGCCGATCTGATCGTGTCCGAGTCGGCCGTCGGGCCGCTGCTGCTCGGCGGCATCTCGGCGTCGGTCCTGGCCGCCGGCGGACGACTCGAGGCGGCCTCACCGGCGATGCTGCGGCGAGCCGATGCATTCTTCGGCTCGTCGCCGACCCCGCACTGTTCCGTGGGATTCTGATCCCGGAAACCGTTCGCCGATCGGTCTCGTTCGACGCATCGGGACGAATCCGGCCATCCGGCCGAATGAGCCGCCGGGGCCCTCCAGCCACTACGCTGGGGCGGCCGACCTGCCGATGCCGCAGGTCGATCGCTACCGTCCGCCCACGCCGGGTGGCGCCAGAACATCGCCGTTCGACACCCGGGGAGCACCGGCCGACGCCTCGGTACCGAAGCCCCCACCGACAAGGACTCCTCTGCCCGTGCAATCCATCGAACGAGCATTCGTACTTCTCCGGGCGCTGGCCGCCGGGCCGGCCGGCATCACCGATCTCTCCGACCGAACCGGTCTGCCCAAGAGCACCGTGGCCCGCATTCTCGGCGCACTGGAGCGGGAGTTCGCCGTCGAGCAGGACGAGACGGGCGGCGACTACCGACTCGGTCAGTCGCTGGGTGATCTCGCCGGAGCCTCCGCACCGGGACGGAACCTCATCGCGGCCGCACGCCCCCATCTGTGGGACCTCACCGAGATAACCGGCGAAACGTCCGGGTTGTCGATTCTCGATCGCGGCGAGGTGTTGTATCTCGACCACTACGAGTCGACCGAGGAGGTGCAGGTGCGCAGCTGGACCGGGGAACGGGTCGCCCCCCACCTCGTGCCGTCGGGCCTGGTGATGTTGGCCGACAAGCCCGAGAGCTATCTCTCGTCGCTGCTGCGCAAGCCGCTCGCCCGCACCACCGAGGCGAGCGTCACCGACCCCGTCAAGCTGCGGGCGCGGCTCGACGAGATTCGTGAGCAGGGCTACATCTGGGTGTTCGCCGAGTTCGACGAGAGCATCAACTCCGTCGCAGCCGGCGTGACCGACCATTCGGGCACGATGGTGGCTGCGCTCCACGTCCACGGACCGGCCTACCGATTTCCGCCCGACGACCGCATCGACGAGTTCGGCCATCTCATCCGCGACGCGGCCCGACGGTTGTCGAATCAGCTCACCGACTGACGTCCGGGTCGTAGGGCCCGGGCCGAACGCCTCACACCCGGTCGGCGGAAGCCGATCGGTTCAGGGTGTTCGGAACCGTCAACCACAGCCTGGTTCTGGTCGTTGCGACCGCTGTCGTCGTGGCGGTTTCGGCCTGTACCGACCTCGACGGGTTCGACGAACGTTCGAACGTTGGTCCGGACCAGTTGGCCTTCGACGACGGGAGTGGAAGTGCCGGCTCGACCACTACGACGGCCGGGCCGGAACCGTCGAACACGACGACGGTCCCCCCGCCGATCCCGTTGGGTTCACCCGACGAGCCGTTCGTCGACCTGCCCGACGCCGCCGCTGCTCGGGCTGTGATCACCCCGACCGGCGTCGTGCTCCCGGTGCTCGGCGAGCAGGCCGACAGCTTCACGGTGCTGACCGCCTGTGAGAACATCCGCTACGTGAACCGCTCGGCCGTCGAGCCGATCGGACGAGCCCACGTCGTGCTCGACCCCGGGCACGGGGGCACCGAAGTCGGCGCGGTCGGACCGGCGGGAACCGTCGAGAAGGAGGTGAACCTGGCGGTCGCCACGGAGGCCGCGGCCCGGCTCGAACAGCTCGGGGCAACGGTCGTGTTGACCCGGTCGACCGATCACAACGTGACGACCGGAACCCGCGGTCTGCTGGCCAAATCGATCGATCCGGCGCTGTTCGTGTCGGTGCACCACAACGGCGGTGCGCCCCGCAGCAACGACGGCCCCGGCACGATCGTCTTCACCAAGGACGACAGCGGCGAGTCCACCCGCTTCGGTGGGCTGTTCCACGACCGCCTCGGCGCCGCCCTCGAATCGGTGACCGAGCGTGAGCGGAAAGCTCACGCCGCCTACATCACGGCGCTGGATGCTCACCAAGCTGCGGTCGCCGAGTACGACAGGTCCGTCCAGGCCCGCGACGCTGCCCTGGTGGCCAACGGACAGCTTCCGGCCGACGCCACCACCATTCCCGCTCCACCACCACAGGCGGCGGACGGATTCCGTTACCCGTCGGAGCGAAATCCGTCACCGACGACGACATCGCCACCACCACCACCTCCTACCGACCCCGACGGCAGCCCCGGCACCAACCCCGACGGCTCACCGCTGCCCACGCCGACCACGGTCGCCGTGCCCGACACCCTGCCCGTTCCACCGCCGTTCGATTCGATCCCCGTCCGCGAATTCCTCTTCGCCGGCGGCCCGAATGGCGGGGTGCGGTCCTGGGTCCGGGCCGACGGGAAGGACTACCTGTCGGTTCTCCGCCACAGCGGCGACGTTCCGGGCGTGCTGACCGAATTCCTCTATGTGACCAACCCGTCGGAGGAGCAGCTGCTGATGGATCCGGCGTTCGTGTCGGCCGAGGCCGAGGCTCTGGCTGGGGCCATCGTCGACTACTTCTCGTCGACCACGAACACCGGCGGCGGCTTCGTCGACGACCAGTTCGACGACCAACCGATCGGGGGCGGCGGCCTCCCGTCGCAGTGCGTCGAACCGGATCTCGGTGTTTGAGACGGTGTGTCGAGCCGCATCTCGGTGTTTGACGCCGGGTGGTTCACATGCATGGCGGCGCCGCGGGCCGAACCCGCGACGCCACCACCGAGCCAGGTCAGTCCAGGGACACGACCACCGGGTCGTGGTCGGACGAGCCGTGTGCCGACTCGTCGATCGGGTCGTTGAAGTAGATGTACCCGGTCGGTGCGATCGAGTTGATCTGCCACACCTCGGCGTCGGATACTTGCTTCGACAACTTCGATGACGCGAACACGTAGTCGAGGCGGCCGTAGCGGCCGCTGAACTTGAACGTGAAGGCGTCGTCACCGAGTTCCTCGACCAGATCGACATAGCCGGCATCGACCAGGATCTCGATCGGGGCCTCCTCCTCGTAGGCGTTGAAGTCGCCGACGAGCAGCACCTTGCGGTTGGCGAACACCGGGTTGCCCCTGGTCTCCACCCACTCGACGAGCCGGTTGGCGGCGTACCGGCGGGTGAGGTCACAGTTGCCGGTCAAGGACGAGAAGGCATCATCGCCAAGGTCGAACCCTGGCCCGGCGGTGTCGGTGCACGTCGAACCCTTCGACTTGAAGTGGTTGACCACGACGGTCACCCGGTTGTCATCGATGTCGAAGGCCTGGGCCAGCGGCCATCGGTTGTTGTCCTCGTCGCCGCTGAGCAGAGCGTCGATGTCGAAGGTCGTGGCCGGGAGCACCGGTTTGGCCTTGGCCGGCTGGTAGATGATGCCGGTGGCGATGGCATCGGGGCCGAGCCCACCACCACCGAGACCCTCGGATGTCAGGATCGACTCGGGCGGCTGGATGTAGGCCCACTTCTCGGACCCGGCTGCGGCGTTGAGGGCTTCGACCAGGGTGACGACCGAGGGCACCGTCGCCGGGTCGTCATCGTAGAAGTCCTCGTAGTCGTTCTCGATCTCGATCAGGCCGACGATCGAGGCGTCGAGGCGGTTGATGGCGTCGACGATCTTGGCGGTCTGGACGTCGAAGTCCTCCTGGTTGGTGGCGCCTCGCAGCACCTCGTCGTTGCCGAAGGTGTTGAAGTAGTTCAACACGTTGAAGGCGGCCACGTCGTTGCCGTCGGCCAAGCTCGGCTCGGTCGGCCGGGGCACGGTGTCGTCGGTCTCGGGGAAGAAGATCCGGCTGCCGGGGTCGCCCACCTCGTTGTCGAGAGGCTCGACCTTGAACTCGCCGAAGCTGTAACCCAGGGCTCCGACCAGACGTCCGGCCGGCATGGTGTCGCCGGCCGACAGGTCCTCATCGAAGAGCTCCCAGGGGTAGGGGTTGAACTGCGAGAACGCCTCGTCGCGATCGTTGACCTTCAACTCCCGTGTGAGGTTGTCGGCTTCCAGGGCGGCGGCGGCCGGGTCGTCGGGGGCGAACACCGACGCTGCCTGCGGCAGCGGGCCGTCGAGCGCCAAGCCGAGTTCCCCGAACCGGTAGGCGGTGAAGAGCCCCGTCACCTGGAGGTCCTGGGCGTTGGTCACCAACATCGACTCCAGCGCCTCGCGGCCCGGGCGGTCGAGGGGCAGGGTCAGAGGGGTCGGCTCGATCGTGACCGGATCGACGTCACAGATCTCGGTGTCGGGGAACGAGAGCTGGGTCAGCCCGAAGAACGCCGTGACCTGGTCGGTCAGCTCGACGGTGTCGCCCTCGACCGGCAGTTCGCCGGCTGACTGGAACACGAACAGACCCTCCGACGACAGCGGATCGGCGTCCTGGTCCGCCGGTTCCTCCTGCACGAAGTAGCCTCGCAGATCGGCATCGGCCAGCGTGACGACGGCTCGGATCGTCACCGTCTGGCCGTCGAGCGGCGAATCGAAGCGGGCGTCGGGGTCGGCGCCGGAACCCTGGATCTCGCTGATCAGGGTCAATTCCTCGTCGGCGGTGAGGCAGGTGGGGTCGGGGTCGCCGCCTCCACCATCGCCGCCGGGCGGCAGACCGAGGTCGCTGACATCGTTTTGTCCGAACACATCCCATTGAGCGGTGATGTCGTAGGCGTCGGTGATGTCGGTGTCGCGGGTGAACTCGTTCCGGCGGAGGGTGACGTTCGCTGCGTCATTGACCCGGGGGAGACCAATCTGCTTGAAGCTGTCGATAACCGTGCCACCGGCGTCGACGATCTCGAAGGCGTCGTCACCGTTGAAGTTGATGGCGGACGACGTGTCGTCGACATCGCCGCCAAGCGTGAAGCCCTCATCGTCGTTGAACCTCGGCTCCGTCACCACGAAGACATCGCCGTCGGCCAGATCGACCGCCGGGAATGCGTAGGTCGCGGACGGACTGGTGGCGCCGTTCGAGTAGAGCCGGAACTGCAGCCCGTCCAGCGACACGGGGGCCCCGGTGCCGTTGTAGATCTCGATGGCCTTGTTGAAGCTCGAACCCTCGACGTACTCGCTGATCACGAGACCGTCAGTGCTCGGATCGGCCGCCACGGCCGGACTGGCGCCGGCGACAAGTAATATGGCCGCAATCGCCGCCACAACTGTCGCCAAGCGGCGGCCTCCAGCAGACCTTCGGTGACTCCCGTCCATCACATAGCTCCTGTCTGAGGTTGAGGATCGATCCGCGGGTGACAGTAGCACGGGTTGTTGAAGGAAACAGATCCATCAACAAACCACTTGCTGATCGGGCCGGATCGTCATGCACCGGCGGGGGTGGTCGAACCCGCCGACACGACTACAACTCCTCGTGAGGACTGAACGTGGTCACCAGCGATGACCGGCCGTTGCGGGTCCTCGACAGTCAGATGCCGTCGGCGGATTCCTCGGGTTGCGGATCGGCCTTGGTCGGCGACGGCATCGGGAGCGGAAGGTCGGCGAGGTTCACCGTCTCTGCTTGGCGGGCGGCGCGGTTCTCGGCTGCGATCTCCTCGGCGATCTCCTCGCGGTGAACGACGATCGAGCGCGGGGCGTCGATCCCGAGCCGGACCTGGTCACCCTTCAGTTCCACGATGCGCACGATCACGTTGTCACCGATGACGATGGCCTGCCCCTCGCGGCGACTGAGAACCAGCATCAGGCTCCGATCCTCTGTCGAGCGGAGTACCGGGCGTTGTCCAGGACGAGCTGACGCCCTCGTCGCGTCGAGGAGCTCACCACCAGTGGCCCCAGAAGATTGGCGGTCACGGTCGGCGATCCGCCGTCGGCGGCCGGTCGAACCGACACCAGCACCATGACCCCGACGTCCTCGGGGCCGGCCAGGCCCAGCTCTTCCTCCACCTCATCGGGAATGACGATGTCGTAGTCGGGCCAGAACGCCCAGGGGTCGGTCACCACGAAGGCCACATCGGGATCGGTCGCCGAGTGCAGCCAGTAGTACGGCGTGTCCTCCTGCTCGACCAGCACCAACGAACGGGTCGATTCCTCGAGCCCGAGCAGACCGTCGGCGAACTCGAACAGGGAGCTCTCCTCGACTTCGATGGTCCCGAATCGTCGGGAGTCAATGCGGACCGTCGTCATGGCTTCATCATCGGCACGGTTGCGTTCGATTTCACTCATCCGGCGATCCGGATCGTGTGCGCGGCGGAACACACGGTAGTCCATGCCGGTCGAGGGCCTGCGTCATTCGAGGCAATCGGCGCGCTCAGGACGTCTCGGCATTCGAGTCGGTGGCGGCTTCGACCGGAGCCGAAGGCTCGCTGGCGGCCGGGGGCCGTGGCCGGAACAGAATCGAGTCCATGATGCGCATGCCGACATAGCCGACGAACAGTGCGGCAATGTAGCGGAGCAGGACATAGTCGGCCGAGAAGTCTCCGCTGAACGCCGCGATGAACATCCGGCCGTTGACTCCGAGGGTCAACAGAAAGATGCCGGCCCCGCACAGGGAGCGAAATCGCCGCTGATCCAAGATCGGA
>JAOTVU010000286.1 GCA_029863385.1 Acidimicrobiia bacterium
CGATGACGGTCTCCAGCGACCCGGCGGGCTTCACCGAACCCGCACGCAACGCCTCGATGTATCGCTGCGTTCTCACCACGCCGTGGCTGTCGTGCCCGACGAGGTTGGCCAGCACCAGATCCTCGGCGATCCGCTCGGCCTCGTCGGGCGGGCAGCCGGCGGCCCGGAACACGTCCCCAACCAGTGCTCGCAATGGCTCGGCCTGAATTCTCATCGACTCGTCCTCGACATGGCTGGCCTCCTCCTGATCGCGGTCGGGCGCCGACCCCATGATGGTCCAACGCCCGACGCCCGGTCGACTACCGTCGGTGCGGTGGATCCCATCCCTCAGCCCGACTTCGAAGCCATGGTGGCCGATGCCCTCGATACCCTCCCCGACGAGGTCCTCGAGTGGCTGGACAACGTGGTCGTGCTGGTCGAGGACGAGCATCCGGACGACCTGCTCGGTCTCTACGAGGGCATCCCCCACACCGATCGGATGGACTACGGCGACATGGCGTTGCCCGACCGCATCACGCTCTACCGCCTGGCCCTCTGCCGGTTCGTCGACGACGTCGACCAGTTGGCCGAGGAGATCCATGTCACCGTCGTCCACGAGCTGGCCCATCACATCGGCATCGATGATGACCGGCTCCACGAGCTCGGTTGGGACTGATCCGGCGGTTTCCCACAGGTTTCGTAAAGATTTCGGCCAGCTGTCCTGTTGGCCGGTGGCGGAAGCTAACATCGTGAGATTGTCTGCGGCCGGCTCGGTCGCAGGAACAGATCGCCGCACAACATACCTTTGCAGGAGCAGGCAAAAGCAATGACCGTCGTCCCCACCACGACTATTGCCGATCACTTCGTGGTTCACGGATGCCCGAACTGGGTCGACCTGCACACACCCAACGTCGAGAAGTCGAAAGCCTTCTACGGGGCACTGCTCGGCTGGTCGTTCAACTCCCGTTACAGTTTCGATCCCGATGTCGGTGGTGTCGACCCCGACGGCGAACCGTGGGAGGCAGTTCGGGTCACCACGATGGCCCGCTGTCACGATCGGCCGACAGCCGAACTGGTGGAAATTCAGGAACCGTTCGTCGACATGGCGCTGTCGTCGCGCTGGTGCACCCATCTCTGCGTCATCGACATCGTCGCTGCGCTGCGCCGGGTCGAGGCCGCAGGCGGTACCGTGCTCCAGAGTCCTCGGGAAAGAGGATCGATGGCGACGGTCGCCACCATCCTCGATCCCAACGACGCCCTCGTCTGTCTCTGGCAGCCCCGTGATGAGGCGGGCAATCCGTTCGCCGGAACGTCCGGCTCGCTGGCCTGGATCGAGCTCGAGACCCCGGACCTCGATGCCGCCCAATCGTTCTACGGCAAGGTCTTCGACTGGGTTCCCGAGACACCCGACCACGCCGATGACGGCGGCGATGCCGATTCCCCCGGCGGTGCATCGGCCGCCGGCACCGAATACCGGGTGTTCACCACGTCGGTCGGTCCGGTCGCCGGGGCCATCAAACCGACGGTCGACGAGATCCCCGCGTCGTGGTGCCCGGCCTTCACCGTCGACGACGTCATCGCGGCCACGCGCAAGGCCACCGACCTCGGTGGTGTGGTCATGACCGAACCCTACGACGTTCCCATCGGCCGTCAAAGCGTCATCGTCGACCCCGAAGGTGCCGTGTTCGCTCTCGTCGGACCCCGCGCCGAGCCGTCGCACCCGCACGTTCTGTTCGACTGGTAGGTCCCCGTCCGCCGCCGGCGAACTCCCTCCGTCATCTCCAAGCGGCGGAGGGATCGCCGGGGGGCGGCCGTCGGTCGACGTCGGAGCGCGGACCACGGTGTACAGCCACCGTGGCCGTGGCTATCGTGGCACCCATGGGTGAGTTGACCGATCGTCGCCAGCAAGCACGCCGAAAGGATGATCAGATCGATTCATCGGCGACCAAATCCGAGGGTTCGATCGCCGGTCGCCTTCACCTCGAACCGCATCATCACATGGTGCACGAACATCGCGACGTCCAAGGTGGTGCCGCACGAGCCGCCGTGTTCGGCGTGTCGGACGGCCTGGTTTCGAACGTCGCTCTCATCCTGGGTGTCGCCGCCGCCGGAACCAGCGCCGGCACCGTGCTCATCGCCGGCGCGTCCGGCCTGTTGGCCGGGGCGACATCCATGGCGGCCGGCGAGTACGTGTCGATGAAGGCCCAGAACGAACTCGTCGAACGTGAGCTCGAGATCGAGCGCCGTTCGCTCCAGAGCAATCCCCAGCGGGAAGTCCGGGAACTCACGCACATCTACATGAGCCGTGGAATCGAGGAGAACGACGCAGCAGCACTGGCGGAGGCCATCATGGTCGATCCCGAGGTTGCGCTCGAGGTACACGCCCGGGAGGAACTGGGCGTTGATCCCGACTCGGTGGGGAGACCGGTGGCTGCGGCGTTCAGCTCGTTCATCGCCTTCACCGTCGGTGCGTTCCTGCCGCTGATTCCCTGGCTGCTGAGCGACGGTTCGGCGGCTCGCAACGGGTCGATCGTCATCGGCCTGGTGGCCGCCTCCGGTGTGGGGGCGCTGCTGGCCTGGTTCACCGAACGATCGATGGTACGGACGATCCTGCGTCAGGTCGGCTGGGCGGTGGGAGCGTGTGGCCTGACGTGGGCCATCGGCTCGTGGATGGGTACGACGGTCCTGTAGGTGTGAACGAACGGAGTCCGTCATGGTGACCAGCAGA
>JAOTVU010000148.1 GCA_029863385.1 Acidimicrobiia bacterium
GGCAGCCCAGCGAATCGATCGAACGATGTTCTCGTAGCCCGTGCAGCGGCACAGGTTCCCGGAAATGGCCTCCCGGATCTCGGCCTCGGACGGATCGGGATTGGCGTCGAGCAGGGCCCGACCGGTCATCATCATCCCCGGCGTGCAGAACCCGCACTGCAGGCCGTGGCACTTCATGAAGCCCTCCTGAACGGGATCGAGACCGTCATCGGTTTCGAGATCCTCGACGGTACGGACCTCGTGGCCGCCGGCCATGGCCGCCAGCATCGTGCACGACTTCACCGGTTGTTTGTCGACCCAGACAACACACGCCCCGCAATTGGAGGTGTCGCAACCCCAGTGGGTTCCGGTGAGGTCGAGGTGATCCCGCAGGAAGTGCACCAGCAGGAGGCGGGGTTCGATGGTCTTGGTGACCTCGGTTCCGTTGACGGTGACGGTCACGTCCATCACCGGTGTTTCCAGCATGTCGGAGATATCGGTCATGGCGTATTCCCGTCTGTTTCATCAGCGCTGTAGGCGCCGGCCCCGATGAGAGCCCGACGCATGGCCCGCTTGGTCAGCTCGCCGGCCAGATGGCGTTTGTAGTCGGCAGGACCCCGCTGGTCGGTGTTCGGGTTTGTGGCCTGGGCGGCCAGCTCGCCGACGTGTTCGACGAGGGCCTCATTGACCACCTGACCTCGGGCTGCGTCCTCGGCGGCGGTGGCCACGAAGTGGGGCGCCTCGACGGCGGTCAGGCCGATGCCGATCTCGGAAATGGTGTCGTCGTCGAGCCACAGGGCGACCCCGGCAGCGGCGATGGCCCAGTCACCCACCCGCCGTTCGACCTTCTCGTAGGCGGAGCAGCCGCCGGGACGCACGGGAACGGTCACTTCGGTGACCATCTCGTTCTCACCGACCACGGTCTGGTAGGGACCGACGTGGAACTCCCGCACCGGGACCGACCGGGCCCCGTCAGGGCCGATGATGTGCACGGTCGCCCGCACGGCGGCGAACGCAGCGGACAGATCCTCGGCCGGGTCGGCCTGGCACAGCGAACCACCGACCGTCCCCCGGTTACGGACGACCGGGTCGGCGATGACGCGCTCGGCCTCGGCGAACATCGGATAGTGCTCGGCCACGATGGCGGAGTCGAGCAACTGGGCATGGCGGACCATGGCCCCAATCCTGATCACGTCGCCGTCGGCGCCGGAGTCGAGGCCGATGTCGGACAGGCCTTCGACGTCGTTGATGTCGATCAGCGCCGTCGGTGCGGCGAATCGGAGTTTCATCATGGGCAACAGACTGTGGCCCCCCGCCACCAGCCGTGCCTCGGAACCGTGTTTCCCGAGCAGTTCCAGCGCGTGCTCGACGCTGGACGCCCGTTCATACACGAACGGTGCCGGTACCTGCATATTCGGTTGACCCCTTCTCGTTGTGGAGCATCGCCCGCTTGATTGTTGCGATGGCAACAACCGAGCGTAGCTGACACCGTGGCTGTGGGCCAGACGGCCGGACGGCCCAACGGCGGACGCTACGGGGAGCCGGTCCGGTTACGGGGCGCGGTGCCCGACGTTGTGGGCTTCGGGGTTGGTTGGAACGTAACCAACCTCCAGCCTCGGATCGATTTGCCGGTTCCCCCCCATCGGTCGGCTTGTCGGCGTTCTCGACCACGCCGGCCGAGTCCCAACACATTGACGGCGGGAGGGTGCTGATGGGTGGACGAACCCGCGGGCGGGTGCCGCGCGGTACCATTCGGACCATGCGGTACCGTGCCAAGATGTCGGAAAGGTTGGGATTGGCAGCGGTTGTGTTCGCCGGCCTGACGGCCGCAGCCTGCTATGTGGGCCTTCCGGCCGCCCTGACGGTGGGGCGACGGCTGGGGGCCCGGCCGATCGGTGGCGGCAGACCCCTTCCGCCGGTGATCAGCGTCGTCATCGCCGCCCACAACGAGCAGGCGGACCTGCCGGCCAAGCTGACCGACCTGCAGCATCAGGAACTGCCTGCCGGTGTCGAGATGCAGGTCATCGTGGCCTCCGACGGATCGAGCGACGAGACGGTGGCACTGGCTTCGGACCACCCGCTCGGTCCCGTCGTCCTCGATCTGCCGAGAGGCGGAAAGGCCCAAGCGCTGAACGCCGCTCTGGCGTTGGCCAAAGGCGACATCGTGGTGTTCTCCGACGCCAACTCCCGACTCGGGCCCGAGGCGCTCGACGTGCTCCTCGGCCCGTTTGCCGATCCAGACGTCGGTGGGGTGGCCGGCCGTCAGCGATACGGCGACCCCTCGCAGGCCATCACCGGTGAATCGGAGTATTGGGCCTACGAGGATCAGCTGAAGATCCTCGAGTCCAGTGTCGGCAGCGTCGTGTCGGCGACCGGCGCTCTGTACGCGGTGCGACGGCATCTGATCGAGGAGGTCCCGCCGGATGTCACCGACGACTTCTTCATCTCGACCGGTGTCGTGGCCGCCGGCCGGCGGCTCGTCTACGAGCCTCGAGCTGTGGCGTGGGAGGATCCGTCCGGGTCTCCGGCCTCCGAATACCGGCGCAAGGTCCGAATCATCACGCGTGGGCTCACCGGGGTTCGCCGCCGCCGGGGTCTGCTCAATCCGATCCGTCACGGTCATTACGCGTTGGTTCTCCTGATGCACAAGGTGCTACGACGTCTGATGTTCGTTCCGCTGTCGGCCGGAGCGGTCGGCATGTTTCTCCTCCGAAACGTCCATCCGCTGGTTCGGCTGGCCACCTGGTCGGGGCTGGCGGCCGGCGCGCTGGCCGGACTCGCCGTCCGCTTTCCCGAATCTGCTCTGGCCCGGTTCAAGCCGATTCGCCTCCTCTCACACTTCATCATGGTGAACGTCGCCGCAGCTCACGCCGTGCTCAACGTCGCCCGGTCCCGCGAGTTCTCGGTGTGGGACCCGGAGCGACCGGATGAGCCGGGCACGGGATCCCACCCGGATCGAGCGTCGTCGACGGCCTCGTCCACTTAGGCCGTTCGGCCCGCCCCATAGGCGACTTTCCCTGTTCTTAACCCCCCGGAGGTCACCGGTAGGCTGGGGGGTGCCGAGGTGAACAGGCGGTTTGCAGCTGGCGGAAAGGCAAAATGGTGGCGACCAAAATTGCAGTGACCGGTGCAGCGGGGTTCGTCGGTTCAACGCTGGTCACCGACCTCCTTGCCGATGGACACACCGTTGTCGGAATAGATTCCCTGGATGACTTCTATCCGGTTTCGCTGAAGCGTTGGAACCTGTCGAAGTTCGAGGACCACCCCGCTTTCGAGTTCCAGCAGGTCGACATCCGCGACACCGAGGCGCTTCTCACCTGCACCGACTCCGTCGACGTCATGGTTCACCTGGCCGCACTGGCCGGTGTTCGGCCATCGTCGGCACGTCCGCTGGACTACTACGACGTCAATGTCGGTGGCACCGCCTCGGTACTGGATTTCATGCTCCATCACGAGGTGCCCCATCTGGTCTTCGCCTCGTCGAGCAGCATCTACGGTATCAACCCCGATGTGCCCTGGACCGAGGAACACCTGCCGCAGCCGATCAGCAACTACGCCAACAGCAAGTTGGCCGGCGAGCGTCTGGTGGCCCGAGCCGCTTCGCTGCACGGTTTCACCGCAACGGCGGCCCGGTTGTTCACGGTCTACGGGCCCGGCCAGCGACCGGACCTGGCCATCACCAACTTCGCGGCCAAGATGCTCAACGGCGAGGAGATCCGGGTCTTCGGAGACGGTTCCGCACTGCGCGACTTCACCTTCGTCGGCGACATCGTCGACGGCATCCGGGGCTGCATCGACTACACCGACTCCACCTTCGAGGCCTTCAACCTGGCCCGCGGCATTCAGGTCGTGCTGTCCGACGTCATCCACCTGCTGGAGAAGGTGCTCGACGTCGACGCCAAGGTCGTCTACGAGGACGGCTTCCGCGGTGACGTGCCCCAGACCTGGGGGTCGATCGAGAAGAGCGCAGCCAAACTCGGATACCGGCCATCGGTCGATCTGAAGGACGGCCTGATGGAATCCCGGGATTGGTTCGGTCAGGTCGCTGCGCTGGCGCTCGACGACTGAACGCGTGACCGGGCCCGCCACCCGGTTTCGGCAACAGGTCCATCCGAGCCCATTGGCCCGCAGGCCGTCCGGTAGCGTCGGCCCATGCGCGACTTCGGTCGGCCTCTCCTCGACCTCTGGCACCTGGATCCATCGTTCGCTTATCTGAACCGCGGAACCGTGGGGGGCGACACCCCGACATGTCCTCGAGGCTCAGCGAGCCTGGTCTGATCGGATCGAGCGCCACCCGGCCGAGTTCATGTTGCGCCGGCTGGCCAATCCAGCCGGCCGCAGCCGGACTACGATCCGCATCATGACCCGCTCCCAGGCCCTCGACCGCGCCGCCGAGCTCTTCGACGGCGGCACGCTGTTCGAAACGCTCGCCCGGCGGGTGGCCGTTCCCACCGAGAGCCAGAACCTGGACCGGGCCGGTGACCTCGTCGCCTACCTGACCACCGAGATCGTTCCCGCGTTCGAGGCGATGGGGTTCGGCTGCCGCCTCGTCGACCATCCCGAGGCGCTGGCTCCGTTCCTTCTGGCCGAACGGTTCGAGGGCGCCGACCGTCCGACCGTGCTCGGCTACGGCCACGGCGACGTCGTCGGTGGCCAGGACGACCGCTGGTCCGACGGGCTCGATCCCTGGTGCCTGACCGAGCGCAACGGCCGATGGTTCGGGCGGGGCGTGGCCGACAACAAGGGCCAGCACACGATCAACATGGCGGCGCTGGGGACGGTGATCGAGACCAGGGGCGAGTTGGGGTTCAACGCCAAGTACCTGATCGAGATGGGCGAGGAGACGGGGTCACCGGGATTCCACGCCTTCTGTCGGGATCACGCCGACGAACTCGCAGCGGACATCCTGGTGGCATCGGATGGGCCACGGCTCAGGGCCGAGCAGCCGACGGTCTTTCTCGGGGCCCGGGGCGCCATCAACTTCGACCTCGTCATCGACGCCCGGGCCGGCGCACACCATTCGGGCAACTGGGGCGGGCTCATTTCCAACCCGGCGCTGCAGCTGGCCCACGCGCTGTCGTCGATCGCGTCGGAGCGGGGAGAGATCCGCATCGCCGAGTGGGTGCCCGACGAGATCCCGGCGTCGGTTCGTCGAGCGCTGGAGGGTCTGACCGTCGACGGCGGTGAGCACGGCCCGGTCGTCGAGCCCGCCTGGGGCCAGCCCGGGCTGACCCCGGCCGAACGGGTCTTCGCCTGGTCTTCGTTCGAGATCCTGGCGTTCGAAGCCGGTACGCCCGCGAAGCCGGTCAACGCCATCCCTCCGCGGGCCCGGGCCCACTGCCAGCTTCGGTTCGTCGTCGGCCCCGACCCGGACGACATTCTTCCGGCGCTGCGCCGGCATCTCGACCGGAACGGGTTCGGGTTCGTCGCCATCGAAGCGAACGATGCTGTGAAGTTCCGGGCCACCCGGACCGATCCCGACGATCCGTGGGTGCAGCTGGCGGTCGAGTCGATCGAGACGACGACGGGCAAGTCGGTGGCCCTGCTCCCCAACCTCGGCGGTTCGCTGCCCAACGACGCCTTCGCCGACATCCTCGGCCTCGAGACCATCTGGGTCCCCCACTCCTACCCGGGCTGCAGTCAGCACGCGCCCAACGAACACGTGCCCTCAGCCGTGCTGCGGGAGGCCCTTCTGGCCATGACCGGCCTCTACTGGGACCTCGGAATGGGTGAGGGTGGGAGGTCTACCCGCTTTGTTCGTAGATCGGGGTGATGGTGGCCCGGGCCAGCGTGTTGCCGAACATGTTGAAGCCGCAGATGGCCGGGGTGACGCCGTCGTCGATGGGCAGCGACTCGACACTCAAGGCGTGAACGGCGAAGATATAGCGGTGCGGACCGTGGCCGGCCGGCGGCGCCGAGCCGAGGTAACCAGGAAGGCCGGCGTCGTTGCGCAGGTGCCCGGCACCCTCCGGTAGCCCGGATCCGTCCTGGGCCCCGGCACCCGTCGCCAGTTCGGTGACCGACACCGGGATGTTGTAGACGGTCCAGTGCCAGAATCCACTGCCGGTCGGCGCATCGGGATCGAAGCAGGTGACCACGAAGCTCCTGGTCTCGTCGGGGAATCCCGACCAGGCGAGCTGGGGCGAGATGTCCTCACCCCCGGCGCCGAAGATGCCGCTCACCTGGGGCATCGGCAGCATCTCACCGTCGGCGACGTCGGAACTCGTGACCGTGAAGGTCCCGACCTCGGGCAGAAAGTCGTACGGGATGGGTGGGCGTGCAGTCATGGCCGAGATTCTAGATCCACCGCCGCCATGGCCGGAACCCGACGACACCGGATTGTTGTATTACGCAGATGGTTTTTGGCAGATTTCACGCGCCCCGGGCGCGCGACATCCCTTCCAGATCCGGTTGTCGGGTGACGATGGACCGTATTGGCAGCCGGTCGAGACCGTGCGATACCGTTCTGCTGATTCCACGCGAGGGAGGCAACGAAGACGATGGTCATGATGAACGCCGAGCCCGAGTCGGTGGGGATGAGCTCCGAGCGGCTGGGCCGCATCGCCCCGGTGATGGAGTCGTACGTCAACGACCGTGGTGTGGTCGGCATCTCGACCCTCGTCAGTCGACGGGGCAAGGTGGTGCACGCGCAACGGTTCGGTCATCAGGACCGGGAAGCCGACGTCCCCATGGCCGATGACACCATCTTCCGCATCTACTCGATGACCAAACCCGTGGTCGCGACGGCCCTCATGATGCTCCACGAGGAGGCGGCGTTCCAGCTCGAACACCCGATCATGAACCACCTCCCCGCCTTCAAGAAGACGAAGGTGCTGACCGCCGACGGTGAACTCGTCGACCAGAACCGACCGATGGACGTGCGCGACGTGCTGACCCACACCAGCGGCCTGACCTATGATTTCCTGGTCGACAGCCCGGTTGGCGCTTCGTACCGGGAGGCTCGGTTGATGAACGACGCCACCCGCACGCTCACCGAGGTCATCGACGTGCTGGCCGACCTCCCGCTGGCGTTCCAGCCGGGTGAGCGGTGGCACTACAGCGTCGGGATCGACGTGGCCGGCCGGCTCATCGAGATCCTGGCCGATCAGCCGCTTGGCGACTTTCTGCGTGACCGGATCTTCGAGCCGCTCGGGATGACCGACACCGGCTTCGGCGTCCCCGACTCCGAGCTTGACCGGCTGGCGGCCATGTACGGGCTGCCGGATCTGGTCGGCAAGGACTACACCGCGGATGATCTGGTGGCTGCCGCGCTCGCCGACTTCAACGAGCGAATCGACGTGTCCGAGACCTACCCGACCGGCACGCCCGACGTGTTCCAGCGGGGCGGCGTCGGCCTGTTTTCGACCATCGCCGACTATCACCGGTTCGTCCAGATGCTGGCCGACAGCGGCCGAGCCTCCGACGGCCATCAACTCATCGGCCGCAAAACCCTCGAGCTCATGCACCGCAACCACGTACCGGCCCAACTCCTCCCCTATGAGATCATGGGTCTCCCCAACCCCGGCATGGGTTTCGGACTGGGCTCCCGGGTCCTGCTCGACGGTGCTCAATTCGCCGGCACCGGCTCCGACGGCGAGTACGGCTGGGCCGGCGCGGCCAAGACCTACTACTGGGTCGACCCGGCCGAGGACCTGGTCGGTGTGTTCATGTCACAGTACATGACCGGCGTGCTCCTGCCCGACCGGGATTTCCGCTCGCTCGTCTACCAGGCCATCGTCGATTGACCAGCGAGGCGACGTTCATCGCGGCCGGTATCGACGCCTGCCGGGGCAGCTGGGTCATGGCGCTGATCGCCGCCGAGCCGACCCACTCCAGTGCATTGCACTTCGCCGCGGACTTCGCCCCGCTGGTGGACCGGTGCCGGGCTTCGATGGTGGCCGCCGTCGGCGTGGACATGCCCATCGGGTTCGCGGAGGACGGGAACCGGGAGGCCGAGCGGCTGGCCCGGGCCCGCCTCGGTCGGCGGGCCTCCACGCTGTTCGGTATGCCGGCTCATGCGGTGCTCGATGTCGACGACTGGGAAGAAGCCCTGGCCGTCAACCGCCGAATCGCCGGCAAGGGATTCAGCAAGCAGTCGTTCCATCTGCTCGACGGAAGCCGGGAGGTTCGCGCTGCGCTGACACCGGCCGAGCAGCCGTGGTGCTGCGAGGTCCACCCGGAATCGTCGTTCACGGCCATGAACGGCGGCACGCCGCTGGTGTCGAAACACACCGGCGACGGTCGGCGACAACGTCTGGATGTCGTCACCCGACTGGTGGCCGTTGACGCCGCCCATCGGATGGTCGAATCGGGACTCCCGGTCGTCGACGCGCTCGACGCCTACGCCGCCGCCTGGTCGGCGGCCCGGCTGGCGCGAGGCGAGGCCGACGTTCTCGGCTCCGGCATCGACCCCGACGGCTACTCGCTCACCATCGTCATCTGACCACCGATCCCCGCCCAATCAGTCCTGTGCGCCCCAGGCCCTGGAACCCGGGCTGCGGGCGCACAGAACAGATCGGTCAGTCGGCGAGCACCGTGTCGAGGTAGACATACTCCAGTGCGCTGAGCCGGGCCTGCTGTTTGAGGTTGGCCCCGGCGCTGTGGCCGCCTTCGGTGTTCTCGTAGTAGCGGACGTCGTGGCCCTGGTCGATCATGCGGGCCACCATCTTGCGGGCGTGGCCCGGATGGACCCGGTCGTCGCGGGTCGAGGTCACGAAGAAGACGGTCGGGTAGGCGACGTCCGGCTTCACGTTGTGGAACGGCGAATACGACGCCAGGTAGGCCGCCATCTCGTCGTCGGTCGGATCGCCGTACTCGCCGACCCAACTCGCGCCGGCCGGGAGGAGGTGATAGCGCAGCATGTCGAGCAGCGGCACCGCGCAGATCACCCCGGCGAACAGGTCGGGGCTGCGGGTGAACACCGAGCCCACCAGCAGTCCGCCGTTGCTCCCACCCGAGATGGCCAGGTGTTCGCAGTCGGTGAACCCGTTGGCGACGAGGTCGGCCGCCACCGCTTCGAAATCCTCGAACGCCTTGTGCCGGTTCGCCTTGAGAGCGGCCTGATGCCACGACGGCCCGTACTCCCCGCCACCCCGAATGTTCGCCACCACGAAGGTGTTGCCCCGCTCCAGCCACAACCTTCCGGTGACCGCGCTGTACCCGGGCGTCAACGGCACCTCGAAGCCGCCGTACCCGTAGAGCAGCGTGCGTTTGGGACCGGGCGTTTCGGGGTCGCCGATCACGAAGTACGGCACCCTGGTTCCGTCGGCCGAGGTGGCGAACCGCTGCTCCGCGACAAGGCCGGTGTTGTCGAACCGGGCCGGTTGGCTGCGGAGGGGGCGTGGTTCGAGATCACTCGTCGCCCGGCCGACGTCGACCGCCAGCAACGACGGTGGCGTCAGGTAGTCGTTGTAGGACACGAAACATTCGGTGTTGTCGTCGGAGGCCGACAGGAGGCTGACCGTGCCCAGGCCGTCGATCGCCACCGGTTCGCTGGTCAAGGACCCGCCGTCGGAACCGGGCCGGGCGACGTAGAGTCCACCGATCACGTTCTCGATCACGGCGTAGACGACGGCGTCGAGCGTGGTGGCGGCGCCGGCCACCGAGGATCGCTCGTCGGGTTGGTAGATGCACGTTGCGGTTCCTGCGTCGAGATCGAGTGCGATGAGACTTCCCTGCGTAAGGTCCCGCCAATCCGACCGGAGGACGGCGAGCGCGCTGCCGTCGAAGAAGCCCTGGAACTGGGCGTCGGTGGGCAGGTCGACAGTGGTCAGCGTGCCGTCGTCACCGACCAGGTGAATCTCGTTGGTGAAGAAGTCGGGCAGCGCCACCACCGACACGTAGGTGCGCTCGGCTCGATGCTGGACCGACGGGGAGATCAGGATCCAGGAGCGGTCGATCTCGTGCACGGTTTCGGCCTCGGCCAGCGCTTGGCCTCGTCGCCACCGCTTGATGATCGCC
Source organism: Acidimicrobiia bacterium (assembly GCA_029863385.1). Lineage (GTDB taxonomy): Bacteria > Actinomycetota > Acidimicrobiia > Acidimicrobiales > SZUA-35 > JAHELU01. The sequence goes on from JAOTVU010000148.1 coordinate 9,940, forward strand.
GGGTAGCCCGACTCGGTGAGCGAGTCCTTGCCCAGGTTGGTGCCGAAGTCGGTGCCGACGAGGAGGGTGTCGTTGTCGACGTAGGACACGAAGGTCTTGGCCTCGGGCAGCTCGAAGCCGCCATCGACGAACTCGCAGGCCACCAGGTCGAACTCCCTGACGGTGACGGCGTCCTTGCCCCCGTCGGACAGCATCACCATGGCCCGGGTGTAGTCGGCGCTGACCGACGCCCCCTTCCAGACGTGGTTGGCGTCCTCGGCCTCGGCCAGCTCATCGAGGTCGAGCACGATCTCCCAGGCCGGTTCGTCCACCTCGTAGCCGGCCCGATCGACTCGCCGCCACAGTCCTCGGATGTGTTCGGCGTCCTGCCAGAAGTTGTAGACCTGATCACCCCGGATCACCCCGAAGGCGATCCGGTCGTCGGCCTCGAGGATCTCGAGCGCGGCGTCCTGATACTCGGCGAATCGAGGTGACGCCTCGAACTCGGCGAGCGTCTCGGCGCTGATCGCCTCCACCCACTCGAGGGCCTTCTCGCCCTCGATCTCTTCCAGCCATTCGTAGTCGGCGTCGCTGCGATCAGCCTGCGCGTGCTCGGTCATCCGGCCACACTAACAGCGGGTTCAGTAGCTCTTCGGAAGGCCGAGGCACTTCTGGGCGACGAAGGCCAGCACGAGGTTGTTGTTGATCGGAGCCACCTGGTAGAGGCGGGTTTCCCGCAGTTTGCGTTCGATGTCGTATTCGGTGGCGAACCCGAAGCCGCCGTGGGTGTTGAGGGCGGCGTTGCCGGCCTCCCACGACGCGTCTGAGGCCAGCATCTTCGCCATGTTGGCCTCGGCCCCGCACGATCGGCCGGTGTCGAAAAGTTCGGCCGCCTTCCACCGCATCAGGTTCGCCGCCTCCAGGTGGGCATAGGCCTTGGCCAGCGGGAAGGCCACACCCTGGTTCATGCCGATCGGGCGGCCGAACACCACCCGCTCCCTGGCGTAGGCCGAGGCCCGGTCGAGGAAGAACGTGCCGTCGCCGATGCATTCCGCCGCGATCAGGATGCGCTCGGCGTTCATGCCATCCAGGATCTGACGGAAACCGTTGCCCTCCACCCCGACCAGCGAGTCGGCCGGGATCTCGACGTCGTCGAAGAACACCTCGGTCGAGTTGTGGTTCATCATCGTCTCGATCGGGTTGATGGTGAGCCCGGGCAACAGCTCGCCGTCGCCGCCACGAAGGTCGAACAGGAACGTCGACATGCCGGCCAGCCGCTCGGCGGGATCATCGGACGGCGGAGCGGTGCGGGCCAGGAGCAACATCATGTCGGAGTAGAGGGCCCGAGAGGTCCAGATCTTCTGCCCGTTGATCCGCCACACGTCGCCGTCGCGCTCGGCCCGGGTGCGGATGGCGGTGGTCTCCGAACCGGCGGTCGGTTCGGTCACGCCGAAGGCCTGCAGACGTTTGCGGCCGTCGGCGATCTGCGGCAGGTAGTGTTGCTTCTGATCGTCGGAGCCGTGGCGCAGCAGCGTGCCCATGATGTACATCTGGGCGTGGCAGGCCGAAGGGTTGCCACCGGAGGCCGAGATCTCCTCGAGGATCACCGACGCTCCGCCGAGGCTCAGTCCACCGCCGCCGAACTCCTCGGGGATGAGGGATCCCAACCATCCCTGGTCGGTTAGTTCCGAGACGAACTCCTCCGGGTAACGGTCGGGTTCGAGCGAGCGCCAATAGTCGTTCCCGTAGGCGTCGCACAGCCGGCGGATCTCGGTTCGGATCAGGTCGTGGTCCTCGTCGGCGTAGGGGTCGGCGTCGGAAACGGCAGCGCTCATAGCGTCCCCAACGGTAGTCAACGGTGGGCCGGCCGATAGAGCCGGGGGATCGATCCCGATTTCG
>JAOTVU010000021.1 GCA_029863385.1 Acidimicrobiia bacterium
GTGTGCATCTCAGGTGGCAGGCACCCTCGCCGCTCGGACTGGGAATCGATCCGATGTACGGGCTCTGGTCGGCCTATCGGGCACTGTGGATGCTGGACGCATCGACCGATCCCGTGAAGCCTGTGCCCGCCCCCGACCTGTGTGCAGCCTGTGTTCCGCGGTCATGCATCGAGGCGTGCCCGGCAAATGCGGTGACCGTCGGTCGGACCTTTTCCTTGACGTCGTGTAGCGATCATCGTTCAAGACTTGACAGTTCGTGTTCGGAAACGTGTTTGTCGAGGTGGGCGTGTCCGGTTGGAAGAGAGCATCGCTACGAGCCCGATCAGATCTCATATCACTATCGACTATCCCGCCCGCCTCCCATCAAAGAAGGGTCACAGCAGTCCGCCGAAACCGCCGGTGAAGGCGGTTCCGGGTCGCTCACCGATGGAAACCGGTAGCATTGAGAATCTATGGCCGCGACCGATCGAGCGACGCTCAGCCGTGAACGGATCGCCGAGACGGCGCTCGAGCTGATAGACCGTGACGGTCTCGAAGGCCTGTCGATGCGAAAGCTCGGGGCGGCTCTCGGTGTAGAGGCGATGTCCCTGTACCACTACATCGACAACAAGGAGGACCTTCTCTCCGCCATTGTCGACAATCTTTACGGCGAGATCGAACTTCCAGCCGATATTCCCAAGCAGAACTGGGAACAGGCATTTCGGTTGGCGCTCCGATCCTTTTATGATGTTCTGCTCCGTCATCCGGCCGCCTTGGAGCTGTTCACCACGCATCGCGCCTCGAGCGACAACGCGCTGGCCGTCATGGGGTGGGCATTCGACCGCTGCAAGATGGCCGGGCTCACCACGGAACAGGCGGCCAGCACGTTCCACTTCTGCGTGGCATTCGTGCTCGGGCATGTCGCCACCGAGATCGGCATGATGTCGCGTATCGAGGCTGACGACACGACCCAGGTTGTCGAGGAAGGAGCCAATCCGGAGTTTCTCGTGTTTCTCGATCACATCGCCACGGCGGGCAACGCCACGGTGTTCGAGTTCGGACTGGAGATGCTGTTCGCATCCCTGGCCACGACCTTCGGGCTGACCCGCAGCTGATCGGGGCACGGAACGATCGTTCCATCACGGCCATTCAACGGCCGGAACAGCCCGCTCAGCGGCTGCGAGGATCCCGTTGTCGGCCGGCCATGGAAGGATTGCGCCCGGTGGCACTAACATCGGATGGGTCGTGGGGGACCCCCGAAACCCGGACAGATCAACAGGCCCACTGCAACGGAGGAGTTGAAGCGAATGTCGGAAGCCATCGAAGTCTATGAGGTTGAGGGTAGGACGTTTCCGCCTCCCGCCGAGTTCGCCGCCCAGGCCAACACCAGGGACCGATCTTTCTACGAGGAGGCGGAGGCGGACTACGAGGCATTCTGGGCTCGCCAGGCTCGGGAGCTGATCACCTGGGACACCGACTTCGACACCACCCTCGAGTGGAATCTGCCCGACGCCAAGTGGTTCGTCGGTGGGAAGCTGAACATCACCGCCAACTGCCTGGATCGACATGTTGAGGCCGGTCGGGGTGACAAGGTCGCCTACCACTACGAGGGCGAGCCGGGTGACACCCGTTCGATCACCTACGGCGAACTCCTCACCGAGGTCAAGAAGTTCGCCAACGTCCTCAAGGGCCTCGGCCTGCAGAAGGGCGACATCGCCGCCATCTACATGCCGATGATCCTCGAGTTGCCCATCGCCATGCTGGCCTGCGCTCGAATCGGCGTCGCCCACTCGGTGATCTTCGGTGGCTTCTCGGCCGACGCCATCATCGACCGCTGCGACGACGCCAAGGCCAAGGTGATCATCACGGCCGACGGCGGCAACCGCAAGGGAGCGCCCGCCCCGCTGAAGCACACCGTCGACGAGGCGCTCTCCCGGGGCGCCGAAACCGTCGAGAACGTCATCGTCGCCAACCGATGCGATCTCGACCCCGACATGGTCGACGGCCGCGACCACTGGTGGCATGACCTCATGGCCGACGCCTCCGACGACTGCCCGGCCGAGCCGATGGACTCCGAGCAACTGCTCTACCTGCTGTACACCTCGGGAACGACATCGAAACCCAAGGGCATCATGCACACGACGGGCGGCTATCTGGCCCAGACGTGTTTCACCCACAAGTACGTCTTCGATCTGAAGCCCGACACCGACATCTACTGGTGTGCCGCCGACATCGGCTGGGTCACCGGCCACAGCTACATCGTGTACGCCCCGCTGGCCAACGGCTGCACGTCGGTCATGTACGAGGGCACGCCCGACACCCCCCACCGGGGTCGGTTCTGGGAGATCATCGAGAAGTACAAGGTGACCCAGCTCTACACCGCGCCAACGGCGATCCGCATGTTCATGAAGTGGGGCACACAGGAACCCGAGCGGTTCGACCTGTCGAGCCTGCGGGTGATGGGCACGGTCGGTGAGCCGATCAACCCCGAGGCCTGGATGTGGTACCACGAGCACATCGGCGGCGGCAACACCCCGATCGTCGACACCTGGTGGCAGACCGAAACCGGCGGCCAGATGATCACCCCGCTGCCCGGGGTCACCACCACCAAACCAGGCTCGGCCTGTCACGCAATTCCCGGGGTGTTCGCTGAGCTGGTCGACAACGATGGCAAGCCGGTCTCCGTCGGTGGTGGCTACCTCACGATCGCCCGACCGTGGCCGGGGATGTTGCGGGGGATCTGGGGTAACCCGGAGCGGTACCTCGAGACCTACTGGTCCCGTTTCGAGGGCCGCTACTTCGCCGGCGACGGCGCCAAGATCGACGACGACGGTTATCTGTGGTTGCTCGGCCGGGTCGACGATGTGATGAACGTGTCGGGTCACCGGATCTCCACCACCGAGGTCGAGTCGGCACTCGTCGACCATCCGGCGGTGGCCGAGGCGGCCGTCGTCGGTGCCAATGACGACCTGACCGGTCAGGCCATCATCGGGTACGTCATCCTGCGGGGCACGCACGAGGCGTCGAAGGAACTCGGCGACGAGATCCGGGAGCACGTGGGTGTCCGGCTCGGCAAGATCGCCCGACCGAAGACGGTGATCATCGTGCCCGACCTACCCAAGACGCGATCAGGCAAGATCATGCGTCGCCTGCTTCGTGATGTGGCCGACGGCCGGGCCCTGGGCGACACGACCACACTCGCCGATCCTGCGGTGGTGGCCGAGATCGCCGCCGGCGCCGCAGGGGGCGACGAAGACTGAGAGGCCGAGCGGGTGGGGCCCAGCGGTTGGGGGCCTCGAGCGATGAGGCCGGGCGGGAACCGCCTGCCGAAGAGCCATGACACCGAGACCAGGGAACCTTTTCAGCCACCGGTGACTTAGCAGGGTGTGAAAGTCAGCCACTCGCACACCCTGGGTGACATCGCCGACAGCCATCGGAGGGAACGCATCTTGCCTGAGCGTGAGCCGCTGGGCGGCACGTTCGAGGAATTCTGCCGGGCGGAGTATTCGTCGATGGCCAACGCCCTGACCTGGAGTCTCGGCGGTCATGACCTCGGTCGAGAGGCGGCCGACGAGGCGTTCGCCCGGGCGTTCGAGCGATGGGAGACGGTCGGGGCCATGGACAATCCGGCCGGCTGGGTCTATCGGGTCGGCGTGAACTGGGGCCGCCGCCGCCTGTGGCGAGGCAATCGGGAACGGGAGCTGCTGACCCGGATTCCCAGCTTGGAAGTCCGCCACCTCCACTACCACGACCCCGACCTCGCATCGGCGCTGGCCGATCTCTCGGTCAGACTTCGCTCGGTTGTCGTGCTCCGCCTGCTCCTCGACAACTCCGAACGCGAGACCGCCGAGGCCCTCGGTCTCTCCGTCGGAACCGTCAAGAGCCGGCTCCATCGTGGCCTCACCCAGCTTCGGCAAAAGTTGGACGACCAGACAGCCGATAACCACCCTGGCGACGGCCATCCCGCCACCCATCGCAGCGACGAGGAGCAAGAGTCATGAACCAACTCGAGGAACGGCTCCGGACCGCCGGGCAGTCCCACACCGACATCACCCCCGACATCGGCTCGATCCGGAACCGGGGTCTGAGGATCCGCCGGAATCGGCAGATCGGCATATCGCTGGGCGCCGTCGCCCTGGTGGCCCTGGGCGGTGTCGCCGCCTTCACTACGCTTCGGCCGGAGGGCGACACAACGCTCCTTTCCGCCTCGGAGGGCCGGCTCGACGCTGCCGATCTCGACACGACCGTTCCCGCTCCAGACGGTGAGATGGTCGAGGATGAGACGACGCCGGACACTTCGGTCGATGATCTCGCCGAGGCGGACGACCCCAATGACACCGCTGAGGACAGCGCCGAGACCGTTTCGGTGGCACCGGGCGAGGGGGACGGAGGATCTGCTGCGTCCGACGACGCGCTGGCGATGCCTTCCCGCAGTTCCGTGGCCGACGGGACCGGGGGCTGGTTGACGGTGACGTCGAGTGGGATCGAACATCTTCGAGCCGCCGGAAGTTCCGGCATGATCAGCTTCCCCGATCCCGCCGGTGGGTTCGCCCAGCGCTGGCCGACCGATGTGGTCGCCATCGACGGTCGCCAGTACCTACTGGTCGATCAGTTCGTGAACCGTCAAGACCTGGAGGCGGAACGGGTCAAGGCGCTGGCCGAATCGTATGGCGTCCCGTATGACGCCGAGACCGGGGCCATGAGTCTCGAGGGGATGGCGACACCGGAGGAACTGGACTCGCTCAACCACTGGGAGGTCTCGATCCTTGCCGTCGACCTAACCACCGACGACATCTTCACCGTCGAGAGCCGGGTGATCAACAGTGTTCACAGCCCCGGCTGGGTCTACAACGGGCACATAACGTCCGACGGCTCCAACATCCTGGTCATGCGGGAGCTGTGGCAGGGCCACTGTCTCTATGCCGAAGGCCTCACCCTCGACGGTCAGCCGGTGGAGATCGCCGACGCCGCCGTCTACCCCAAGCCCCGGGGAGTCGACGCCATGACCTACGACGAGATCGACGCCGTGTTCAGCACGCAGGTCGATCCGCCCCAGCCGTGCCGGACACTCGACGAGCTGCCCGACAGCGGGCTCGGCGTCTGGGGAACCCAGGCCGATGCCGATCAGATCAAGGCGTTTCGCGTAGCCTTCTATGAAGCCGGACTCGGCTAGGGCGTTTCGGGAGAGAAGCGGGCCCCGGGACACTCCCGGGGTCCTCCGAACGTGCTCGATCTTTACTCCGGCTTTTCGATCCGCCGGTAGATTGAAACCATGAAAAATGGTGTGAAGACAGCGGTCCTGCTGGCAGCTCTGGCCGGCATCATCATGCTGTTCGGTTCCCTCTTCGGTCGGGGTGGTCTGACCATTGCCTTCATCATCTCGCTGGTGATGATCGGCGGATCCTACTTCTTCAGCGACAAACTGGCGATCCGTTCGGCGCGAGCCGTCGAGGTGAGCCGCGAGCAGATCCCCCAGTACTACGAGATCATGGAGGAACTGACCGGGCTGAGCAACATGCCGATGCCGAAACTGTACGTCTCACCCGAACAGCAGCCCAATGCGTTCGCCACCGGCCGGGGCCCGAATCATGCCGCCGTCTGTGTGACCGAAGGTCTCTTGAAGACGCTGTCGTGGGGCGAGATCCGTGGTGTGCTGGCTCACGAGTTGGCCCACGTGCGCAATCGCGACATTCTCACCGGCTCGATCGCCGCCATGATTGCCACCACGATCAGCTACGCCGCCAACATGGCGATGTGGGGTGGCCTCACCGGGCGTCGTCGCAGTGAGGACGGCAATCCGATCATCCTGCTGGCCTTCGCCATCCTCGCCCCCCTGGCCGCGGGCATGATCCAAATGGCCATCAGCCGAAGCCGGGAGTTCGAGGCCGACCGCGCCGCCGCCCGAACGCTGAACGACGGCGAACCGCTGGCGTCGGCGCTCGAGAAGCTGCACGGCTACGCCCAGCGGATCCCGTCGTCGGTGCCGCCGCCTCAAGCCAGCCACTACATCGTGAACCCGCTGGCCAACCGCAAGGTCAGCTTCTCCAACCTGTTCGCCACGCATCCCCAGGCCGAGGCCCGAATCGCCGCCCTGCGCTCCGGGGAGTGGCGGTAGACTGGCCGGGAGGCACCGCCGGTCACGTCGACCGGATGCCCGGCTCGCCTAGTCGCGAAAGTTCTCGAACTGGAGCGGCAGATCGAAGTCGGCTTCCTTCAGGCCGGCGATGACCTCCTGCAGGGCGTCCCGCTTCTTGCCCGACACCCGCACCTGATCGCCCTGGGTCTGTGACTGGATCCCCTTCAGCTTCATGTCCTTGATGTGGCCGTTGATCTTCTTCGCCATGTCCGACGAGATTCCCGCCTTGAGTGACACCCGCATCCTGGCCCGGCCGCCCGCAGCGTCCTCCATGTCGCCGAAGTCGAGCGACTTGAGAGAGATCTTTCGCTTCACCATCTTCTCCTCCAGCACCTGCCGGAAGGCGATGAGGCGATCCCGACTGGCCGACTCGAGCGTGATTGTCATGTCTTTGTCGTTGAGTTCGATGGTGGAGTTGGTGTCCTTGAAGTCGAAGCGGTTGGTCACCTCTCGGCTCGTCTGATCAACGGCGTTGCGAACCTCTTGCATGTCGATTTCGGAGACAACGTCAAAGCTTGGCATGGCTCCCAACCTAGAGGATTCGACGCCTGATCCGGCGCTTTGGGGTGCTCGATGGCTGTCCTCGCAACACGCCAAACTTCTGCCGAAATCGGGCGACGATGGCCGTCGGAGACGGTACCCTGATCGTTCCTGGGTCGGTGCCCGAGTGGCCAAAGGGAGCGGACTGTAAATCCGCCGGCTTCGCCTACGTAGGTTCAAATCCTACCCGGCCCACGGTGTGTGTAACTGACGGGGCTCCGCTACAGCGGGGTCTCGTTGGGTTGTGTTTTCTGTAGTAGTCGTTCGTAGGGTGTCTGTCCACCGAGGGCGCCGTGGGGGCGGTCGAAGTTGTAGTAGTCCTCCCATTCTTCGAGCCGCTGGTTGAACACTTCGGCGTCGTCGATGACTTGGCCGTCGAGGAGCCGGTAGAACTCTTCGCCGTCGATGCGGTGTGATCGCTCCACTTTGCCGTTGAGTCTTGGTGTTGCGGGTTTGATGTAGACGTGTTGGATGCCGCGGTCCAAGACGTGCCAGTGGAACTGGGAGCCGAATTCGACGCCGTTGTCGGTTTGGATGACATCGATCCGGAACGGGAGTTTCTGGCAGACGTAGTCGAGGAACTGGATGGCGGTCTTTTGGTTGAGACGGTCGTAGATCTTCAGCACTCGGAGTCGGGTGCAGTCATCGATGGCGGTGAACTGGTAGTAGCGAGGCTTTCGGGACCCCTCCAGTGGAGCGATGAATTTGACGTCCATCTGGATGCGGTGCCCGGGTTGTTGTTTCTCGTAGCGTTTCCACCGTTTGGCATGCGCCTTGTGCCGCTGGGAGGCCGGTAGCCGGTTCATGTCCAGACGTTTGAGGATCCGCCACACCCCGGATTGGGAGATCTCGATGTCGTGGTAGCGCTTCAGGTACATCGAGATCTTCAACGGCCCGAAGTGGTAGTGCTGACGAAGATGAACGACCTTGCCGATCACCTCTTCCGGGGTGGCGTTCGGGCTGGTGTGGGGTCGCCGGGACTTGTCTTTGAGGCCGGCCAGGCCCTGTTCGTCGTAGCGGCGCCGCCACCGGTAGAACCGGGTTCGGCTGATCCCGTAGTACCGGCACGTCGCCGCCACATTACCCGACACCTCCTCGGCGTGACGCAGGATCGCCAGTCGATGCTTAGCCTGCCGCTGCAGCTCTTGTTCGTTCATGACAGCCTCTCTAGTCGAGAGACCAACTGTCACGCATCACCGTCAGTTTTAGACTACCCGGCCCACGGTGTGAGCTCCGGAGGAGCTCACCCAGAGTTCCGCCCCTGTGGCGGAACTCGTGCGCGTGGGGGCCTCGTGTGGGTCATGGCTTGTCGTGTGGGCTCCGGAGGAGCTCACCCAGAGTTCCGCCCCTGTGGCGGAACTCGTGCGCGTGCGGGCCTCGTGTGGGTCATGGCGAACTTGTTCGTGTGAGCGGCCGGTGGCCGGACTCGGGGTGAAACCGCCTGGTTCCAGCCCGACCCCCGACCGCTCAGCACGTACAACGTCTACCGCCGCAGCTCGTGACGAAATCCGACGCGGGCGGAGCACCGGACACCTTTGGCCTCGGGCAGTGGGTTTCAAGGTGCGGCGGCCAACTCGGGCTCCTTCGCAAGCGCAACCTCTGCGGCCTCCTTGACGGCGATCGCAGCGAGTACGAGCGCGGCCAGCGGGTCGGCCCACCACCAGCCCAGCGCCCAATTGAGAACCAGGGCGGTGAGGATGCCGGTGGCCAGCCAGCCGTCGAGATACGTCAGGGAGGCCTCCGCCAGAAACGGTTCGCTGCCGAGTTTGCCGCCGACACTCTTCTTCCAGCGGGCCAGGGTGAACATCACAAGGGCCGTCACCGCCAGGTAGGCGATACCGAGCGGCGAGGACTCGGCAACATCTTGGGCGAGAAGCGACCGAATCGCATTGATCGCCAGGTAGACGCCGAGCACGGCGAAGGCTCCCGCCACGAGCCGTAAGGCCAGGCGATCTCGGCCAGTCGTCCGAGTCGACCGCAGGTGCCACAGCACCACCAGGGACGCGAACACCTCTATCAGCGAATCGAGGCCGAAGGCAACCAGGGCCAGCGACCCGGCGGCCAATCCCAGACCGACCGTGACGAACACCTCCATCATGTTCCAGGCGATGGTCGCCTGCTGGAGACGTCGCCCGGTCTGTTCGAGATCGCTCACCGTGAATGGTGTAGGCGTTCGGGAGGTCGCCGTCAATATTTGTCGTGACACTCGGGAACCCGGGCGATGCTACTGTCGTCCAAGAGAACATGAAGAAGCGTGCATTCCCCCTCACCACAGCGTTGGCCGTGGCCGTCGTCCTGTTGGTCCTGACCGCCTGCTCTGGCGACGACACGACCGTCGCCGGCGGTGGCGACGACAGCGCCGACAACGGCGCCGACAACCCCGACGATCAACTGCCCCTGGGCGGCGGACCGTACCCGGTCGGAACCCTGGAGATCAGGATCACCCACCCGGACGCCGACCCCGTGTCCTACACCATCTCCTGCCTCGGTGACACCGCCACCATCACCCCGGCGGTCGAAGGTCTCAACGAGCAGACGGCGTGTACCGCGCTCACCGACGACGCCGTCCGCACCCTCCTGTTCGACGGCCCACCCGGCGACAGGGTCTGCACCGAGATCTATGGAGGCCCCGACGAGGCGGCGATCACCGGAACACTCGACGAGCAGCCCGTCGACGTCGTCATCACCCGCAACAACGGCTGTGGTATCGACGACTGGGACTCGACGCTGTCCGGCATCCTCCCCGCCGCTCTCGGCGTGACAGGCTGACAGCCTGACAGGCCGGCACACCGAAAATCGGAATCGGGATCGGCGGCATTCCGAAGGCTGCAGGGACCGATCTCCAGCATAGGCTTGGGCCAATGCGCGCGGCAGTCCGGTACCCGGTCGTGGTCGGAGGGCTGGTGACCCTGGGTCTCCAGGTACTGGCTCCTCGTCTCCTCCACCCCTATTTCGGTTCGGGTACGGCCACGGCGGCGGCCGTTGTCGCGGCTGCGCTGGCCGGCCTGGCCGTCGGTTACCGCTGGGGTGGTCGACCGACGACCACGCCCGGTCGACTGATGTCCACCACCCTGACTGGGACGGCGGCCTATTTGATTCTGCTGGCCGCGATACTGCGTTCGGGAGTGGTCGACGGAGTCGTGCCCGCCTCGCTCTGGCTGGTTCCGGTGGCCGTTCTGCTCGTCGGCGTTCCCTCGTTGCTGCTCGGCACGGTGTCCCCGCTGGCCATCCAGGCGCTGGGCGACGGACACCACGGCCAGGGCTCATCGATGACGACGGACACGAACACGGTCACAGCGGCGTCGGTGTTCGGATTGGGCACGATCGCGAACGTGGTCGGCGGGCTGGTGAGCGCGTTCTACCTCGCCCCGTACGTCGGCATCTCGCTCAGCCTCGGTGGATTCGGCGTGTTGCTCGCCACGGCGGCGTTGGTCGCCGGACGGATCGGCGCCGTCCAACCGGTAACCGAACCGGAAGGCGCCCGGGTGGTGTCGACAACCGGCGGTGGCCGGGACACATTCACGGTGTACGGGTATCTCGTACTCGCCTTCTACAGCGGTGTGGCCTCCGTCGCGCTCGAGGTCAACGCATCCCGGATGCTCGCCTCCTACTTCGGTCCGACCACCGGGCTGTGGGCCGCCGTCCTCTCCGTCAGCCTCGGCGGTCTGGCCCTCGGGTACAGCTTCGGCGGGGTCATCGCCCTCCCGGCCCTCGGGCGGATCCTCCCGTTCGTCGTCGGTGCCAATGCGCTTTGGCTCGTCGGGGCGACCTGGGTCATCTCGCTCCTCGAGCCGTCATCGGGGCTCAGCTTCGGAGCGGTGGGGATCATCGCCCTTCTCGCATTCGGTCCCGCATTCGTGCTGTTCGGCATGGAGTCCCAGATCCTCGTCGGCGCGGTCTGGCAGGAGCGGGGTACCGGCTCGATGTCGGCCGCCGCCGCCTCGGTGTTCGCGATCAGCAGTATCGGCGGGATCATCGGAGCGCTGCTCGGCCTGGCCTACCTGATCCCGTTGCTCGGGATGTCGGGCATGATCCGGTTGTTCGTCGCCGGCTACCTGGCCGTGCTGGCGGTGACCTGGCGAAGTCTGCGGCCCGTCAGCCTCGCCCTGGCCCTGTTCGTCGCCCTCGTCCCGCTGCCCGACTGGCGGTGGCGGGGTCAGTCCGACCGTCTGGTCGCCCAGGAGGAGGGTCGATTCCAGACGATCCGCGTCTACACCGACGACGCTTCGTACCTCCGCTTCCATCTTGGGCCCACGTATGAGTCCGAGGTCACGCTGGCCACCGGCGAGCCCCGCTTCGGCTACGCCACCACCATTCTCGGTCTGGCCGGTGACGTGAGCGGGAAACGGGCCCTGGTCATCGGTGGCGCCGGCCACGCCCTGGCAAACGCCCTGGAGAACCGGGGAGCGACGGTGACCGAGGTCGAACTCGACCCGATCGTCCGCGACGTGTCCGATGAGCACTTCGGCCTGCTCGAGGGTGAGACCGTGATCGACGACGGCCGACGCTTCGTCACCACCGCGGAATCCGACACCTACGACGTCATCGTCATCGACGCCTTCGCCGGCCCACGCTATGTACCGCCCCACCTCACGACCGTCGAGTTCTTCGACGAGGTCAACCGGATCCTCACCCCCGACGGCACCATGTATCTCAATATGATCAGTGCGATCGACGGGCCTGGCAGCGGGCCGTTCAAGGCGCTGTCGTCGGCCACGGCCACCTCGTTCCCGGCGAGCGGCTACGTCCGCTCCGGCGGCAACATCGTGGTGGTCGGGAGCCGAGTCGACCTGGCCGAAGGGGTGACCCCCGTCGGCGTGTCCCGAACGCCGAACACCGACGACAAGAATCCGATGGATGTTCTGCTCGAGTTCGCCCGGTGATCGGTCGTTTCCCGTCTCCGGGCCCCAGGACGCAGGGATTCGGTCCGGCGATCACGGCTCCGTTAACGTTGCGGTATGAGCGCACGCATTGCACTTGACCCGATCCGACTGCTGGCCGAGGCCCGGGAGCTACTGGCCGACACCGTGCAGCTGCGCAGGCGAATACACGCCGAACCCGAGATCGGCCTCGACTTGCCGAAGACCCAGGCCAAGGTGCTCGATGCCCTGTCGGGGCTGGACCTGATGGTCGAGACCGGGGAGAAGCTCTCGTCGGTTGTCGCCACGCTGGCCGGCGACGGCGAGGGGCCGACGATCCTGCTTCGGGGCGACATGGACGCGCTACCGATGACCGAGGAGACCGGCGAGACGTTCGCCAGCACGGTTCCCGGCGCAATGCACGCTTGCGGCCACGATTCCCACGTGGCAATGCTCGTCGGCGCGGCCCGCCTGCTGCACGAGCGCCGGCACGACCTTCGGGGCAACGTCAAGTTCATGTTCCAGCCGGGGGAGGAGGGGCACCACGGCGCCAAGTTCTGTATCGAAGAGGGCCTGCTCGAGAACCCGACGGTCGACGCCGCCTTCGCCCTCCACATCAGCCCGAATCACAAATCGGGGACGTTGGCCACCAAACCCGGTCCGCTCCTGGCCTCGGCCGACGAACTGTACATCACGGTGAGCGGCCAGGGCGGTCACGCATCGGCCCCTCACCTTGCCACCGACCCGATCCCCGTGGCCTGCGAGATCGTCACCGCCCTGCAGACCCATATCACCCGGACCGTCAACATCTTCGAGCCGGCGGTCCTCACGATCGCCAAGATCAGCGCCGGGACGACCGACAATGTCATCCCCGAGCAGGCCGAGCTGGTCGGCACGCTGCGGACGGTGTCGGACAAGACCCGAGAACAGGTGCTGGCGTCGGTGCCCCGCGTGGTCGAGGGGGTCGCCTCCGCGCATGGATGCCGCGGCGAATTCGTAGTGGAGCGGGGCTACGGGCCGACCGTCAACGACGACGACTTCGCCCGCTACACGCTGGACGTGCTGTCGGATCTCGTCGGTGCGGAGCGGACCGTTGAGATGACGTATCCGGCGATGGCGGCGGAGGACTGGAGCTACGTGCTCAATCGAGTGCCCGGAGCGATGGCCATGCTCGGTGTGTGCCCGCCCGACCTGGAGCCGAGTCACGCCCACGCGTGCCACTCAAACCACATGCGGATCGACGAGGACGCCATGGCCACGGGCATCGCCGCCCATGCGGCAATGGCTCTGTCGTACCTGGGTTGATGCCCTACCTGGCCTGAGGCTCCTCTGCGGCTGCGATGTCGTCAAACTCGGCCGCCTCGGGCTCGGCCGGCTCGGACTCGGCCGCCTCGGGCAGGCGGGCCCGACCGTTCACAGATGTGCGGTCGGCCGGCGGGCCGAGCACACCGTTGTGGACGACAAGCTGCGGGAACGGGATGGTGATGTTCTCGGCCGCCAGCGTCTCCCGGATCGTAATGGCAACCTCGCTGATGACCCAGCGGGCGGTCAGCTCTTCACTCGGGTGCCAGAATCGAGCTTCCATGTTGACCCCCGACTCGCCGAACCCGGTCACGATGACCTCCGCCGGGGGCGCGAGCTCGAGCGCGGGCAGCGTCCGTAGGACACCGACCAGTGCTTTCTGCGCCGACCGCAGATCGGTGTCGTAGGACACCTGGAAACCAAGATTGGTGCGGCGGTACTCGTCGCGGGTCTGGTTGACGAGCGGCTCATCGAGCACCTTCAGATTCGGAAGATACACGACCTCGCCGTTGAAGGTCTTCACCACGACGGCCCGGCCGGTGATGTCCATGACGGTGCCGGAGTGCCCGTTGGAGTGGACCTGGTCACCTCGCCGGATCGGGCGACGGGCGTCGAGCACCACCGAGCCCACGAGGTTGCCGAGCACCGGTTGCAACGCGATGGCGATGAGCACCGAGCCGATGCCGAGAGCACCGACGAGGGGACCGAGTTCCACATTGAGCTCGGACAACACCCCGATGAGGGTGATGACCAACACCAGGCTGATGGCGACCCGGGTCAAGACGCGGGCAACGTCATCCTGCAGGCGCAACGGCCCGGAGGCGAGCCTGATGCTCCGCTTGATCACACCGGCGATCGCCAGGCCGATCACCAGGGTGAAGATGGCGTTGATCCAATCAGATGTGGGGATTTGCGACAGATCCATGGTCACCGACGGCGGAAGGGTTCAGGCAGAAGGGTAGCAGAGGTGCCGACGATGTCGATCCGGGACGCGCCGGTGGGACGCCACGATCGTGGCGTCCCACCGGAAAGGTCCTCGGACGGGGCGATCCTGGCGATCCTCAGTCGAGATCGAACCGGTCGTTGTTCATGACCTTGACCCAGCCCTCGACGAAGTGGTCGAGGAACAGTTCCTGGCCACCCGCGGCGGCGCTGTACTCCTCGGCCAGCGCACGGAGCTGGCTGTTCGAACCGAACACCAGGTCGACGCGGGTGCCGGTCCAGCGGAGCTCGCCGGTGGCCCGATCACGACCCTCGAAGACGTCCTCCGCCTCACCGACGGCCGTCCACCTGGTGCCCATGTCGAGCAGGTTGGTGAAGAAGTCGTTGGTGAGCTGACCAGGACGGTCGGTGAACACACCGTGGCCCTCGTTGCCGACGTTGGCGCCCAGCACCCGGAGGCCACCGACGAGGGCGGTCATCTCCGGACCCGAGAGGTTCAGCATGAACGCCTTGTCGATCATGAGGTGCTCGGTCGGGACGGGGCCTTCCTTGGCCACGTAGTTGCGGAACGCGTCGGCCTTCGGCTCGAGGTAGTCGAACGACTCGACATCGGTGCTCTCCTGGTCTGCGTCGGTCCGGCCCGGGCTGAAGGCGACGGTGATGTCGTGACCGGCGGCGGACGCCGCGGCCTCGATGGCGGCGCCACCACCCAGCACGATCAGGTCGGCCAGCGAAACCTGCGGGCCGCCCTTGGCGTTGAATTCGGACTGGATCTCGGCCAGCTTCGCGATGACCGTGTTCACACCGGCCTGGATGTTGACGTCCCAGTCGGCCTGGGGCGCCAGTCGGATCCGGGCGCCGTTGGCGCCACCACGGTAGTCGGTCTTGCGGTAGGTCGAAGCCGAGGCCCAAGCGGTCGACACGAGCTGCTCGGTCGAGAGGCCGGAGTCGAGGATGGTCGACTTCAGTTCGGCTATCTCGGCGTCGCCGATCATCGGACCCTCGTGGGCGGGAACGTTGTCCTGCCACACCAGTTCCTCGTCGGGAACCTGCGGACCCACGTAGCGGATGGCCGGGCCCATGTCACGGTGGAGCAGCTTGAACCAGGCTCGGGCGAAGGCATCGGCCAGCTGGTCGGGGTTCTCGTAGAAACGCTTCGAGATCTCCAGGTAGGCGGGATCGGTGATCATGGCCATGTCGGCGGTCGACATGGTCGGCTTGGTCCACGGTGCGCCCTCCTCGACCGGCGGAACCATGAAGCCCTCTTTGACCTCGGTCGGCTGCCACTGCTTGGCGCCGGCCGGCGATTCGACCAGCTCCCACTCGTGGGAGAAGATCGTCTCGAGGTACTTGTTGTCCCACTGGGTGGGGGTCGGGGTCCAGGCACCCTCCAGGCCGGAGGTGACGGTGAACTGGCCGAGGCCGGTCTCATGCGAGTTGACCCAACCGAAGTTCTGCTCGGTGATGCCGGCCCCTTCGGGCTCGACGCCCACAGCCTCCTCCGGGCCGTTGCCGTGCATCTTGCCGAACGTGTGGCCACCGACGGTCAGCGCCACGGTCTCCTCGTCGTTCATCGCCATCCGGCCGAAGGTCTCGCGGATGTCCATGGCCGACTTGAGGGCGTCGGGCACGCCGTTGGGACCCTGCGGGTTGACGTAGATCAAACCCATTTGCACGGCGGCCAGCGGCGAGTCGAGCTCGCGGTCGCCGGTTTCGAACGAGCCGGTGTAGCGTTCGTCTTTGTCGTCGAGCCAGACGTTCTCGGGACCCCAGTAGACGTCGTCCTCCGGTGCCCAGATGTCGGCCCGGCCGAAGGCGAAGCCGAAGGTTTTGAAGCCCATCGTTTCGAGGGCTCGGTTGCCGGCGAAGACGAAGAGGTCGGCATCCGAGATGGCTCGACCGTACTTCTGTTTGATGGGCAGCAGAAGTCGACGGGCCTTGTCGAGGTTGCCGTTGTCGGGCCAGGAGTTCAGTGGAGCGAACCGCTGGGCGCCGGTACCGGCTCCACCACGGCCGTCGTGGACTCGATACGTTCCGGCGGCATGCCAGCTCATCCGGATGAAGAAGCCGCCGTAGTGACCCCAGTCGGCCGGCCACCACTCCTTGGAGTCGGTCATGAGAGCGTCGACGTCACGGGTCAACTCGTCGAAGTCTATGTCCGCCACCGCGGCTCGATAGTCGAAGTCGGTGCCGAAGGGATTGGAGTTGGGGTGATTCTGGTGGAGGATCCCAAGCTTCAGTTGGTTGGGCCACCACTTCTCGTTGGACTGGGCCTCACCGGAGGTGAGAGCTCCCCATTCGGGTGTGGTCGTTGGACTGTCGGACATCAATTCTCCTGTATTCAGGTCGGGTTGACGGTCGGTGGATGGTTGGCGAGATCTCTTGGCGGAGGTCTCGGAATTTCAGGCGGCCGAAGCCTGGCAATCAGGGCAGACGCCCCAGTAGATGACCTCGGCCTCGTGCACGTCGAATCGCCAGTCGTCGACGGGCGTCAAGCATGGGGTGTCGCCCACGGCACAGTCGACATCGACCAGGCGGTCGCAGCTTCGGCAGACGAGATGGTGGTGGTTGTCACCAACTCGATCCTCGTATCTGGTGGGCGAGCCTGCGGGCTGAATCCGACGGATGATGTCGTTGTCGGTCAGGACGGTCAACGAATCATAGACCGACTGCCGAGAGATCGCCCCGATCTCCTCACGAACCTTCTCGGCCACTTCATTCGCACTGATGTGCGGATGGGCCGACACGGCGCGAAGCACGGCGAGGCGCTGTGCGGTGACCTGGACACCATGGCCCCGGAGCACTGCTGCGAGGTCTGGTGTTGGTTCGCCGGGCACAAACTGCACCATAGTGGCCAATTCTGGACTCTGTCAAGAATTGGTCAGCGTTCCCGACCAACGGCATCACCTGCTCCGAGGAGACGGCGACCGTTGTTGGTTCGGCGCCACGGTTCGACAGAGCAGCAATTGCGGCCACGGCGGCGGGGCGACGTGTTGCGGGTCGAGTGACGGCGGCGGAGGCGTCGGAGTTGGGGGACCAGATGGGGGGAATCCTGTCCAACCTTGTAGCGATCTGCGGCCAGGAGCTCGCCCGTAACGGCACGAAAGTCGCTACAAGTTGGACGACCGTTGGGGGGATCGTGTCGATCAATCCGAAACGAGGAATCGCTAGTGTGCGGCCAGTACGACGAGGACGGCCAGTGCGCTGATTTGTTGAACCGAACCGAGCACGTCGCCGGTGATGCCGTCGATCTTGCGGTTGGCGAGGGTGATCATGGCCGCACTGGCGATCGCAACGGCGACGACGACTGCTGCCATCATCACGATGATGGCCACCATGCCATCGCCCACCAGCAGGGCGAAGCCGAGCAGGATCGCGGCAGCGACCGTCAGCGCCATCGAGAGCGCCCGAGGCCCGGCCTCGGCCACGTACGCCGCGGCCATCCCGTCGATCGTGGCCGGGCGGGCCACCCGCATGGTGACCACGGCCGCCGCTCGGGACACGGCGTGCGCACAGATGACAGCGATCACGACCTCGACGGCGCGCCGCTCGACGATCGTCGTCAACGCCGCCACCTCGATGAGCAGGACCATCACCACCGTGGCCGTGCCGTAGGTGCCGAGCCGGGAGTCCTTGAGTATCGCCAGACGTTGTTCCCGTGTCCATCCGCCACCGAAGGCGTCGGCCACATCGGCGACACCGTCCAGGTGGAAGGCGCCGGTGATGAGCGTCGACGCGGCCACCGACATCGCCGCCGCCAGGAGCGGGTCGACGAACCGCACGGCCGCCACCAGAACCAGGCCCTGGGCCAGCCCGATCATGGCGCCCACGGTCGGGAACCAGCCGACCGCCCGGGCCAGCACTCCCTCGGTCTCGCCCATGGGAATACGGGTCAGGAACCCGACAGCGGTGCGCAGACCTGCCGTCAACCGAGCCTCAGGAGCCCTGCTGCCCGGATTGCTCGACGGAGGCCGACCCGAACCACTCGGTGAAGGTCGGAACCTCGGTGACCAGGGCGCAGGCCATCCGCACCAGCGGCACGGCGGCCATTGCTCCTGACGCCTCGCCGAGACGGAGGTCGAGGTCGAGCAGCGGACGGAGTTCGAGGTGATCGAGCACGGCGGCGTGGCCGTGCTCGCCCGAGCGATGTCCGGCCCACAGGTGCCGCGACGCCTCGGGGTGGAGATGTTGGACGACCATCGCCGAGGCGCCGACCACGAACCCGTCGAGCAACACCGGTAACGAGCGACAGCGGGCCTCGACCAGCGCACCGGCCATGGCCGCCAGCTCGGTGCCGCCCAGCTGACGCAGCGCCTCCAGCGCGGTGGTCGCGTCGTTGGTCGTCGGGCCGACGTGAGTTCGCAGGCTCCGACCGCCGCTCCCGGTCCCGGGCACCTCCGGCAGCTGCTCGTGGAATCGAGCGACTGCTGCGGACACGGCGCCGATCTTCCGGGCGAGGCCCTCGTCATCGACTCCGGTACCCCGTCCGACGATCATGTCCGCCGGACAGCCGAGCAGAGCGCAGATCACCGCTGCGGCCGCCGTCGTGTTCCCGATCCCCATCTCGCCGACGATGAGGAGGTCGACACCGTCACGTTCGCCGTAGTCGTCGCTCAGCGAGGCCACCGCCGCCCGGCCCCGATCGAACGAACGCTGGAGCCGGTCCTGATCCATCGCCGGCTCGATCCTGATGTCGCCGGTTGGGGCGCCGACGCCCACGTCGACCACGTCGACCGTGGCTCCGACTGCCGCGGCCATCGCCGAGATCGACGCCCGGTTCTTCTCGAACGCTTCGACCATCGCCCCCGTGACCTCCGCCGGGTAGGCGCTCAGCGAGGCGACGCCGTGATCGCCGGCGAAGATGATCGCCGCCGGTCGCTCCACCGCTGGAGTGGCCGTGCGTTGCCAGCCGGCGAGCCAGACGGCAACCTCGTCGAGGCGGGCCAGAGCCCCGGCGGGACGGAGGATGTCGGCCACCCGCTCGGCCACCGCGTGACGGCTCGCGACGTCGGCCGGCGGTGCCGCGGCGAGGTCGGCGGCAAGACGGGCCTGCCAGTGAGACCGGCCGAGGTCCGAGTCGGTCATCGGGTGACTCCCATGGCGTGCAGAATACCGTGGCCATCGTCGAGCCGGAGCGCTCGACCGGCCATCACCAGATAGCTGGTGTCGAGAGAGTCCGCCACGGCCTTGTTGCAGGACCCGAGCAGATCACGGTAGCGACGCCCGAGTTCGGTCGCCGGATGCACACCCATCCCGACCTCGTTGCTGACAACGACCGCCGCTCGACGTGACAGCGCCCGGCCGATGGCCGTGACCCGGTCGACCACCGCGTCATCGTCGAGGCCGGCGAACAGCAGGTTGGCGACCAGGACGGTGATGCAGTCGACGATGATCAGGCCGCCCGGCTCGGTGGGCAGCTCGTCGGCACGGAGTTCGGGGCACTCCAGGACGGTCCAGTGGCCCGGTCGTTCCCGACGGTGACGGTCGATGCGGACGGCCATGTCGTCGTCGAGCGCTCGGGCGGTGGCCACGAACGTCACCGGGCCCCGCCAGCCCTGGCCGATGGTCACGGCCAGCGAGCTCTTGCCGCTGCGCACACCGCCGAGTAGCAGGATGGATCGGGTGACGGTCATCGGCTGAGGACGGCGAAGCGGGCTGGACAGGGCGGATCGGCCGGGCGGGCGAGCCGTCGCCGGCAACGACTAGGACGGGTTGCGCCGGGTGAAGGCCGGACGATCGTCGGTCGAGCGGGCGGGATCGTGGGCGTATCCCATACCGTCGAACTTGGCGAGCTGGTCGACGTCGGAGATTCGCTCCCGCACCATCCACGCCGCCATCGAACCGCGGGCTTTCTTGGCGAAGAAGCTGACGGTGCGGAAGTCACCGTCGCCTTTGGCGTCGAGGAAGGCGGGCGAGACGACGGGCCCTTCGAGCTCATCGGTACGGACCGACTTGAAGTACTCGTTGGACGCCAGGTTCACGAGCACCTTCTCGCTGGGACTGGCGGCGAGATCGGTGTTCAGCATCTCGGTGATGCTGGAACCCCAGAACCCGTAGAGGTCCGTACCCTTTTTCGTCTTCAGCTTCGAACCCATCTCCAGCCGGTACGGCATCATCAGATCGAGCGGCCGCAACACCCCGTAGAGGCCGGACAGGATCCGAAGCACCTTCTGGGAGTAGGAGAAGTCGCGCTGATTGAACGAACCGGCGTCGAGTCCGATGTAGACGTCGCCGTTGAAGGCGAGGATGGACGGGCGGGCCGACCCCTCGGGGAACGGCACCTCCCAATCCTGGAAACGTTCGTGGTTGAGCTCGGCCAGGTCCGACGAGATACCCATCATCTGTTTCAGGGAGCGGGGCGACTTCTTGGCCATCACCTCGACCAGCTCGGAGGCCTGATCGAGCATTCGGGGCTCGGACGATTTCGATGTGGCCAGCGGTGACTCGTAGTCGAGCGACTTGGCGGGGGAGAGAACGATCAGCACCCTTCCATTGTGGCCAAAGACCAACGCAGTTCAAAGCCGCTGGTGCCCGACGACCTCCGGGAGTAGGGTCGACTGAGGGGAGACGTCAACCACGAAAGGCAACACCATGGCAGTGACAAAGATCATCGAGGTCGTCGGTCGGTCGTCGGAGAGTTCCGATGCGGCGGTGAAGAACGCACTCGCCGAGGCGACCAAGAGCATTCGCGACGTCAAGGCCCTCGACGTGGTGTCCGTCGGTCTTCGCGGCGACAACATGGATGAGTGGGGTGCCCTTGTGCGGATCTCGTTCCTCGTCGACAGCGTCGACGATTGACAACCTCACCAGGATCCGCAGCTGGCGGTCATTCGCCCTGAGGTCGGCTGAGTTCCACTGAGGTGCCCGGCGACCAGAGGGCCTGGCCCGGACCGACGGAAGGAGGGAGGCCCGCCGCGATGAGGACCTCGTCGTCGAAGAACTCGACCGAGGCCCGATGCAGGACCCAGGGCTCGTGAACGGTTGTGATGGTTCGGATCTCGTCGGGTGCATCCCACCACCGAGGCGGCAGAAAGATCCGCCAGCGAGCGGTGAGGAAGCGCTCGACGTCGGTCGGGGCTGTCTCGGGCCCTCTGGCCAGTTTGAGCCGGGCCGTCGTCCCGTCCGGGCGATGGGTCCAGTACTCGATTCGATCACCGGCGGACGAGAAACGTGACTCGGCCTCGTACGCCGACAGGTTGAGCCACCGTCGAAACCCGGCCGCCACCAACCTCCGATTGGTGTCGACCGACAACAGCCAGAGTCCGGGCCGGCCGACCCGGTCGACCACCGCGACCACCGCGCGAACCTCGGCCACCTCCGGTCGCAGGCGAACGTGGGGTAGCCGGGGCAGTCGGTCGAGCCGGGAGTCGCGGTGTCGGAGGCGGCCCGGTGCCACCGTCAGGAACTGGTAGCCGGCCCACGCCCGTCCGCCGTAGAGATCGACTCCGACCGACGGTGGCAGTAGCCGGGCCACCACGTCGGGATCGTAGGCCCAGTGGACGAAGCCGACCGATCGCCATCCCACGGTGATCGACCCTCGGGCGGGGGCCTCCGGACAGGCGGCTGCAAACAATCCCTCCCGCTCGATCCCTGCCGTCACCGCCCCGCCCTCGCTCGCTCAGAGGACCGGAACGGACTGGACCGCTCTGCTGTTCCCACCTGCTGCCATCGCTACCTCCAGGGTTGTCGGCCTCATCGCTCGAGACGTCGGCGTTCGCGGCCGACCCGATGATCCGCGGTTCCAGAGTACACAACGCCCGAGGGGCCGTTGGTGTTCGGCCGGCCCAGCCGGCAGGACGAGGCAGTGTTGGCGGACCTGGATCTCGGCAACCACTGAGTGTTGCCGGCCCCGATGTTCCGATGTTCACTGAGGCCCGGTACTGTTCGGTCGAGCCAGCAGCGATGGATCGAGCACGCGCCGGGCCCGATCCGGATCGAGCAGTCCTCGGTCGACCACCACATCGAGGACCGTCCGGCCGGTGCGATGGGCCTCCTTCACGACGTGAGCGGCTGCGTCATAACCGATCTCGAGGTTGAGTCGGGCCGCCCCGGCGAGCGTGGCGTCGGCATAGGCCCGGCATTGAGCCTCGTTTGCCTCGAGGTCGGAACACAGCGCAGCGAAGACCGTCGTGGCCGATGTCAGCAGGGTCAGCGAGTCGAGCAGGTTGCGGGCCATCAACGGTAGGAACACGTTGAGCTCGAAATCGCCCTGCGAGCCGGCGAAGGCGATTGCGGCATCGTTGCCGAAGACCTGGGCGCACACCTGGAGGACCACTTCGCAGATCACCGGGTTCGTCTTCCCCGGCATGATCGACGAGCCCGGTTGGAGCTCGGGAAGGATCAGCTCGCTCAAACCGGTTCTCGGCCCGCTACCGAGCCAGCGAACGTCGTTGGCGATCTTGAACAACGTGACGGCGAGATTCCGCAACTGAGCCGACAACTCCACGAGCGAATCTTGACCGCCCTGCACCGCGAAGTGGTTGGCTGCCACCGTCAGATCCAGATCGGTTCGCTCGGCCAGGATGTCAACGGCCCTGGTGGCGTAGCCGACGGGCGCGTTCAACTCGTTGCCGGTGGCTGTTCCTCCGAGCGGCAACGCCCCGACGCGCCCGACGCTCGACGTAAGCCGATCCACAGCCTCTCCGATCGCAAAGCGGTAGCCGGTGAACTCGTCGCCCAGCATGATGGGCGTGGCATCCATCAAGTGGGTCCGCCCGGCCTTGACCACCGAATCGAACCGGGTGGCTGCGCCCGCCAGCTCCTCCTCCAGCGACCGCAGGGCGGGAAGCAGGTGGTGGACGAGGACCGTCAGTGCGGCGACCCGGATGGCGGAGGGAATCGTGTCGTTCGACGACTGCGAGGCGTTGACGTGGTCATTGGGATGCACCGGTGACCCCAGTCGCCGTTCAGCCAGGGTGGCGATCACCTCGTTCATGTTCATGTTGGTGGATGTTTCCGATCCGGTCTGGAACACGTCCACCGGAAACTGGTCGGCCCATCCACCGGCGATGATCTCGTCGGCCGCCGATGTGATGGCGGCGGCCATCGGCACCGACACGCCGGTGAGCTCCTCGAACTCCGTATTCGCGGTGGCCGCGGCCGCCTTGACATGGCCGAGAGCGATGAGCACCGCCTGGGGCATGGGCTCGCCCGATATCGGGAAGTTTTCGATGGCGAGAGCGGTGTTCGACCCATACAGCGAGGGATTCTCCGGTACGGCCGGATTCTTTTCGTTCGAAGGGCTCATGTCGGTGAACTCCGGTTGTCGTCGTGGTTAGCTGTTGTCCTACTTTCCTCCACGCTATGGTCGGAAGTGCATCTGTCGTCCACCGTGGAAGGGCTGATCGGATGGGTCGCCGAAGGATCCTGCTGTCCGACGAACAAGTGTTGGGCCTCGACGCCTACGAATCGAGGGGCGGAGGCGCCGGCCTGCGGGCACTCGCCGACCGGGGGCCGGAGCGTGCTCTCGATGAGCTTGAGCTTTCGGGCCTCCGTGGTCGGGGCGGTGCAGGATTCCCCACGGGCCTGAAGTGGCGCTCGATCGTGGCCGGTGGTCCGTCCGCCGGCGAACGGTTTGTGGTGGCCAACGGTGCCGAGGGCGAACCGGGCACGTTCAAGGACCGGTACCTCCTCCGGAACAACCCCTACTCGATGCTCGAGGGTCTGGCCATTTCGGCCGCCGTGGTGGGTGCCCGTCGGGCCTATGTGGCGGTCAAGGCGTCGTTCGCCGCCGAGATCGAGCGGCTGTCGGATGCCATCGTCGAGACGGCCGGCGCCGGCTGGTGGCCCGAGGTCGAGGTGTCGATCGTCGGCGGTCCCGAGGAATACCTGTTCGGCGAGGAGAAAGCGCTCCTCGAGGTCATCGAGGGTGAGGATCCTCTCCCTCGCCAGTTCCCACCGTACGTCTACGGCCTGTTCACCACCAGCCCGCAGATGGGATGGTCGGCCGGCCGCAGCCTCGACCATCGTGACCAGGGAGCCAACCCGACGCTCGTCAACAACATCGAGACGCTGGCCAACGTTCCGGCGATCATCGCCCGGGGTTGCGAGTGGTTTCGATCGATCGGCACGGCCGAGTCGCCGGGCACGTTGCTGTGCACGATCTCGGGTGACACCAACCGACACGGCGTCGATGAGTTCGAGATGGGGACCCCTGTAGGTGAGATCGTCGACACGATCGGCGGTGGCGTGGCCGATGGACGCGCCACCCGGTATCTGCTCTCCGGTGTCTCGAACCCGGTCCTGCGTGGCGAGCTGCTGAACACGCCGGCGTCCCACGAGGCCCTCTCGGCTGTCGGTGCAGGCCTCGGAACCGGCGGCTTCATGGTGTTCGACGATCGAACCGATCCGATCGAGCTGGCACACGCGGTCTCCCGATTCCTGTGGATCGAATCGTGTGGGCAGTGCCCGGCCTGCAAACTCGGGTGTGAGCACGTGACGTTGCTCCTCGGCGACGCGATCAACACGAGGAGGGTCGACCTCGGCGTGTTGTCGGCCCGGTTGAACACCGTCAACGACGCCGCCCGCTGTTATCTGCCAACCCAGGAACAGCAGGTTGTCGGAAGCCTTCTCGTCGACGTTCGAGACGATGTGGTGGGCCAGCGCCGCAACCTGTTGATCGCTCCGATCTCGGATCTGGTCGACGGCCGCTTCGTGTTGGCCGAACGTCATCGATCCAAGCGCCCGGACTGGACCTACCCCGATTAGCGGCAACGTGCCCGTTGCGGGTCTCGAGCGCAGCCCCGTTTCAGCCACAGAGTTTGCGGAACGCAGACTCGCGAAGGCGGTCCTCCGGACCGGTGACCTAGTCCTGGGCCACCATGGCCACTTCGATGCGATCCTGGCGCCACTCCCGAGCGGCCTCGAGCGCCGAGTCGGCCGCTTCCAGCACCTCGGTCGGGCCGAAGGCGTGGGCCGGGTAACACGCCACACCGGCCCACAGGGTCAGGTTGCCGGTTCGGTCGGCGAGGTGACGGCGAATCCGCTCGACGGTCCAGATCGCGCCGTTCTCGGGTGTGTCCTCCAGGAGCAGCGCGAAGTCGCCGTTTCGGAGACGGCAGGCCGTGTCGGCCTCACGCAGGGTCGCCTTGATCGCCTCGGTGACGACGTCGGCCTCGGTGGGAACCGGATCACTGGTCGGCAGGCCCTCGACGACCTGCAGGATGACGATGGCCACTGGCCGCAGGTGGCGACGGGCGGCGGCGATCCGGGACTCCAGTGCCACCAGGAAGAAGTTCTCGCTG
The DNA here is from genome assembly GCA_029863385.1 of Acidimicrobiia bacterium. Taxonomy (GTDB): domain Bacteria; phylum Actinomycetota; class Acidimicrobiia; order Acidimicrobiales; family SZUA-35; genus JAHELU01. Next base: position 25,002 of record JAOTVU010000021.1, read on the forward strand.
AACAGGCCCGTCGACTGGTCGATCAGCGGATCGGCGCCGGCGTCGGTTTCCGACCCGAAGTCGACGTCGGCCTCGGCCTCGGCTGAGACGGCGGCCAGCTCGTCCCGAAGCCGCGACTCGGTTTCCTTCGCCTCGTGTCGAACGCTTCGCAGCTCCTCCTCGACCAGCGACTGAACGGCGGCCTGTTCCTCCAACTGCTGGGCGATACGTAGCCCGGCGACGCCGGCGGCGAGCGCCAGGACTCCGGCGACGGCGCCGAAACTGGGTGCGCCGAGGCCGAGGCCGATCATGCCGGCTGCCAGGCCCAACACACCGGCAGCGATGCCGGGAAGGGCAGTTTTGGTGCTCACGGTTGATCTCGCAACTCTGACGGGTCCCTTTGCAGCGGCTGGCCGTGATCGGCACGTCGGTCGAGGAAGCTCTGACTATCCATCGGCGTCAAACGAGCCGACCTGAGCTTGAAGTGTACGTGTCTCGCGCCGCTCCACAAGCGCCTCGCCCATCCCATCTGTGCGCCTGCGGCCCGGGTTCCCGGGTCTGGGGCGCACCGAACGGTCTTTGCGGGTCACGGCTTGGCTCGGTGGGCCAGCGCCAGATCGACCATGGCGGTCACGATGTCGGCCAGCTGGTAGTCCTTCGGGGTGAAGATCCGCTCCACCCCGGCGTCGAGCAGGGTCTGCCGATCGCCGGTCGGGATGATGCCCCCCACTACAACCGGCGCGTCGACTCCTTCGGACCGCAGCGTCTGCAACGTCTCGGGCACCAGCTCGAGGTGACTGCCGGACAGAATCGACAGGCCCACGATGTCGACGTCCTCGTCACGAGCCACCTCGGCAATTCTTGCCGGGGTGACCCGGATGCCCTCGTAGATCACCTCCATACCGCCGTCGCGGGCGGCGACCGCTATCTGTTCGGCGCCGTTCGAGTGCCCGTCGAGGCCGGGCTTGGCCACCAGGAGACGCGGAGGGCCGTCGGGCTCGTTTCGTACGCGCTGCGACAACGACCGGAGCGATGGGGACTCGATGGCGGCCCCGACCGCACCCTGCACACCGGTCGGTCCGCGGTACTCGCCGAACACCTCACGCAGGCAGGTCGCCCACTCACCGGTGGTGCCGCCGGCCTCGGCCAGCGCCAGCGTTGGGGCCATGATGTTGGCCGCCCACGACAGATCCCCCTTCGCGGCAACGACTGCCAGGTCCTCGAGTGCCCGGGCCACGGCCTCGCCGTCTCGTTCGGCCATCCATCGTTCGAGGTCGGCCACCATCTCGGCGCCCACCGCTGGATCGACCCGGAGGATCGAATCGCCACCCTCGCCGTCGGGATCGTGCAACACCGACGGGGTGGACTCGGTGAAGTCGTTGACGCCGACAACGACCTGATCGCCGGCCTCGATTCGGCGGACCCGCTCTGCGTTCGACCGCACCAGTCTCGACTTCAGTTCCTCGATGGCGGCGAAGGCTCCGCCCAGCTCCACGACGTCGTCGAGTTCGGCCTGGGCTGCGTCGATCAGTTCCGCCGTCTTCGCCTCGATCACGTGGGAGCCGTTGAAGATGTCGTCGTATTCGAGCAGGTCGGTCTCGTGGGCCAGGACCTGCTGGATTCGCAGCGACCACTGCTGGTCCCACGGCCGGGGAAGGCCGAGCGCCTCGTTCCACGCCGGCAGTTGGATCGATCGGGCCCGGGCGTCCCGCGACAGCGTGACGCCCAGGGCTTCGAGGACGATGCGTTGGAGATTGTTCTCCGGCTGGGCCTCGGTGAGCCCCAACGAGTTGACCTGCACCCCGTAGCGGAACCGGCGGGCCTTCGGGTCGGTGATCCCGTAGCGCTCGGCGCAGATGCGGTCCCACATCCGGGTGAACGCCCGCATCTTGCACGTCTCCTCCACGAAGCGGATGCCGGCGTTCACGAAGAAGGACATCGACGCCACCACCGCGGGGAATCGGTCGTCGTCGACCTGGCCTGACGAGCGGATGGCATCCAACACATCGATGGCGTTGGCCAACGCGAACGCGATCTCCTGGACGGGCGTGGCCCCCGCCTCCTGGAGGTGGTAGGAGCACACGTTCATCGGGTTCCACTTCGGAAGGTGGCGGGAACAGTAGGCGAACATGTCGACCACCAGCCGTCGCGATGCCTCGGGCGGGAAGATGTAGGTGCCGCGACTCAGGTATTCCTTGACGATGTCGTTCTGTGTCGTGCCCCGCAGCTCCGTCGAGGCCACTCCCTGATCGCCTGCGTTGACGACGTACAGCGCAAGCAGCCACGATGCCGGCGCGTTGATCGTCATCGAGGTGTTCATCCGTCCGACCGGAATCCCGGCGAGCAGCGTGGCCATGTGACCCTTGTGCACCACCGGCACGCCGACTTTGCCCACTTCACCCCGAGCGAGTCGGTGATCGGGGTTGTAGCCGGTCTGGGTCGGCAGGTCGAAGGCGATGGAGAGGCCGGTTTGGCCCTTGGCCAGGTTGGTCCGGTACAGCGCATTGGAGGCGGCCGCGGTGGAGTGCCCGGAATAGGTCCGCATCATCCACGGTCGGTCTTTGGGGCGGGCCGCGTTCTCGCCGGCGCCGGCGCGTTCGGTGGTGCTCACGGAACCCGCCGCTCCCGAATGGCCGGCGGGTAGCAGGGGAGCGGCCCACCCTGATCGAGCGCGGCGGCGATGAGGCGCTGGTATCGGGCCCGGGTGACCGTGGTGGCACCCAATGACTCCAGATGGGGGGTCGACCACTGCACGTCGATAATGGTGGCAGACCCGGTTCCCAAAAGATCAACCAGGTGAACCAGCGCCACCTTTGACGCGTCGGTGCGACGGTGGAACATCGACTCCCCGGCGAACAGCCCGCCGATGCCGATTCCGTAGAGTCCGCCGGCGAGGCCGTCGTCGTCCCACACCTCGATCGAGTGGGCCCAACCAAGGTTGTGCAGGTGGGTGTAGGCCCGACGGATGCGCTGGTCGATCCAACCCATCGGCCGGGCGGGGTCGGCGCAGGCGGCGATGACCTGATCGAAGGCGGTGTCGACGGTGACCGAGTATCGCCGCACCGACCGGCGGAGCGAGCGCGTCACCCGGAGGTCCGCCGGGCGGATGATGCCACGGGGATCGGGGCTGAACCAACCAATGTGCTTGCGGTCGACCGGCATCGGGAAGTAACCGGTGGTGTAGGCGCCGAGGAGGGTGCCGGGCTCGAGGTCGGCACCGACGGCGATGAAGTCCTCGCCCGGCGTCAGGCTCTCGAGCGGCGGGAATTCCCAGGACGTGGACGGTGGTATCACCGGTTGATCACGGCCGATCACGGTCTCCAGGGTACCGGCACGGGAATATCCAGCCCAGGCGGAACCGGCCACCGTTCGACGGGCGCTGGACGCTGGAACCGGGAGCTGGGCGGCGAAGGCCTCCGCCTCGAGCGCCGTTGCGATCGACTTGGACGATCGTCCAAACCGCGTGTACCGTAGCGATCATGACGGCATCGAGGAGCGTCTCGTCGATCGACTCCGGCTGGCAGACCGATCCGGGCCGGTCGCTGTCGCTTCACGCCGACGCCTACACCCTGAACCATTGGTTCGAAGTCGATCAGCGGCAGATCATCGGACGGACCTGGCAGTGGATCTGCCATGGCGAGAAACTTCGGGATCCAGGCAGCTTCGTCGCCGAGAGTGTGGCCGGCATGCCGATCGTCGTGCTGCGGGATGCTCAGCGCCGACTGCGTGCCTTCTACAACGTCTGTAAGCACCGGGCCCATGAGCTGGTGGCCGGGGAGGGCCGGCTCCGCAGTCTCGTCTGCCCGTACCACGCGTGGACCTACGACCTCACCGGCCGGTTGACAGGTGCCCGCCATACCGGGCACCTCATCGACTTCGAGATCGACTCGATCTGCCTCGATCCGGTCGCCGTCACCGAGTTCGCCGGGTTCATCTTCGTCAACCTCGACCCTGAGGCCGAGGCGCTGGTCGACGCGTCGGGCGGTCTGGCCGACGAGATCGCCCGCTGGGCACCCGACATCGCCGATCTGACCTTCGCCCGTCGTCTGACCTACACCATCCGGTCGAACTGGAAGAACGTGGTCGACAACTTCCTCGAGTGCTATCACTGTCATGTCGCTCACAAGGACTTCGTGTCGCTGGTCGACATGGACACCTATGCCGTCACCACTCACGGCATCTACTCAAGCCACATGGCCGAGGCCGGCAAGGCGGACAACAGCGCCTACGACGTCGCTCAGGCCACGGTCACCGATCATGCCGTGTGGTGGCTGTGGCCGAACACGTGCATGATGCGCTATCCGGGCCGGGGCAACATCATCGTGTTGAAGATCATCCCGGCCGGTCCCGACCTGACCCACGAGACCTATGACTTCTTCCTCGAAACCGCCGAGCCGAATCAGGCCGAGCGCGAGGCGATCCGCTATCTCGACGAGGTGCTCCAGGTGGAGGACATCAGTCTGGTGGAGAGCGTGCAGCGGGGTATGGGGACCCCGGCGTTCACCCAGGGACGTATCGTCGACGATCCCTCCGGGTCGGGCCTGTCGGAGCATGCCGTGCACCACTTTCACGGCCTCGTCCTCGACGTCTACCGAAACGAGGCCGACTGATGAAGGCTCTGGAAGGCCGGGTGGCCCTCGTGACCGGCGGCCGGGGAGGAGCGGGGCGGGCGGTCTGTCGACGATTCGCCGACGAGGGCGCCGTTGTCTACGCAGCCGATCTGTCCGACGACGGGTCGTTGGGTGAGGGCACCGGTGCCGATGGCCCCGCCGGCGCTTTCCTGGGCCTCGACGTCACCGCCGAGGACGAGGTGATTGCCGCCATCGGAACCATCGAGGCCGAGCAGGGTCGCCTCGACATCGTGGTCAACGCGGCCGGAATCGAAATCGAGAAGTCGATCGAGCACACCAGTCTCGACGAGTGGAACCGGGTTTTCGCCGTCAACGTGACCGGCACCTTTCTCGTCTGCAAGCACGCGCTGCGTCTCCTGCGACAGTCCCAGCATGCCTCGGTCATCAACTTCGGGTCCTACGACGGCTACATCGCCGACCCGAACCTCGCCGCCTACTGCGCCGCCAAGGGGGCGGTCCACGCCTTGACCCGGGCGATGGCCTGTGACCACGGCCCCGAGGGCATCCGGGTCAACGCCATCTGCCCTGGCTACATCGAAACGCCGATGCTCGACCAGTTCTACCCGCCTGGTGTCGATCCGGCGGCCGCTCGAGCTGAGGCCGAGCGTGTCCATCCGCTCCGAATGGTCGGTACCCCGACCGATATGGCCAACCTCGTCAACTGGCTGGCTTCCGACGAGGCCCGCTACGCCACCGGTCAACTCTGGGTGCTCGACGGCGGTCTCTCAGCCCAGATCCAGCAGATGCGGTTCTGAGGCCGGTGACCGATCGACCGGCCTCGTCGGCGGGGGAGAACGAGCCCCCGGCGGACGAGCGGATCCTCGATTCGACCCTTGCGGTTCTGGCCCGCGATGGCGTCGCCGGGGTCAGCGTTCGAGCGGTCGCCGCCGAGGCTGGAGTGGCCCGCGGTCTGGCCGGCTATTACTTCACGAACAAGACGGGGCTGGTCGCCGCCGCACTCCGTCGAATCGGGGAGCAGGATCTTGATCTGGTTCGCCCGGCCGACCACGGAGTCGAACCGTCCGTCCACCTCCGACGGTGCCTGCGTCGGGCCGTCGATCCCAGGTACCTTGACCCTGACTACCTACGCCTTCGGCTGCAGCTCTGGTCGCTCGCCGGCGTCGACGCCGCCTACGCGGCGATCAACCAGACGGCGCAGCGGCGATACCTGCGGGGCCTCGCCGATCTGGTCGCCGCCGCCCGCCCCGACCTCGACCGCCCCGAGGTGGAGCGTCGGGCGGCCGACATGCTCATCGTGCAGAACGGTGTGTGGCTGACCGCCGTGCTCATCGAGGAAGGCGACGCCGTTGAGAGGGCTGTGATCCGGTGCGAGGAACTGGCGTTCGGTTGATTCTCGAATGCTCCGGCAGGCTCTGGTCTAGCGCAGTTCCCGGGCGAGGAGGTCGGTCAGTGCCCGCGTCACTTCCGGATTCTCGCCTGGAACGGTTCGCAGGACCTGGTGGATCCGCGGCAGTGGATCGAGCTCGACGGGCGGGGTCCATTCGACGACCTCGTCGGAGAGATATTGGCTCGTCACGAGGCCGACGCCCAGGCCGGCTTCGACTGCGGCCAGGACCGCCGAGGTCGATGAACCGGAGAACGTGAGGAAGTAGTCGAGTCCGGCGCGCTCCAGTTGTGGTCTCCCCGTCAGCTGGTAGAGGCAGTCCTCGCTGAAGCTGATGAGGGGGACGGGCGCCGACGGTTGGTCCCACTGGCTCGACGTCACCCAGCAGACCTGATCGGTCCACAGTACGACGTCGTCGGGGCGAAGCTGCTCGTCGATCACCTGGATGATGGCGAGGTCGATGTCCCCCCGGTCGACCTGCTGTGACAACTGCTCGGTCGTTGCGAAGGCGAACTGCACGATCGCGTCGGGGTGGAGACGGCTGAATCGGCCGAGAACCGCGGTGAGACGGTCGGTGTAGAAGTCCTGGTTGGCCCCGATGCGAACCCGGCCCGAGATCTTCTCGTAGACCAGCCGGGCCGCGGCCCGATCGTGAAGGTCGAGCATCGCCCGGCCGTCCTCGATCAGCGCCACGCCGTCGCGGTTCGGACGCACGGCATGTCCGTCTCGGATCAGCAGCGGACGGCCGACCTTCTCCTCCAGGCGTTTGATCTTGTGACTCACCGCCGATTGACTCAGGTCGAGATGGCGGGCGGCGTTGGTCATGCCGCCGTGATCGACGACGGCGATCAGCGTGCGTATGGATTCGAGGTCGAGCTGCAGGGCGGGCATAGCCCCAACTATGACCGAGGATCATGACAAAAGCTAATGAAAAATAGAAAATCATGTCTCTTGCATCATGATTGTTTTCGGAAGACGATAGGTGCATGGCAACGACATTCCGCACCCCCGAAACCACAACCACCGAGTCCCGCCGGTCGACGTACATCGCTGATTCGGTCGTCGCCGAGCCCCAGGTCCACGGGCCCGTCGACCGGCCGGATCGCCTTTCCGGGGACACCCGTCCGATCGCACCGGCCCGTTATCCCGGACGCTGGCTGGATCGCCTCTTCCACACCGAACCGGCCGCCCCGTCACCCCGGGATTTCGTGCTCGCCCAGGTCGACCCAACCTTCACGGTCCGTTCGATCCAGCGGTGAGGGCGGCTCCCCTGTAGCCGCATCGGATCGAACGTCACGAGCCGGGACCTGCCCTCGGGTCCCGGCTTGTTCCGTTCTCGGGACCGACCGGACCGACCGGACCGTCGGGATCGGCCACGTCGCAGCGGCCCCAGCGGCTACGGTGCGACGTTGATGGATTCGACCTCGCACCTCGCATGGGATCAGGAAGGGACTCTTGCTCAGGCTCGAGCCCAAGTTCGTGCCCGTGCGGCGGCTCAGGCCGCCGATCGAGGTGATGTGGACGTGATCTGGTTGCAAGCCCGAAACCCGACCGCCGATCTCGAATCGGTTGCAGGAGCGGAGGCCGGCATTGTCGTGGGCTCGGATCTGAAGCTCTGGTGCTGGCCGGCGGGGTCGCTGCGACGGCTTTCCGACGTACTGCGCGAGCGCGACGGACTGCTGGTGCTCGCCGAACCGACCGCCGATTGGGGGTGGCGTCGTCCCCTTCAAGTGTTTGGTCGCCGGTACCGACGGGACATCCCCGCCGAACTGCGAACGGTCGGTTTCTCCGTTACCACCCAGGTGCGGCTCCGCCATGGTGTCATCGGCACCTACGTGCGCGGCGAGGCCCGACACTTCGACTGACGACTGGCCGGATCAGCCCTCGGTGATCGTCACCGAGTTGATGTAAATCTCCTCGGTGGGAGCGTCCTGGGGGGACCCGGTGGTGGGGATCGCCTCGATGGCCGTGACCACATCCAGGCCGTCGGTCACCTGACCGAACAGCGAGTACTCCGGCGGCAGTGCCTCGCCCGACGGCCCGGTGACCACGAAGAACTGGGCGCCGGTGGCGTTGGGCCCCGCTCCCTTGGCCATGGCGAATGATCCGACCTCATAGGCCGTCTCACCCTCGGCCGGCTCCGGCGGCGGTTCCTCGGCGATCAGATAGCCGGGATTGCCGAGACCGGGGGTGGGCCCGGTGGCATCGCCACCCTGGATCACGAACCCGGGGATGATCCGGTGGAAGGGCGTGCCGTCGTAGTAGTGGTAGCGGGAGAGGACCACGAAGTTGTTCACGGTCTCCGGTGCGGCCGCGGCGTCGAGTTCAACGGTGAAGTCACCGGCCGTGGTGGCGATCGTGGCCGTGTAGGAGGCGGCCGTGTCGATACACATCGGCGGCGCTTCGGCGAATGTGGTGATGCGCTCGGACGAGCCGTCGGCCGCCGGGCATTCGGTCGGGCCGTCGATGGTGCCGCCCGGGGCGGGCACGCTCACCGCGCTGACCGGACCTGTCACCGTTGACGTCGTCGTTTCCTCGGCGACCTCCTCGGTGGTGGCCTCGTCGGTTGCCACCTCTTCATCGTCGCCGCCACGGGTGGCGACATACAGCAGGCCGAGTCCAGCCAGCACGGCGATGGCCATGATGCCGGCGGTGAACCCGACCTGTCGACGCCGCTCCTGCTTTTCGACCTTTTCCTCGATCTCCTGCTTCAGCGCGCGATTGGCCCGCTGCCGTTCTCGTCTTTCAGTAGCCACGGTTGTGTAATCTAACGCTCGCGACGGCGAGTCGGACGTCACAGCCGGTACCACCGTCGACAGTACTGTGGGCGGAGCGGTGGCTGATGCGGGCACCAACCCCCGGAAATCGGGTTCCAGCCCCGCCGCGGGCCGCTACCGTTATTCCTCGTGTCGTTATTGGTGCAGAAATTCGGAGGTACGTCGGTCGCCGACCCCGATCGTATGCGAGCGGTGGCCGACTATGTGGCCCGTTGCCGGCGCCGCGGTGACCAGGTGGCCATGGTCGTCTCGGCCATGGGCAAGGAGACCGATGAGCTGATCCACGTCGCCTCGCAGATCTCGAAGCAGCCGAACGGGCGGGAGATGGACATGCTCGTCACCGCCGGCGAACGCAAGGCCATTGCCCTGATGTGCATGGCGCTCGGTGAGTTCGGCGTGCCCGCCCACTCCTTCACCGGGAGCCAGGCCGGTTTCAACACGGACGGCAACCATCAGAACGCGAAGATCCTGGAGATCAAGCCGTTCCGGATCCGGGAAACGCTCGAGAGCGGGATCGTCCCGGTCATCGCCGGGTCCCAGGGGGTCTCCCCCGAGAAGAACGTCACCTTCCTCGGTCGTGGCGGCTCCGATACGACGGCCGTGGCGCTGGCCAAGGCGCTGGGAGCCGAGTCCTGTGAGCTGTTCACCGATGTGAGCGGCGTGTTCACCGCCGATCCCCGGGTCGTGCCCCGGGCCAGGAAGATGAGTTTGATCAGTTTCGACGAGCTGCTGGAGATGACGGCCACGGGTTGCCCCAAGCCGGCCATGCGCTCGGTCGAGGTCGCCCACAATCACAATGTCCCCCTTCACATTCGATCCGCCTTCACCTGGGAACCGGGAACGCTGGTGGTCGATGACACAAGCCAACTCGCAGTGGAGAATCCGATGGAGCAGCCGATCATCCGGGCCGTGACCCACGACCTGTCCGAGTCGAAGATCACCGTGGCCGATGTGCCCGACAAGCCCGGCATCTCCGCCACCCTGTTCCGGGCGCTGGCCGAGGCCGGGGTCAACGTCGACATGATCGTGCAGAACGTGTCGGAGCGGGGCAACACCGACATCTCGTTCACCGTGCCGAGCGAAGACGCCACCCGGGCTCACGCTCTTGTCGCCGATGAGATCATCGGCCGTATCGGCGGCCATGTCGTCCCGCTCGACCCGAACATCGGGAAGGTGTCTGTCATCGGCGCCGGTATGAAGTCGAACCCGGGTGTTGCCGCCCTGATGTTCGAGACGATGGCCGACAACGGCATCAACATCGAGATGATCTCCACCTCGGCCATCCGTATCAGTTGCGTGGTCGACGCCGAGCGGGCCGAGGAGGCCGTCCAGCTCCTCCACACCGCGTACGGCCTCGATTCGTAGAGTCGCACGCAGGGCATCCGAGTCCGCTCACGAGCAAACCGAAAATCAGGAGTAGCAATCATGGCCAACGGATCAGTCAACGTCGGGGTGGTCGGCGCAACCGGCCAGGTCGGTACCAAGATGCTCGACATCCTCGCCGAACGTTCCTTCCCGATCGGCGACCTTCGCCTGTTCGCGTCTGCTCGCTCTGCCGGCCGCACCATCGGGTGGGGTGGTCGGGAGATCACCGTCGAGGACGCGGCGATCGCCGACTACTCGGATCTCGATATCGTCCTGTTCTCAGCCGGCGGCGGGACTTCCAGGGAACTCGCACCCAGGGTGGCTGCGGCTGGTGCCGTCGTCATCGACAACTCGTCGGCCTGGCGCATGGATCCCGATGTTCCGCTGGTGGTGGCCGGGGTCAACGACGCCGCCGTCGTCAACCGGCCGAAGGGCATCATCGCCAATCCCAACTGCACGACGATGGCCGCCATGCCGGTTCTGAAGCCGCTGCACGTCGAGGCGGGTCTCGTGTCGATGATCGTGTCGACCTACCAGGCGACCTCCGGCGCGGGATTGAGCGGCGTCGAGGAGCTGGCCGATCAAATCGCCAAGGCGGGCGATGCCAGGCAGCTGACGCACGACGGGACGGCGGTCGACGTCGGCGAGCCCTCCGCGTTCCCGCAGCCCATCGCCTACAACGTGGTGGCCTGGGCCGGGTCCGGTGTCGACGACGGCAGGGGCGAGACCAGCGAGGAGCAGAAGCTCCGGTTCGAGAGCCGCAAGATCCTCGACATCGGTGATCTGACCGTGTCCGGTACCTGCGTGCGGGTGCCGGTCTTCACCGGGCACTCGCTGTCGATCAACGCCCGCTTCGCGCGGCCACTGTCGGTCGAGCGGGCCACCGAGCTCCTGGCTTCGACCCCCGGCGTGGTGCTCGACGACGTGCCGACACCGATCAAGGCTGCCGGCACCGACCCCACCTTCGTGGGTCGGATCCGGCCCGACGAGACGGCCGAGAACGGCCTGGCGCTGTTCCTGTCGAGCGACAACCTGCGCAAGGGAGCGGCCCTCAACGCGGTGGAGATCGCCGAGCTGGTCATCGGCTGATGGCCGACAGGCCACCCGAATTCCCACTCCGGTCGTTCCTCGGCATGGAGATCGAACGAGGCGAGGGCACCGGCTCGGTCTCGGTTGTGGTGGGTCCCGCCCATGTCAACCCCAACGGTGTGGTCCACGGGGCGGTCACGTTCGCCATGATGGACACGGCGATGGGGGCGGCGGTTTCGTCGCTCCTCGCAGACGGTCAGCAGTGCGCAACGGTCGAGATCCAGACCCGGTATCACCGCCCCGTGCTGTCGGGCACGATCCGAGCCACCGCCGAGGTCGTGACGGCGGGGCGTCGGCTGATGCACGTGGAGGCCCGGACGGTCGACGACGACGATCGTCTGGTGGCATCGTCCACCTCGACCTACACCGTCTTCGAACCCCGGTAGGTCCCCACATCGTGCCCGGTCGACGACTGCCGCCGGAATCGGAGTTCGCGGGTGGTCGCTACGACCGTCCGGACTTCGCTCGTCGGCGAGCCGTTCTGCGGGAGACGCTCGACACTTTCGAGGCCGACGGTCCGCGCCTGCGTGCCGTCGCTCGGGCCAACCTCGAGCGGTGGCAGCACGACGCCCCTCCGGCGACCGGTCCCGAGCTGCTCGTGCTACCGGGAGATTGGGGTGACGTCGCCGGTGCCCTGACACGGGCCCGGGGCGCAATGTTCGCCGTGGTCAACATGGCCAACGCCAACGTGCCGGGTGGCGCCTACGTGGTCGGTGCCGCAGCCCAGGAGGAGAACCTCTTCCGTCGAACCGACTGCCACTTCTCGATCCTCGACGAGCACATATCGCGGGACCGGCGGTACACGGGCGAGATGACGGCGCTGCTGAGTGCACGGGACGGGAGGGTCTACCTGGATGTGGACCACCCCCGGACCTGCATCCGGGGATCGGAGGATCGGAGCCGCCCCGATCTCGGCTACCGGTGGCTGCCCGACGACGAGATCTTCCCCTTCATCGAGCTGCGGGCCGCAGCCCAGGACCTTCGCGATGGATCAACCTTCGACGAGACGGAGACCCGGCGTCGGATCGCAGCTCAGCTCGACACGCTGACAGAGGCCGGGGTGCGCCATGCCGTGTTGAGCGCGTTCGGTTGTGGAGCCTTCGCCAATCCTCCCGAGCCGGTGGCGGCGATCTACCGCGACGAGCTTCGGGTCCGTCGAAGCGACTTCGACTGCGTGGCCTTCGCCATCTTCCATCCCGGCTACGGCCCGGACAACCATCCGGTCTTCCACCGGATTCTGGTTGGGGCGGTTGGTCAGGGTGGGTTGTCAACATAGCGGTCCACCGCCTCGTCCAGCGAGAGGTCGAGCTGGTTGGCCAGTGAAGCCAGCCAGGCCAGCACGTCGCCCAGCTCGTGGAGCTGCTGCTCACGAGTTCCCTTTCGGACCGCCTGGGCGAGTTCACCGAGCTCCTCACAGAGCCAGGCCACCGTCGCCGGAACGCCCCGCTCCCGGTCCGGGATCCCGTAGAGCTCGTCCATCAACGCTTGCAGCTCGGCCAGTTGCACGAGGAGAAACGATAGCTACCCGATGAGGTGATCCTCCAGATCGGCGCCTCGGTCGCTCATCAGCCAGCCGATCGCCCGGGTGAGCACCGTGGCCGGCGGATTGACGGTGAAGCCGGGAGGCACCGGGAGGCGCAGCATCGATCGGGCCCACGACGGGAGGCTGGACACGGCGGCGACCGTGATGAGACCGTAGGGACCGCGCAGTTGCAGTGGCACCGGCGGACGGATCAGGAAGCGAACCGTCTCCTTGGCCTGATCACCGTATTCGCACTCGGCTCGAAACATCTCGAGAGCGGCGGCCAACTCGGCCCGGTTGGTCGGCGGGGTGGTGCCGAGCCGCCGGCCGACCTCGGCCATCTCGCTCACGTACCGATCCTTCTCGGCGTCGGTCAACTTGCCATAGCCGTAACGCTCGAACGCGGTCAGGAAGCTGTCGACCTCGGTGCAGTGAACCCAGTTGAGCAGATGAGGGTCGTTGGCCTCGTAACGTCGGCCGTCAGGGGCCGTGCCCACCACCCGGTCATGAATCCGACTGACCATCTCGATCCACGCTTCGGCGGTGTCGGTGTTGCCGTAGGTGGTGGCGCCGATGAAGCGGCCGGTTCGATGGAGCCGTCCCCAGGGGTCGTCGCGGTAGTCGGAGTGATCCGATACGCCGGCCATGGCCAAGGGATGCAGGGTCTGGATCAGCAGTGAGCGCAGGCCGCCGATCAGCATCGCGGCGTCGCCGTGAACCCTCCAGGCCACGCTGGCCGGGCCGAACAGACCGGGGTCATCGAGGGTGGCGAGCTGCTCGGGACCGAGCCGATCGTCGCCGGCCAGCGCCGACCGGAGGGCCTCGCCGCCCTGGCGGCGGATCACAGCGAGTGCTTCGTCGACGATCATGATCATCCATGGTAGTAGGTCGCATGTCGGCGCAGGATGCCGAGCTGTCCACAGGGACGGCGATCGTCCGATCGGCGGGGAACGAAGTAAGCCGGGGGTCCAGATGATCTCGAAATTGCAACAGTCTCGGCCAAAAAGCGACAAACAGGCTATTTTGAAGGTGTGGGGGACTCGTCGGGCATCACCGGCGCTGTTTCGGCGAGACGCTCAAATCTGGAAGTAGTTGTTGAACCGTGTCCCCAGCTGCTAAGAAATGGGAACCGAATTCGTAAACGGAGGAAACTGTGGGATTCATCGGAGCCATCATCGGAACCATCATCGTCGGTGCCATTGTCGGCGCTCTCGGTCGGCTGATTCTGCCCGGAGGCCAAGACATCGGACTCGTGAAGACGGTTGGTCTCGGCGTGGTCTCGGCGTTCATCGTCGGCCTTGTGCTCGGCAGCGTCAACGCTGTTGTGGCCATCATCGTGTCCGCCCTGGTAGCGGCTGGACTGTTGTGGCTTGGGATTCGCCAAGGATTCCTCACCGCCTGACCGGCGGCGCCACAGCCAATCGAAATCGAAACAGCGGCTCCTGGAAGGGGCCGCTGTTTCGTCTCTCTGGTCGGGTTGGGGAGATTTGAACTCCCGACCTCCTCGTCCCGAACGAGGCGCGCTACCAACCTGCGCCACAACCCGGAGATATGTGATCCTATCGCGGTCCCGTGGGGCCGCGTCAGGAAAATCCTCGGCGGTCAGGCCGGCTCGGCCACGCCTTCATACGACGAGTCGCCGGCCAGCAGCGCCTTGGCCGCTCGGCGCAGTCGCAGCGAGTCGATCGGCTTGATCAGCCACCCGTCGGCTCTCGATTCCTGAGCGAGGAACACATCGGCGTGGCGGTCGAGTAGCAGCCCGACGGGGCGGTGCTCGAGCCGTCCGGCCCCCTCCTCCTGACGGATGGCCAGGCAGACCGCTATGCCGCCCATGTTGCCGATCTGCAGATCGAGCAGGACGAGGTCGGGATTGCGGGCCTCGACGACCGGGAGCACATCGGCTCCCGAGCGCACCCGGAGTACGTCGCAATCCTCGGAGGCCAGCGTGGCATCGACTTCAGCCGCTATGTTATTGGAGTCAGTGGCAAGCAACACGGTCGTCACCCGACCAATGCTACAAAACTCGGAGCGAAAATCGGGCGCCGAGAAGCAGTGGAGCATGTAGGTGGTCAGAAGCCGGTAGCATCGCCCTGTCGACAACGTTGCGCCGACGGAGAGTGAACGATGCTCGAGATCCACATCGAGGAAAACGAAAACTACACGCTGTGTCGTCCCTCGGGGGAACTCGACGCCTACACGGTCGGCGCGTTTCGCGAGGCTCTGTCCAAGCTTGCCGGGCAACGTCACCTCCTGATCGATCTTTCCGAGGTTCCATTCATGGACTCGGCCGGGCTCGGCGCGCTCATCGGTGGAATCCGTCGAGCCCGCGAGGCGGAAGGGGCCGTTGCCGTGGCCTGCACCCGCCCCGCGCTCACCCGCCTGCTCCACACCACGGGCTTCGATCGGATCGTGCCGGTCACCGAATCGGTCGAGGAGGCCGAGGAGGCGCTCGCCGGAGAGGGCGGTCTCAGCGCCTAGTCCGGCCCGCTGAGCCGGCCTTGGCCGGCCTCCCACCGGGAGAGATCGCCGGCCAGCTCGCGGAGCGTTTCGAGTTCGGCGACGGGCAGGGCTCGCTCTGCGAGCTGCACGACGGTTGGTCGACCGCCGATGGTGGCGATGGCATCGTCGATCAGCAAGGCCTCCTCGGCGGCCAGGGCTCTGAGCTGACGAAGGTTGACGGCGAGCGGACCGTCGGCCCCGCCCGGCGGCTCGTCGGGCTCGACCCGTACCGCAGCCGAATCGGTGCTCACCGGACACATCCGGTTCACGACGATCGCATCGACCGGACCGACCCGGCGGGCGACGTTGGCCGCGATCCAGCACGCCTCGTCCAGCGCCCGCCGCCGGGGCGCGGTGATCAGCACGAACCCGGTCTCCTCCCGCAGAATGCGATCCGTCTCGGTCGCCCGGCGGTCGAACCCGGCGTCGAGGCCCTCGAAGTTGGCGAAAAACGTGACGACGTCGTCGACCAGGCGGCTGCCGACGATACGACCGAGGAGCCGGAGCACCAGCTGGGTGCCGAGGCCGACGGTGCGGAGCAGCCCCCGGGGAGCGAACACCGACCGGTAGAGGCGATGATTGACGAACCGGTTGAGTCGCCCGGGACTGTCGAGGAAGTCGAGCGCATGACGCGACGGTGGGGTGTCGACGACGATTCGATCGAACCGGGCGTCGCCGTGGAGCTGGTGAAGTCGCTCCGCGGCCATGTACTCGTTGGTGCCGGACAGCGAACGGGTCAGGTTCCGGAACAACGGATTGGCCAGGATACGTTCGGCCTGTTCGGTGGTGCGGGCCTCCTCCCGGACGACGGCTTCGAACGTTTCGGCTTGATCGAGCATGGTCGCCCAGAGCTCGCCGCCACCCTCGTGCGCCGAGACCCGCCGCGGTTCGTTGTCCAACCCTGACTCGAGTCCGAGTGCATCGGCGAGGCGGTGGGCGGGATCGATGGTGAGCACCACCACCCGCTCGCCCCGGTCGGCCAGTGCGAGTCCGATGGCGGCCGCGACGGTCGTCTTGCCGACACCTCCGGATCCGAGACAGAGAACCACCCGATGGTTCGTGAAGACGGCGGAGTCGGCGCCGGGGTTCGGATCGGTCACAAGCGGGCCCCGTCGCCGGCGACGACGGGGCTTGCGGCCAGGGCGTCGGCCAACGTGGCCAGATCCCCGGGCCCCAGGGCGGCGGTGAACAGCTGCGGAAGGTGGATCTGGGGCAGCGGCAACTCGGCACTGAGCCGAGCGACCTGGGCCTGCTGGTCGGCGGTCCTCGTCAACGTGTAGTCGGCGGCCCGCCGTGCCATATCGTCACCGGCGGGCGTACCATCGCCGGTCTCACCGTCGCCGATCGCCCCATCGATGCCGCCGTCGACGGCGTCGGCCAGTCCCTCTATCTCAGGCCACAGCCCGTTGACGATCACGGGGCCCAGCTTGACGCCCACCTCGTCCTCGATGTCGAACGCGGTCTCGATCGTCTCCGACACCGGTGTCTCCTCCGGCAGCGTCACCAGGACCACCCGACACCGGGTCTCGTCGCCGAGCATGGCCAGGGCCTGATCGGCTTGCTCGCGGATGGGGCCACCGGACGCCGAGTCGGCCATTCCCGCCGCCGCGGTCAACAACGACAGTGCGTGACCCGACGCCGGTGCGTCGACCACGATCAGGTCGGCCCGTCCGGCCTCCTCCAGCTGGCGGATCTTGCCCAGGGTCACGAGATCACGAAGACCGGGGGCGGCCGCCACGACCACCTCGACTGCGCCCGTCCGACTGAACGTCTTGATGATCGGTCCCATCCCGGTCCGGTCGAGGTAGTCGGCCAGGGCCTCGTCGGGGCGTAGTTGCATCACCTCGAGCACTCCGGCATCGGCGGGAAGCAGATGTTCGGCCGCGCGACGCGGCTCCGGGCCGACCGAACCAAACCCGAGCGGCTCCAGGTTGCTGTAGCCCTCGAGTTCGATGAGAAGGACGTCACATCCACTTCTGGCCGCCGCGAAGGCGATGACAGCCCCTACCGTTGTCTTTCCGACCCCGCCCTTACCGGCCACGATGAGGACATTGGATGCGGCGAAGAAGTTCTGAACAGTCACCACTGACGAGGTTAACGCTCCGGCGAGCCCCGCTGTCGGCGATGCTGATCGTGCTGGCGGCTGCTGCGCTGTCGTTGACCGCAGCGGGGCCGGCCGCGGCACAGGACGGTACCGGTGCATGCCCGGCCGACCTGAACACCGTGCCGTCGTCGGATTCGGTCGTCCGGTTCGTCAAGGTGGCCGGCCTGATCGACCCGGCGGTTCGTGACTACATGCTCGACCAGCTCGACAAGGCCGAGGCCGACCCGAACGCCGTCGGCTATGTGCTGTGGATGAACAGCAACGGTTCGGTTCTGGGCGATGACGACTACCTGGAGCTCGCCACCCGGCTACGGGAGTCCCCGGTCGAGACCGCTCTGTGGGTGGGGAACGCCGGATCAACCGCCCGCGGTGGCGCCGCCGAGCTGGCGACCGTCGTCGACCTGGTTGCCATCACCCCGAACTCCACGATCGGTCGAACGGGCGATCGGCGCCTCCCGGTGGAATGGGGGAGCGCGTTCGGCGACGCCGCCTCCCGGCTCGAGACCGGCCTGTTCTCCGCCAACCAGGCCATCGAGGCCGGCATCTCGGTCGGTCCGCTGGAGAACACGGTGCCGATCGGTTCGTTCGCCACGATGCTGTCCGGCTTCGAGGTGTTCGAGTGTGTCAACGCCGACGGCGCCCTGGCCACGGTTCCCACCACCCAGCCCCTGCTGTCCGGTCTGCCGCTGGCTCACCAGCTGTTCCACACCGTGGCCAGTCCGGAGGTGGCCTACCTCCTGTTCGTGATGGGGCTGGCGATCATCGTGTTCGAGCTGTTCGTGGCCGGCGTCGGTATCGCCGGGGTGATCGGCGCCGGCTCACTGTTCCTGGGTGGCTACGGCCTGGCCATCCTCCCGGTCAACTGGTGGGCGATCGCCCTGCTGTTGCTGGCGATGTTCTTCCTGGCCGTCGACATCCAGACCAACGTGCCCCGCCTCTACACGATCGTCGGGCTCGTCTGTTTCGTTCTCGGCACCTGGTTCCTCTACGACGGTGTTTCGATGTCGTGGATCACGGCCCTGGTCGGCATCATCGCCGCTGTGCTGTACGCCTACACGGGTATGCCCTCGATGGTGCGTACAAGGTTCTCCACCCCGACGATCGGTCGCAAGTGGATGATCGGCGAGATAGGGGAGGCCGTGTCTGCGGTGGATCCCGAGGGCACGGTCAATATTCGCGGCGCCGCCTGGCGGGCGATCACCAACCGGGCGACGCCGATAGGTCGGGGTGAATCGATTCGGGTGATCGGAATCAACCGCCTCATCTTGGAGGTCGAACCCGAAGACGGTGGGGCGAAAGACTACCGGGAGCGACGAACAGGAACTCAAACCGCCGAATAGCGGCAGTTTCCGAAAAATCGTTCCACAAGGTTCTTGTAATCGGCCCCTGTATCGACATAAAGTTTCCTCCACAAGGGGGAATATCCGTGACATTCACGCATCCAGTAAGCGGCCGTCGATGGGACGACGGCTCGTGGCAGGACGCAGCAGCGTGCCGTGGACCAAACCAACCGATATTTTTTCCACCGCCCCGTCTGGAGCGGCGAACCGAGAAGCGTCGCCGCGAGGAACGGGCGAAGGAAATCTGCGC
>JAOTVU010000287.1 GCA_029863385.1 Acidimicrobiia bacterium
CTCCGACCGAGCATCGCCGCATCCTCGAGCAGCGCCCGCTCCCCGGCGCTCAGTGAGTCGAGCCGGGCGGCGATGATGCCCCGCAGGGTGTCGGGCAGCTCGCCGATCGCGCCGCTGCCGCCGGCTGAGCCGGGTCGAAGGACCAGCCCCGCCAACTCCTCGAGGAAGAACGGGTTCCCGCCGCTGCGGGCGACGAGATCATCGATCGTCTCGGGATCGAGCGGCTCGTCACCCGGGTTCCGGAGGCCGGCGAGGAGCTGTCGGGCCGCCGAGTCGCTCAGCGGACCGAGCCGAAGAACCGACGCGCCGTGCCGCCCGCTGATGAAGCCGGCCCGATCGATCCCGCGGGCGGTGGCCACGATCAACAGCTGATGGCGCGACCACTGGTTGAGAAGCCGGTCGAGGAGATCCCAGACGGCGTCGCCGGCCCAGTGCATGTCGGACAGCATCATGACCACCGGCCCCTCGCTCAGAGCCCGTTCCAGCAGGTGGCTGAACGCCTGGGTCACCTCGGCGCGGTTCTGGGTCGGCTCGCCACCCCGAAGACCGGTGGGGAAGCCCATGGCGTGCAGGAGAGCGGTTCGGCTTCGATCGAGATGGGTCGAACGGTCGGGACCGAGTCGCTCGCTGAGTTCGGAGGTGATGATTCGCTCCGTCTCCGCCTGTGAGGCGTCGAGGTCGAGGCCGAAGAGCTGGCGGATGATCTCGGCCACCGGCCACCAGACGTTCGCCTCGCCGTACGGTACGCAATGGCCTCGCCAGATTTGGGTGTCATAGCGTTGCCGGAGCCGGTCGGTGAACTGTTGGACGAGCCGGCTCTTGCCGATGCCCGCCTCACCGATCACGAGGCTGAGCTGGGACTGGCGGAGCTCGAAGGCGAGCCTCGCCTGCGATTCCAGCACACCGAGTTCGTGGGTCCTCCCGACGAACAGGCCGTTGGCCTGGCGGTAGGAGCCCGGCGGGCGTGTGGCCTCGAGGGCGACCCAAGCTTCGAGCGGCCCGTCACGACCCTTCGCCACCAGAGGGCCGAGGGCGTGATATCGAATGGCGTGGTCGGTCAGGGCGTAGGTCGCCTCACCGACGAGAATCTGGCCCGGCTCGGCCAGCTGCTCCAAACGACTGGCGGTGTTCATCACGTCGCCCATGGCGGTGTAGTCGCCGCCGGCGGTGGACGCTCCGACGAGCACTTCACCGGTGTTGACACCGATCCGGATGCGGACGACGTCGGCGTCGGCGCCATCGTTGGGGCCGCCGGCCTTCTCAGGATCGGGATCGGCGATCTTGTCGAGTGTCTCCTGCATCCGGAGCGCGGCCCGAACGGCCCGCTCGGCATCATCCTCGTGGGCGGTCGGCGCTCCGAACAGGGCGATGATGCCGTCGCCCATCACCTTGTCGACGACACCGCCGAACGAGGTGATATCGCGGGCCAGGCGCTCGAAGCACCGGTCGACGAGGCGCTTGACCTCCTCCGGGTCTCGATTCTCGGCGAGCGTGGTGAATCCGACGATGTCGGCGAACACGGCGGTGACGACACGCCGTTCGTCGCTGCCGGCCTGGACTGCGCCACAGTTCGAGCAGAAGCGAGCACCCTCGGCGACGGTCGCTCCGCAGCTACGGCATGTCATCGGTATCACCATAGGGAACGGGGGCGGATTGCGCTGGACAGTTAACCGAGCGTTCATACGTCACCGGCGCTGCGCCGGACACATCGGAATCGGGACAGCGGTTTCCCAACGTTTTCCGCGTCTTTGACCTATCGGTCGCCGCGCTGGAATCCTTCACCGCCGCACCCAGCCACTAGATTCACTGACATGTCGACTCCTCCGCCCGTCAACCACCTGCCCCAGTGGGAGGCGCTCGTCGAGCACGCCGAGCGGTTCGCCACGACCACCATCGGGGATCTGTTTGCAGCCGACGGGAACCGGGCCGACCGGTTCACCGTCGATGCGGCCGGACTCCACGTCGACTTCTCCAAGAACAGGATCGACGATGAGACGGTCGATCGTCTAGTGGAATTGGCCCATGCCGCCGGCCTGCCCGATCTGCGGGACGCCATGTTCGCCGGTCGACGGATCAACGTCACCGAGGATCGGGCCGTGCTCCACACGGCGTTGCGCCGTCCGGCCGACGATGTCGTGACCGAGGAGGGCGCCGACGATCTGAACGTCATCCCCGAGATCCACCAGGTACTGGACGCCATGTCGGCCTTCGCCGACCGGGTTCGCGGCGGCGAATGGCGGGGTGCAACCGGGGAGGCCATCGAAACCGTGATCAACATCGGCATCGGTGGCTCCGACCTCGGGCCGGTGATGGCGAGCCGCGCGCTGCGCCACTACTGGCGACCCGGCATGAATTTCCACAGCGTATCCAACGTGGACGGCACGCAGCTCGTCGACCTGACGGAGCAGCTCGACCCGGAAGAGACGCTGTTCGTCATCTGTTCGAAGACCTTCACGACACAGGAAACGATGGTCAACGCCAATGCGGCCAGCGACTGGATTACGAACAGGCTCGGCGCCGATGCCATCGACTATCATTTCGCGGCGGCCTCGACCAATCACGCGGCGATGGACGTTTTCGGCATCAACCCCGCGTACCGCTTCGGCTTCTGGGACTGGGTCGGCGGGCGTTACTCGCTGTGGTCGGCCGTCGG
>JAOTVU010000288.1 GCA_029863385.1 Acidimicrobiia bacterium
GGCGGGCCGAGGAGGTGTCGAACGCCGTGCGGGCGTGCAGCACCCGGCGGTTGTGGAACACGAGCAGCTCGCCGGCGGCCAGCGTGAGTTCGAGGGCCAGATCCGGTTCGGCGAGGAGATGATGGAACCGGCCGTAGGCCCGGTAGAACTCGTCGACTCCCGGCCCCGGCAGCGGGGCCTCCATCGATCGGTGGTTGACATTGACCGCCGTCACCCGGCCGGTGGCGCCGAGTTCGATGATCGTGCGCTCCGACTGCAGGTCGACCGTGGGACCGTGGTACCGGAACCGAACCGGGGTCGTGGACAACGTGGCGAAGGCCCGGGGATCGTCGGCCCGCAGCCGTTCGGCGGCCTCGAAGCCGTCGACCAGCACCGAACCGCCGCCGTGGTCGGCCGGCTGCAGGCAGTGCAGGAGTTGCACGGTCGGGCAGGGTTCCCGGTAGGGGTTGTCGGTGTGGAGCGGCAGCCCGATCGAGGTGTAGGCCAGGTTCTCCGGTTGGGGTTCGTTGCGGACGTCGAACAGGTCGCCGTAGTTGGTGACCCGCACGAAGCCGAGCGCGGAGGCGACGGCCAGAACGGTGCCGGGTTCGGTCGGCACGCCGGTCAAGACGGCCAGGCCGTACCGGTCGACGGCGACCGACACACGATCGACCCACGCACCCGAACCGTGCTCGATCCTGGCCTCGGCGGCGGCCTCCATTCCCCGGCGGTCCCAGCGCACCGGATGGTCGCTCGACCCATCCACGGCCTCGTCGCCCCACGCCGACGCCGGGATCAGACACCGGTGCTCGTCATCACCCCGCCGGATCTCGACCACCGCAGGCTCGGTCGTGCGGTCGACCGACACCGTCCGCCAGCCGTCGAGATCGGCGGGGTCGATCAGATGCTGATCGTTGGCCGCGTCCCGACACGCCGGGCAACGGCAGGCGTCACGGGCCCAGACCGCCGAGACCGCCGAGACCGCAACCCCACCGCTCGACAGGTCGACGGCCGCCTCGAGGTGGGGACGGAAATCCTCCAGCGTTGCGGTCGGAACGGACGAGCCGTCCGCCGCCGGTTGTTTACCCTCGTCGTCCCAGCGTCGCAGTTCGATGGCGTCGGCGGCGAACGGGAGCGTCAGAAACCTCGCCGACGCGGCGGCGTCGAACGGGCCGCCCTGCTGCTCGAGGGTGATCACCGATGCCTCACTCAGCCGGTTGCGATACTCGGGGTCGTTGGCCACCAGCCACCGCTTGGCCGCCACGTGCAGCCGGATCGGTTCCACGACCTCCGGCGGAAGCAACGCCTGCCAGGTCCGGCCCGCCACCTCGGCATGATCGGGCAGCCCCCAAGTCCCGGCCTCACCCTCGAGATGACCGATGTCGTGGAGCAGCGCGGCGGCGATCAGCGCCGACGACGCACCGGCGGACCGGGCGTTGTCGGCCGTCTGCAGTGCGTGGTCCCGCATCGTGACCCGCTCACCGTAGGTGTGGTCGGCCATCTCGTCGACGAGCCCGGCGAGCACGTCGACCAGCGGCTGTTCCCGACCGAGCAGCGACGTCCCCTGCCAGCCCGGGTGCGGCTCGAGTGAGCACAGCTCGGCCACCGTCGGAGCCACGTCGAGGATGGACGCCGACGACCAGACCGAGCCGGGCGCCACCCGGGGTGAGTGGACGGCCACGAAGATCTCCATGTCCTCGATCCGGTCGACACCGTGGTCGGTGCCGAGGCCTCCGTGGTCGGTGGTGACGAGCAACGAGTCGTCGGGCCGCAGCGCAGCCATGAGCCGGCCGAGCACACCGTCGACCCGCCGCAGTGCGTCGAGGTACGGCTCGCTCCCCCACCCGTGATCGTGCCCGGCCAGGTCGGGGGCGATGAGGTAACCGAACACGGCACCGTGTCGCCGCTCGGTCACCAACTCGATCAGGCGATCGACGATCAGGTCGTCGATGTCGGGGTTGTAGCCGTCGTCGAACAGCATCCTGGTCGACACCGCGCCCCGGTCGATGGCGGCGTCCATCGGCTCCCATGACACCACCGACGCGGTGTCACCCCAACCGCCGCGGCGGACATGGTCGAGAAAGGTCGGGACGGCGGTCGCTTCCGGTGACAGCGTCACCGCCCCGTTGTCGAATCGGTTGTCGAGCACCCCGTGCACCGACGGGTCGACACCCCGCAACAGCGACACGTGCGCCGGCATGGTGATCGGCGGATCAACCGTCCGGGCCCGGTAGCAGGCGGCGCCGGCGCGCCCCAGCGCCACCAGGTTCGGCATGGTGGCCGGCGTGACGTAGCGGGGAGCCACGGCGTCGATGGAGACGATCACAACCGTGTGGGGGAACTCGGTCATCGGCTGATCCTTGTGGTGAACGATGCTCGCCGCACGTGGCGGCTACTGGTGATCGCGGCGCACGGAGAACTCATAGGTCTGGCTGAAGAAGACCTCACGTTCGACATGAGCACTGTCGACATGCGTTGTGACGATGTCCCGGGTGTGGAAGTGGGTTGCGTCACACCACATCTCGGACCGGGTCTCGACCCACACGAAGATCGACTCCTCCGGCCAGTCGACCGACCACGTGCGGTCGCACACCACCCGGGCGCTCAGCGGATCACCGACGGTTATGGTCCAGGTGTCGGTGGCGGTGGACGACATGGCGGTGCGATGGTCGT
>JAOTVU010000149.1 GCA_029863385.1 Acidimicrobiia bacterium
GCCGGTTCGGGAAGGGGTAAAATCGATTCCATGGCTTCGAAGGCTGATTCGTCTGTGGTGGCCTGCCCATCGTGTGGAACGAAGAACCGGACCCCGGTGGCGGTCAGTGGCCGTCCTCGGTGCGCCAAATGCCACGCCGATCTTCCCTGGCTGGTCGACGCCACCGACGCCACGTTCGGCGATGCCATCCGCACCAACCGTCTTGTACTCGTCGATCTGTGGGCACCGTGGTGCGGACCGTGTCAGATGGTGGCTCCGATCCTGAAGAAGCTGTCGGTCGAGTACAGCGATCGGTTGAAGGTGGTGAAGGTCAACGTCGACCAGAACCCGCAAACGTCGATGGACTACCAGGCCCAGAGCATCCCGATGATGGTGTTCATCCACAACGGGGAGACGCTGGAAACCGTCATCGGCGCCCACCCCGAACCGGCGATGCGCCACAAGATCGAGCAACACCTCGCCGGCATGGCCTGACCCCTTCTCGTCGTTCTGCTCATGTCCCGCGCCGCCGGCGGCGGCGGCCACGTACCGAACGACAGAGCGGGAGCGATCTCGACAGGCCCGCCCGGCAGTGGTGAACTTGGAAAACATGAGCCCACAGAGTTTCGACTGGCTGGCCCACCACGCCAAGGTTCGCCCCGACAAGGAGGCCGTGATCGACCTCGGCACCAAACGCCGATTCACCTGGGCGGAGGTCAACGACCGCACCTCCCGGTTGGCCGCCGCCTTCGCCTCCGAGTTCAGGATTCGCGACGGTGATCGGGTCGCCGTGCTCGCCCACAACAACTCGAACCTGTTCGAGGTCCAGTTCGCCTGCTGGAAGCTCGGCGCCATCATGGTTCCGCTCAACTGGCGGCTCGCCGTTCCGGAGCTGGAATTCATCGTCGGCGACGCCGACCCGGCGGTCATGATCCACGACGACCCTCTCGCCGACGTGGCCCAGAAGGTGGCGAAGACATGCGGTATCGACCACCTCGTCAACTGGGACGGTCCGTCGGCCGACGAGGCGGCCCGTGTGGCCGACTACGAGGACCTGATTCTCTCGATCGAGCCGATGGACAACCCGATCAGCTGGTTCCACGATCAGCCGGTGACCATCATGTACACCTCGGGCACGACCGGACGTCCGAAGGGGGCGATCATCACGCAGGGCATGGTGCTGTGGAACGTCGTCAACTCGACGAGCTTCTTCAAACTCGGGGTCGACATGACCAACCTGGCGTTCCTGCCACTGTTCCACACCGGCGGCCTCAACTGCTTCGCCAATCCCGCCTACCACTACGGCGGCCGAAACATCATCATGCGCGACTTCGAACCGTCGCTGGCGCTCGAGTACCTGACGAATCCCGACCACGGGGTCACCCACCTGCTCGGGGTTCCGGCCAACTTCCTGTTCATGAGCCAGGACCCGGCGTTCGAGACGGCGACGTTCCCGACGGTGGAGATCTGCGGCGTCGGCGGCTCCCCAACCCCCGAGCCGCTGATCAGAACATGGACGGCGAAGGGTCTGCCGCTGCAACAGGGGTTCGGGATGACGGAGACATCGCCGATGGTGTTGGCCCTGACACCGGAGTCGGCCGTTACGAAGATCGGAGCTGCGGGCCAACCGGCGATGCACACCGAGGTTCGCCTGGTCGATGAGAACGGTGTCGACATCGACGAGTCCGGCGTCACCGGGGAGCTGTGGGTGCGGGGCCCCAATGTCACGCCCGGTTACTGGAATCGACCCGACGCCACCGCTGCGGCCATCACCGACGGGTGGCTGCACACCGGTGACGCCGTCCGCCGCGATGACGACGGCTACTACTACATCATCGACCGCTGGAAGGACATGTACATCTCGGGAGGTGAGAACGTCTATCCGGCCGAGGTCGAGTCGGTGCTGTACCAGCTCCCGGAGATCGCCGAGGTGTCGGTTATCGGCGTGCCCGACGACAAGTGGGTGGAGGTCGGTCGGGCCTGCGTCGTCCTGAAGGAGGGCAGGGAGTTGACCGAGCAGGCCATCATCGCCCACTGTCGAGCCAACCTGGCCCGGTTCAAGGTGCCCCGGTCGGTGGTCTTCCTCGACGAGATCCCCCACAACGCCACCGGCAAGGTGCTGAAGCGTGAGCTGCGACGGCTCCACGGCGGCGGATGAAACCGACCGGCCGCAGCTCCTAGGGTGGGTCCGGTGGAGGCCTCCAACCCCGACAAAGTCATCTTCCCAAAGCCGGGTTTCACCAAGGCCGACCTGGTCACCTACTACGACGCGGTCGCCGAGCACATGCTGCCGATGCTCCTCGAGCGGCCGCTGACGCTGCATCGCTTTCCCAACGGGGTGGGAGCCAAGGGCTTCATGCAGAAGAACGTGGCCAGGCACTTCCCCGAGTCGATCGGCCGGTTCGAAGTGGCCAAACAGGAGGGGGGCACCACGGTCTACCCGGTGGTCACCGAGGCCGAGCACATCCCGTGGCTGGCCAATCAGGGCACCATCACGTTCCACATATGGACCTCGAGAATTCCCGACCGGCCACCCGACTGGATGGTTCTCGACCTCGATCCGTCGACCGGTCGGGGAGGGGCCGACGTGCACGAGGTGGCTCTGCTCGTTCGTGACGTGCTGGCCGAGTTCGACCTGTCATCGCACCCGGTGGTGACCGGGTCGAAGGGTTTCCACCTCTGGATGCGGCTGACCGCCGATCATGACCATCACCAGGTTGCCGTCGCCAATCGGGCTCTGGCCGGGCTGGTCGCCGTGCGGCACCCGCAGATCGCGACCACCGAATTCCTGAAGAAGGACCGCAGGGATCGGGTGTTCGTCGACTGGCTGCGGGCCAACCGTGGAGCCACCGTTGTCGCCCCGTTCTCGCTGCGGGCGACGGCCACGGCCTCGGTTGCCGTTCCGGTCGACTGGGACGACGTGCCCGATGTGGAGCCCGATCGGTGGACGCTGAGAGACGTCGACGACATCGTGGTCCGCCGGAATCTTCCCGACCGGGCCGAGCCAACGCCTACCCGTCGACGACATCGTGGCCGCCGCTCGGGAGGAGGGCGTCGACCTCGACACCCCGTTCGACCGGTTCGGCCGCAAACGCTAGCCCCCTCACCATTCAGTACGCTCGGTTGGCTGGGAGGACTGGTTCGACGGCGGCGGTCGGGTCGGGTCGGGCTGGAACCTAGAACGAGGCGGCGAGGGCGGCGACCGACTCGTCGGCCGCGCTCTCGATCGGATCGCCGTGACCGACGAGCAACGTGTTGAACGTCAGCGCGGCCAACGCCCGGATGCTGTCACGGGCACCCTCGGCGTCGGCGGTGAACTCGGCCGGCGGTTCGGCCGCCCGACCGGCGGCAATGATGAGGGCGTCGCCGGCGATCAGCAGCCCGCTGCCGTGATCGATGGCCGACATCGATCCGGGGGTGTGGCCCGGCGTGGCCACCATTTCCATCCCGAACACGTCCTCGCCGCCGACCAGACCCGTGATGTCACCGTCGATGCCACCGAGGTCGGCTTCACCGGCGAACGCGGTCGCGTTGACGGCCATGGTCAGCACGTCGCCGATCGATCCGATGTGATCGCCGTGGTTGTGGGTGAGGATCACGCTCTCGACGTCGTTGTAGTTGAGGCCCAGGTCGCCGAGTGACTGACCGATCGTCTCGGCACTGCCGGCGGTTCCGGTGTCGATGACGGCGGCCCGATTGCCACGAGCCACGACATAGGCGGAGACGAATCCGAGGTTGGCCCGGGCCCAGCGGAGATCCGACGTTTCCTCGGCCACTGAATCCGAAGCGGCCGACTCATCGCCGTCGCCCGACTCGGCCGTTGCGACCGTGGAGGTCGTTTCCTCCTCGGACCTGGCGGGCGTCGGTGTCGCGGCGTCGGACCCTTCGCCGGATTCACCGTCGGAACAGGCGGCGATGGCGACCGGCGTGAGCACGGCGAGCGCAAGCGCGCCCCCGCCGAGATCGCCGAGGAACGCTCGGCGACTCCGGAGCCGCGGTAGCGGACGGATGATGAGCCGACCCCGGGGTTCGGACGAATGAAGATCGTGGGCGCGGTGATGGTGGTAATGGCCGGACATGGCGCAACGCTACCGCACCGGGCATAAAGCCCGGATCAACAGGTGATCAACTCCCGGCAACGATTCTCAGGTGATCAGAACCGGGGTCCCCAGTGGAACGCTGGCCGCCAGCTGCTCGATGATCGAGTTCTCGATCCGAATGCAACCGTGGCTCACGTCGGTACCGAGCGACGACGGATCGTTGGTGCCGTGCAGCCCGATGATCGCCGTGTCGGCTCCCCCGAACGAATCGAGCACCTCACTGAACCCCGACAGCCCGAACGCAAACGGCCCGTACGGACCGCTCGGATCCGGTGGGGCCAGCAGCTCGAGCAGGTAGAAGTCACCGACCGGGGTCGGCGTGTCGCCGTTGCCGATGGCCACCTCGGTTTCAAGCCACAACGAGTTCTGGTTGAAGACCCGCAGCGAGTAGGAGGCGCGGTCGACTTCGATCCGGAACGGATTGTTGCTCAGCGCAACATCGGCCCGTCGCACCCAACCGGTGGTGCCGTTCGGCTGGATGGGAAGATGGACGTGGATCCACTCGCCGTCGGCCACTCCCCCGTCGACCGCCCGGAACACCAGCGAGGAGCCGACGGCGGTCGGGTTTGCGAACTCCTCGACGACGGCGGCCGCCTCGTCGGGCTCGACGCGGGCGGTGACCGACGGCGACGTGGCCGAGGCGACAACCGTGAACGGTGGCGGCCCGGAGGCTTCCTCCGCCGAATCTGCGGCGGGTGTGGCGGCACCGCCGGCTTTCGACCCGGGATCGGTTGCGGGGCCGTCGACGCTCTCGCTCGACACCACGCCGGCTTCGGCCGACGCGACCGGATCGACCAGTGACGGCCCGGGACCGGCGGCACAGCCGATCAGGACGATCGCCAGCAGCGCTGGCACCAGGCTTGCAGCGGCGCGTGTCATCGACGATCCTCCGGCGTGGGACTGAACCCGAGCGGGATCAGCCGGTGTAGACGGGGCTGGCCGGGGTCGGAGGAGTCGGCTCGGCCTCGGGGAGTGCCTCGCAGGTCACGGTCAGGCGAGAGCCGAGGCTGGTGGCCCCGTCGCTACCGAGCACGACCACAGCCGTGACGGTGTCGCCGAGGGTGATCGTGCCGCCGTTGGTGGTCACCGCGTCGGGAACGTCCTCGATACCGGCGATCTCCACCCTCGAATTGCTACTGCTCACAACCAGCCTGTTGCCGGGGTGGACCGATTCCTGATTGGTGACGGTGGCCACCACGTTGCAGGAACGGCCGACCATCTCGTCGGCCACGTCGGCAGAGCCCATCGCCACGCTCGAGCCCGCGTCACCCTTGACGTACACCTCCTGAATCGGAATCTCGATTATCGCCTCCGGGTCTTCGGCCAGAGCCGCTGACCCGAACATCGAACAAACCGCTGCCACCGCACCGAGTGCGGCCACGTGCCGAACGCGCATCCCATACCTCATTGTCATCGACAGTTGTCATCGAACCCCGGCAGTCTTTCGGGCACCGCTCGCCTCACGGTTGCTTGTTGCTGCTTGGGGTTGAACCTACCGGCAGGGTAGCACTCGAACGGCGAGCGGGAACGGCTCAACCGTGACGTTTTGGCGACCATCACGGCCAACGCCTCCCATTCCGGGCCCCAGCAGGGCCGGACTCGCAGCAAGAACCGCCGGGGCGCCCTTCGCGACCAAAAAGCCGGCCGGCGCGGCAATAGAATGAGAGATTGCGAACCGGGAGGAGAATTTGGCGGAGGGACTGTTTGGCGGGCGAATAGCGTTAGGCGAGGAAATCGGTCGCGGAGCGATGGGTGTCGTCTACAAAGCGGCCCTGAACGGGTCCGACGTCGCCGTCAAAGTCCTGCATCCTCACCTTACGTCAGACCTCGCCGTCGTCGGGCGATTCGTCCGCGAACACCAAGCCCTCAGCCGCATCGACCATCCCAATGTGGTGCGCGTGATCGAACTCGTGGTCGACGATCCGCGTCTCGGCATCGTCATGGAGTACCTGAATCACCCCGATCTCGGTCGGGTGATCGCCTCCGGTATCGACACCCGCCGCGCCGTTCGACTGGCCGCCGGGATCGCGTCCGGCGTCTCAGCTATTCACGACGCCCAGGTCGCCCACCGCGATATGAAGCCCGCCAACGTCATCGTCGCCGAGATGGTCGGTGACGACGGGACGGTGCACGAGACACCCAAGATCGCCGACTTCGGCGTCTCGCGCCTCATCGGCCAGTCGGTCGTCAGCTCCTCGACGACGACGCTGGGCACGCCCCTCTACATGTCTCCCGAGGCAACCGGGGGCTCGACGCCGATCGGCCGGCCATCCGACATCTACTCGCTCGGCGTGATGCTCTTCGAGATGCTGACCGGCCACCCGCCCTATCGGGCCGAGGAACCGATCGCCATCGCCGTCGCCCATGTCAACAGCCCGGTCCCGGTTCTGGGCGGTGTACCCGACCAACTGTCGGAGCTGCTACAGGCGATGCTGGCCAAGGAGGCGGCCGACCGGCCCGACGCCGCCACGGTCGCCGCCACGCTGGACCTCCTGGCCCCCGTGGTCCCGGCCGATCTACAGCCCACCGTGCTCAACGAACCGGTACTCGACCTTCGGGATGTGTCGGAGTCCCCGCCTCCGGCCCCGACGCACGACGCGTTCCGCGGCGATGAGACCGTCGGCGGCTACGGTCGCCCGCCGGGGCCCCGATCCTCGGCCACGGTGCTCGTGGCCGACTCGAATCCCCGGCCGTCCGCATTGTTCGACGGCAGCAGTCGGACCCCTCGAACCGAAGTGTCCGACGGCCACGGTTCGTTCGGCTACCCGGCCGGCAGCGGCGGCAGCGGCGACGAGGGGGAAGGTCGATCGATCCTCGGGTACGCCCCGCCGGAGCGCCCCGGCAACGGCGCTCGAGCCGATGGGGCCGAGCCACCGGCCTGGACCGCAGACGACAACCCGTATCCTCCGCCGATTGGTCGCCGGGATATGGCGTCCACGACCGCCTCCGCGGTCCGGCGGCGCTGGCTGCCGTTCGGCCTGGTCGCCCTGGCCCTGCTCCTCATCGTTCCTCTCGGGTGGTTCGCCTGGAGCCGGAATCGTTCGGGCGCAGCCGACGTCGGTGCCGGCACGACCGAGGCCGCCTTCTCGTTCCTGCCCCACCTCGGCGCCAACGGGCTCATCACCACCCGGCGATGGGAACTCGCCGTCGACGACCAGGGCCGGCGAATCATCGACGCCGAGGTCATCGTGGCCAACAGCGGGACCGAGCCGGTCGACGCCACCCATTATGAGGCGTTCCCGGAGACCATCAACGCCGAGCATCTGGTGTCGACGTTCCGTCCCGAACCCGATGAGGTGCTGACCGATCCCGGCGTCGCCATCTTCGAGATCGGCGAGCTTGCCCCCCGGGCCCGCTTCGTGCTCGTGTACAACATGCTGGCCCCCGACAACATCACCTCCGTCGAGGAGCTGCAGGCGCTGGCCGAGTCTCAGTTGGATGTCGAGACCGAGTTCCTCGAGTCACTGCCGGCTCAGGCCGCCCAGGAGGCCATGGAGACCGACGGCGTGCTGACGTCACTGACGCTGTCACCGGCGCGACTCGAGCTGGCGGTCGGCGAGATCGCAACCGCCGACCTGCTCGGCACGTTGTCCGACGGAACGGCCGTCGATCCGGCGGCACTGGCGGCGGCCGTGTGGGTCGTCGCCGACCCGACCATCGCCGAGGTGACGGCCAACAACTCGATCCGGGGTCTGCGGTCGGGCCTGACGACGGTGACCGTCTCGGTTGGTGAGATCGAGGCGACACTGAGCCTGTCGGTGATCTCACCCGAGGTGGCGGCCGACACGACCACGAGCCGTCCGTCGACAACGACACCCTCCGCCTCATCGACGCCGTCGAGCACGCCGACCACGACCGGTTCCAGTACATCGTCATCATCGTCGACCAATACCACGACCGCGACCTCGGCCTCGGTGTCGTCGACAACGTCGACGGCTTCGTCGACGACGCAGACCACAGCCGGTTCGAGCACATCGACATCGACCAGCACCACCACTGCGGAGCCGCCGCTCACGATGAGCGCGCTCGGGGTGAAGGTCAACGACGACGGCAGCTTCAGGATCACGTTCACCACCAACCTGTGCACGATTGCCAGCTACCAGGGTGCGGGCCAGAGCTACGTCACCCCCGGCTGGCCGGAGGTCATCGGCCCCTGCTGGGAGAGCCACGGCCAGAACTTCACCGCCGTCGCCCCCGGCAGCTACGACATCGTCGTGCGGTCGCGGTCCGAAGGCGGGCAGCTGGCGCGACGCACGACCACAGTGGTGATACCCGAAACTTGACCCATCCTGTCGAGCTGACGATCGGCGTAGCATGGGGTTATGGACGACAGCGAGACCTTTTCCGGTTTTCCTCGCGAGGGCTTGGAGTTTCTCACCGTCCTCGGCACCAAGGACAAGGCGTGGTTCGACCGGAATCGTTCGACCTACGATCGGGCCGTTGTCGGACCGACGAAGGCGTTCGTCACGGCGCTCGGTGAACGACTCGCCGACGAGATCTCACCCGGTATCGTCGCCCAACCGAAGACCAACGGGTCGATCGCCCCGATCAACAACGACCTTCGTTTCTCTCCCGATCGCGCTCCCTACAAGGATCACCTGCTCCTCAAGTTCTGGGACGGCGAGAACAAGAAGACCGCTCCCACATTGTGGGTTCGGATCAGCGAAACCGATGTTGGGTTCGCCTCGGGCGCTCCGTTTCCCTCGGTCGAGCGCTGGCGCGAGCTGGTGGCCGACGAGTCGACGGGCGCTCAACTCGACGCGATCCTCACCGAGTTGGGTCGAGGCCGGAAGCTCGACATCGCCGGCCGGGACTACAAGAGGGTGCCGAACCCCTACGACGAGAACCACCCCCGGGCCGATCTGCTGCGCCACAAGAACGCAATCCAGGCCCGCTGGCCCGAACCGACGCCGGCGTCGGTGACCAGGGCCTCGTTCGTCGACTGGTGCATGAGGCGGCTCACCGCCTGCGCTGATCTCCACCATTGGTTCACGGCCAACCTCTAGCCACCTGCGGATGAGCGAACCAACCGACGAGAAGCGGCTCACCCTGGCCACGAGAATGGAGGACGAGGCGCGCTCGGTGACCGATCGCGATCTCGAACGGGTCAGCGGCTTCCTCTACGAGACGCTGGGCCGTTGGTATGAACTGAAGGCCGCCGGGAGTCCTCCGTCGGTGGAGCCATCGGACATCATCATCACGACCCGGCCGGCAACGGGCTTGGAGTCGACGGAGGCCGCGCTGCTCGATCCCGGGGAGGACTTGGACGTCGCGCCGAGCGACGAAACCCACGAGTCCGACGAGCCCGATGAGTTGGACGAGTCCGGCGAGTCCGACGAGTCCGACGAGCCCGATGAGTCCGGCGAGTCCGATGAGCCCGATGAGTCGGACGAGCCCGATGAGTCGGACGAGCCCGATGAGCCCGGCGAGCCCGACGAGTCCGGCGAGTCGGACGAGCCCGACGAGCCCGACGAACCCGATGAGTCGGACGAGCCCGACGAGCCCGACGAACCCGATGAGTCGGACGAGCCCGATGAGTCGGACGAGCCCGACGAACCCGATGAGTCGGACGAGCCCGACGAGGCCGACGAGTCCGCCGATGACGTCGGCGACGAAGGGGCGGACGACGTTGCTCGGGACGAGGTCGGCGATACCGGCGACGAGCGGGACGGTGTCTTCGACGCCAGCGCATCACTGGCCCAGGTGGCGGTGGGCCGCGTCCGCACCGACGACGAGAGCTGGGACGACGTCATCCAGCTCCTTGAGGCCGATCAACGGCCGGCGCTGGCCTCCGCGCTGTGGGTCGGCCTTGCCGCGGAACCGGCGCTGCGCTACCGGTCGATCGGGCAGTGGCGGCGGTCGGTGGATGCCGCGCTTCGATCGGACGCCGCCACGGCCACCATGTTCGACGAGGAGGAGAGGCGGAGCCGAACGGTACCGATCGTCGTCGTCACCATCCTGGTGGTGATCGCCGCCGGGGCCTACCTGCTACGACGCGACGACGCCACGGCCGTCGAGGATGCCGTCGTCACCACCGAGCCCGGGGACACCACCACGGAGGAGGCCGGCGAGGCCGGCTCGACCAGCGAGACCACAACCGTCTCGAACGACGGCTCCTCCCCATTCGATCAGATCGACGGTGCCGGTGACCCTTGCGCACTGGCCGGGCCACTCGGCCCGATCACCATCGACCAGGTGAGCGACACCGCCATCGTCGTCGCCTGGACACCGACCACGGAGGCGGTCGACATCCTGCTCGACGGGGTGATCATCGACACCGTGCCGGCGGAGGCCTTTCGCTACGTGATCGAACACCAACCGCTGTCCGATGATCCCCTGATCCCCGACACCGACTACCTGGTTGCCGTCGAACCGCGGTCCGGCGTACCGAGCACGGCGTGCACGACAACGCTGGCCAACCCCGTGCCCGACAGCGAGTTCCTCATCGGCGTCACGGCACCGACCGGATTCGAGGTGGTCGACACCTCACCCACGTCGATCACCGTGAGTTGGGATGCGCGGGCCGGGGCCGACCTGCACAATCTCTTCCTGGACGGTGCCTACGTCCGGTTCGGCGATGTCGGGGGATCGACCGCCATCGGTGACGAGACCGAGTTCACCTTCGTCGATCTCGATCCCGACACCACCTACGAAATCGGCATCCGCCGCGTCGAAGGCCCGAACGAAAGCGGCCTCGTCACGATCACCGCGTCGACCGATCCGAGATAGACGGAAGCGTCGACGTCTTCACCCGGTCCTCGATTGACCGCGCCTCGTCGACGACGACCGGGGGCCGGCGTTGCGACGGACCCGGGGGTTGCGCAACATCGTGAAGGGCTTGACCGGGGCTTTGGCCGCACCGGCCAGGCCTCGAAGCACCGTCTCACGCCTCAACTCCGGGGGCCGGATGAAGCCCGCTTTGACGAAGGCCGCGAACGAGAGCAGGGTGAGCACTAGCATCACGGCCAGCACCAGTTCCCAGCTGAATTCGTTGTTGGCGCCGGGCAACCGGTCGATGTTCATCCCGTACCAGCCGGTGATCAGCGTGAGCGGCAGCAGGATGGCCGAGTAGACGGCAAGGATCGTGGTGGCCGTGGCCTGGCGGTCGGCGGCGGCCCCCCGATAGGTGTCGAGCGCGTCACTCAAGAGCGCACGGGCCGCGCCGAGCGACTCGACCACCTGATTGTGGACGTCGTAGGCGTCGCCCAACATGGTTATCGACTCCGGTCCCAGAACCCCGATCGTGCTCCGTCGCAGATTCGCAAGCACCAGCCGCTGCGGGCGAAGGACCTTGCGAACCGTGGTTTCCTCCCGACGGAGGACCTGGATGTCGCCCAACACATCGGGGTCCGCGTCGAGGGCGTCATCGGCGATGTCGTCGATGCGGGCCTCGAACTCGGCGATGACCTCCAGGTACCGACGACCGACCACCTCCGCCAGCTGGGCGAACAACTCGTCGGCACCGAGGCTTCCCATATGAGGGTGTTTCTGCACCGACCGCCACAGCCAGTTGATGCCGGTCACCGGCTTCGAGCTGACCGTAACCAGCAGATTCGATGCGACGAAGCAGTCGACCTCGACGGTGTCGATCCGCTCACCCTCGGAG
>JAOTVU010000150.1 GCA_029863385.1 Acidimicrobiia bacterium
ACCATGGCCGTCACGTTCGGCTACACCGCCCCCGAGGTCCTCGACGACGAGCGGCCCACCCCGGCGAGCGACATCTACTCGCTGGCCATGACGATCTTTCGACTCATCCAGGGGCTCCACGCCTATCACGCCGACACCCCTGCTGCCGTCATGCGGAAGGTGCTCTCGGATCCGGATCGGCCCCAACTGTCGGCCGGCGTGCCGCCCGGGGTGGCTGCGGTCGTGGCCGACGGGTTGGCCAAGGATCCGGCGGCGCGGCCCGCCTCGGCGCTGGACATGGCCCGCCGCCTGCAACACGTCCAGGTCGACAACGGCCTCCCACCCACACCGGTCGTGGTGGCCGACGAGCCGGCGGTCGACATCGACAAACCCCTCAGGCCGGATCCTCGGGAAACAGGCGCCGGCCTCGAAGTTGAGGACGCCATCGTCGCGGTCGTCCGACAGCGTCAGCGGCAGCGGCAGCGGCAGCCGCGGGTCGTCGACCCGGGCGCCTCGGTCGACGACGTCGGTACTGCCTCCGGACCAGGGTCGCCCGGTCGTCCGGAACGGGCTGACGTCGGACGTATCCTCGCCGACGCGATCGTTGCGTCGTCAGCCGAGCCCGGTCGGAGACCCCGCCGGGCCGTCGACTCCGCCGGCTCTCCACCCCGGCAGGAACAAGCGACGCCGCTGGATCTACCGACGGTTGTGACACCACGACGGCCTCGCGATGACGTCGACCTCGAGCCGAGGGCGGACGCCGTCGACAATCGACGGCGGTGGATGATCGGTTTGGCCATCCTGACAGCGGTTC
This sequence comes from Acidimicrobiia bacterium, assembly GCA_029863385.1. GTDB lineage: Bacteria > Actinomycetota > Acidimicrobiia > Acidimicrobiales > SZUA-35 > JAHELU01. Next base: position 794 of record JAOTVU010000150.1, read on the forward strand.
TCGCGATCGTGGCGCTCGCCATCCTCGGAGTGTGGCCGAGGTGAGGTCGGCTACCGAAGCAGGCGTTGCCGGGTGTCGGGATCGGCGCTGAGGGCGACGTCCGGTTTGGACCGGCGGTACGACTCGTAGAGTTCGACCAACTCCGGATCCAGCCGGGACGTCGCCTCCGGTCGGTGATCGTCGGCCATGACGACGGCCTGATAGTGCTGGAAGACGGCATCGGGTGACAGCCCCCGATCCGTGGCGCCGCTCCCGTCGTCGAGAGCGATGGCAGCGCGAAGGCGGAGGCGGTGCAGTTCGACCGAGTGGGGGCTGGCCAGCAGGCCACGGGCGGCGGCCCAATCGGCCAGACCGGGGTCGTCGAGTTGATCGAGTGCCAGCGTCGCCACACAACGGGCCGCCTCGTCGACCATCACCGTCGCCTCCTGCCAGTAGCCTTCGGCGATCGGCCAGCGTGAGGTGATGTTCGAGTACGGCACACCCTCGATCAGGGACAGCGCGTCGGTCAACAACTCCACCGCCTGGTGCACCGGGCCGTGTACCGCTCGGGAGACGAGCGACTGGAACTGCTCCAGATCGCTGGTGACGACCGTAGACAACCGGTACTCGTCATCGGCTCCGGGTCTCGGTGTGAGCGACACGCCGCGGTCGGTGGCGGCGGCGAGGCTGCGGACGGCGTCGGCGTAGACGTTTGCGATCCAGGTCCGGCGAGCGGTGGTGGACGGCCACAAGGTGTTCATGACCCCGGTGACCTCGACGCCGTCGCGGTGATGGACGAGGTAGGCCAGGAACTCCGGCGTGGCCGAGCGGGCGAACGTGACGGGATGGCCGTCGGCGTCGTCGACTCGCAGTGGACCGAGCAGCCGCACGAGAAACCGGTGGGGCTGTGGGGCCTCGGGTTCGGGCTCGGGCTCGGGTTGAGGTGGAGGCTCGGCGTTCGTACCCCGTTGAGGCGACGGCGCGCCCGAGGTCTCGAGGGTCGACAACAGGTCCGGGCGTTCGGTGTGACGCGGCTCCTTCACCGCGGCGACGGCCGAAGACAGGTCGGTGCGCTCCGACCGTGTCAACGATCGACGATCAAGACTCACGCCATAGGAAGGGATCGCCGCCCGTCCCTCACTGAGTTCGAGGGTGAGTGCGGCCGAGTCGACGGCGTGGACAACCGCCGACATCCCGGCCGCCGCCGTCGCCGCTGCGGTATCGATCAGCTCCGATGACTCGCCGCCGAGCTCCGACAGCGGGTCGAACACCACCATGGGCGTCCAGTCCCCGACACCGGCCGCCCGGCCCCGGGGACCGTTGTCACCGGTCGCTTCGACCAGGGCTGCTGCGCCGGCGGCGTGATCGTGGAGGGTGGAACGGATGGTGTCGATGGACGGAACGACGGTGATCCGTTCGAGTTCCGCAAGCTCCTCGCCGAAACCGATACAGACGACGTCGATGGTGTCGGCGAGCGGGCTGGTTGCCAGTTGCAGGGCCAGGGTGGCCATGGCGTCGACGACGTCGGCGAAGCCACCGGTGAGGTTCAGCGAGCCGATGTACTCGAGGTCGATGAGCAACTGGGCCGACTCGGCGTAGCCGACCGAGACCAACGTCGGGTAGGGGTTGAGCGCCGCCTGAACCTCGAACGGTGGGACCGGCCGAGCGATGGACCAGACCAGACCGTCGCGCTCGACGGAGAACGGCTTCGGTGCGGCGTTGTGAGGGGTGGCGATCAGGAGACGGAAGTCGTTGGCGCCGACCAGAACGCCAACCAGATCCGGGAGCGCAACGCCGTCGACACTCAGCTTGTCGCCCAGATAGCGGAGCGCTCGATCGAGATCGGCGAGCGCCTCGTCGTCGGAGGTCTCGGCGATCAACCGCTCGGCGGCCGGTGGAACGGCGAAGTGGGGCGTGGTCCCCGGTCGGCGGCCACCGATGCGGCGGGCCTGGTTGCGGGCGACGATCCCACCGACCGCCGCGGTCAGCAGCCCGAGACCGCCAACCGCAACGATCCCGACCGGCAGATCCCGATCGTCTCGGCCACCGGCGACTGATTCGTCGGTGGTACTGCCGGCCACCGGGGCTACGGGCGGGGCGGCGGCGGTGTCCGGGCTCGACTCGGCGGCGACGCCGCGCCCATCGCTGGTCGGTTCGACCAGGTCAGCGGAGGGCGTAAGGTCGGTCACCAGAGCGGCCGGCGGGTCACCTTCGGGCCGGTGCCGGGCGCCGGGTTCGGGGTGTCCGAGAGCCGGCAACGTGAACACATCGTCGGGATTGATCAGATCGGGGTCTTCGATGTCGGGGTGGTTGGCCTCGACCATGTAGGCCACGTGGGCCGCCACCTGGGCGTTCGACGGCTCGTCGACTCCGGCCTCCTGCAAACGCCGGACCGAAATCCCCCACAGGTGGTCGCCCTCGACGACCGTCACCTGGTCCTCGGGTGCCGACACACCGGGCGGGAGTTCGAGACGGACCCCGGCCTGCACGTCGAACGGCGAGATGTCGTTGTGCTCCAGCAGCTCGGCCACGCGACTGCCGTCGCCGAAGACCCGCTGGGCGACGTCCCACGCCGTCTCGTCGTCGAGGACCTGCACGGTTGCCGGCCGCTCCCCCACCGACGGGACGGGTGGGGTGTTCACGTCGCGATCGATCACCCCCTCCGTCACCTCGTCGACGGTCGAGGAGCGTGCGGACAGCACCGAGCCGATGGCGCCGGTGGTGCCGGCCGATGCCGGTGACGAACTCACCAGGGTGATCGACACAACACCCGCCACCAATCTCGACACCAGCACCGATACGACCGGCAGCGTCAGCGGCGCCGAACGGGCGACCCGTCCCCGCCCGGTGTTCACCATGTTCAGTCCCTCGAACAGCAGCGCCCACAGCACCTGGGCCCACAGCAGCCATGCCGCCGCGGCCAGGGTTTCGATCACCCAGCGCCCGTCGATGTTGAACTGACGAACGTCGAGCCACACCTGACCCCAGTCGGGCCATGCGGTCGGCAACGGCCATCCCGCCAGATTCACCAGAAGCCAGGGAACACCGGCAACCAGACCAACCAGCGCGACCACCGACACCGCTGCTCGTATGAAACCAACCATTCTCATCGCTCTACTCCTGTGTACCGTCGGTGCCGCGAACGAGCTGGGCTGTTGCCGTCGCCGACGTCTGCGTGGGAAGCCACGGCATCGGAAATGTGTGGTGAATCGGCGCCACCACCGTCACCACCACCTCTCGGCCGGCAACCCGGATCGTCCCCTGATAGCCGCTGGACGCCAGCACCGCCATCGCCTGCGGAGCGGCGCCGGTTGAGACCGTTTGCGACGACCGCCACTGTTCTGCGCCGACCTGGGCTCCGGCTCGGGCCGCGGCCTCGGCCGCCAGCTGGGCGTCGCGGCGAACCGCCCATCCCTCCTGTGCGCCGATGAACGACAGCACGACGACCGACAGCCCGGCCACGATGACCAGCGTCATCGGCAGGATGGAACCCCGCTCGGCCCGGAACCGCTGAGCCAGGAACCGCTGAGGCCGAAATCGTTCGGCCGCCATCAGCCACCTCCCCGGATCGCTTCGATCTGCTCAACCGCCGTTGACTGGAAGGTGCGGGACCCGGCGAAGCCGACACCCGTCACCTCGGCCAGCGAGACGACACAGGTGACCGTCACCGATACCTGGCCGCCCGGTGACCACGAACCCGAGGTTGCGACGGCGATCGACGCGCACCGCTGCGACTCGTGGGAGGCCAACATGTCGGAGGCGACGCCATGAGCCTGAGCGGCGCCCGCTGACGCCGAATACGATCCGGACGCGGCGCGGGCCCCGGCCCAGGCCGCGGCGTCGACGTCGCCTTGCACCGAAACGAGGCGGATGCCGCCGTAGCCGAGCCAGAGCAGCACCACGAACGCCACCACCATCAGCGGAAGTTCCACCACCGTTGATCCCCGTTCCGACGCCGGGTGGGGTGGCCCGACCGTCATGGTGTGGTCCCCTGCGGACGGAACTCCTCGATGCGCATTCCTCGTGTGACCGTCACGTCGACGTTGCCGAAGCCGACCACCGACACCACCTGCCCGCTGACGGTGACCTGGACGCGGTCGCCGGTTCGGGCCGCCGAGGTCGACCACGATTGCAGCGGCCCGGCCGCAGCCAACTGCAGGGTGGCGTTGGTGGCCGCCACCCCATCCGCGATCGACGAGTTCCGGCGGCTGGCGGCGAGCGCGCCGTCCTGGGCCGCTGACGACGCGATCGATCGGACGTGCATCACCAACAAACCCTGCACCACGGCCAAGGTCAACACGACGAGCACCGACACCGCGGCCACCCCGGTCACAACCGCTGAACCGCGATCATCGGCGGTCAACGATCCGGTCGATGGTGCGCTCACGGCAAGGCGTTCACCTTTGCGGTGCCCCAGGCCTGGATCAAGGCAACGATCCCCACCGCTGCGACGGCGATCGCACCGGCCCAAACCAGGGTTTCGACGAGGCTGGCTCCCTCGTCGTCGACCAGTCGGGTACGAAGCCGGTTCCAACCCGCCTGCATCGCCACCTGATACTTCAACATGTTCGCTTCCTTTCCATGGTTCCTTCCCTTCAGATCTCCGGCGGTCGACGCAGCACGGCCCGTCACGTCGACAGCAGCAGGGCCACCGCCGGGTAGCCGATCAACGCCACGAAGGCCAGGGCCATGCCCACCAGCGGCAACGACATGGATTCGCTCCTGGCCACCATTTCGGCTTCGCGCCGGTATCGATCACGGTCACGCAACGACGCTGCCTTGGCCGTCAACGACTCGCCCACGCTGGCCCCTTCGGACGCCTGGCGAAGCGACGACGACAGGCTCACCAGATCGGCGATGTCGAGGCGTCGACCCAACTCGCCGAGCCCCGCCCATGGTTCGGCGTTGTTGAGCTGGGCGTCCATCATGGCGTCTCGCATCAGTCGAAACACCCGCCCCTGACCGGCGAGCACGGCCGCGGTCATCGCGCTGTTCGGCCCGGCCCCGGCGGCCATCAGCGCCTGTACCAGCGTCAGGAACACGGCAACGGTGGCCGACGCTTCGGTCTTGACCGACCCGGCCAACTCCTTCAGGTGAGCCCACGACAGCCACCATCCGGCCACCGTGCCAATAGCCACCGCCGGAACCACGGCGACGAGCGGCGTGAATCCCACTGCGCTCAGCATCACCGCCAGCCCCACCGCGAACCCACCAACTGCGGCGATGAACTGAAGCCGGTGGACACGCCATTCGTCGCGGGTCCAGCCGACCAGCTCCAGGCTCGCGTCGAGTTCGTTGCCCTCACCGATCAGCCACGCCCAGCGATCCCGGTTGGTGGTGCGGCCGTGGTTCAGTTCGGCGGCGAAGACATGCAGCGGCGGTGTGACGCCGACGAGACCGCGGGCGACCAGCGCCACCCCGGCTGCGGCCAACAGCCCGACGAGAGCGCCGACCAGGACCGTCATCGCCGCCCGCTCCCGGTGCCCGGATCCAACACCCGAAGCGGCTGCACAGGCCGGGCCATGCGGATCAATCCCCACACCGCCAGCAACGCCACGCCGGCCACCAGCAACAGCACGACCTGCCCGGCCGCCGTGCGGTAGACGCGAAGATACTCACCGTTCACGGCGAACATGCCAACGGCCGTGGCCACGACGACGATCACCATCGCCCGAGCCGTACCGAACGCCTTCTCGTGGGCGACCGCCACCCGTCGGATGCCCGACACCTCGTGTCGTGCGTCTCGCGCCAGCTGGCCCAGTAGACCGGGAAGATCGCGGGCGCCGGACTCACCGAGCGCAACCGTCAGCGCCGTGGCCAGCAGATCACCAACCGGGTCGGCGACGTCGTCGGCGAATCGCCGCAGTGCCGCTTCCGGAGCCTCGGCCTCCAAGTCGGCGGCGAGGCGGTCGACTTCCGGTCTGATCACCTCGTCGACCGAGGGCAGCGAATCGACAACCGCCTGGCGGAGCCCGGCATGCGACTTGACGTAGTCACGCAGGCTCTCGGCCCACGAGGCCAACGCCTCGGTCCGGTCAACCAGCAGTGCCCGCTCCGCTCGCGCCCGGCCGAACAGCGGAATCGCAACGAAGCCCCCGACGATCAACACGCCGACCGCCACCAGACCGGTCGCCAGCCAACCCAGCAGCCCGACGATCAGGCCCGCTCCGATCGTGCGGACCTCGTCCCGGCGATGGGTCGGCGGACGAGCCACCGACGGTGAGCCGGGTCGACCGGCGCCACGAAACGGTTGCCCCGCTCCCGTGGCCGCGCCCACGAGGAGGACGACACCGAACGCCGCCAGCACACCAACGACCGCACCGATGAGACTGCTCACCGACCGGCCCCGTTCATCGACGCCAAACCTCCGAGACGTCGTGGATCGAAGCCGACGTCGCGAAGGCGTTGCGCCCGTTCGTTCGACATGGTCGCCGGTACCGGACCGCGGGCCGACCACACCACGTTGTGACCGGTTCGGCGGCCTTCGACCGGTGTGACCTCGATGATCTCATGCACATGCCGCCGGCCCGTTTCGCCGTCGCGTTGGACGTGGACGACGAAGTCGACGGCCATGGCCAGCTGGCTGTAGGCGACGATGTCGTCCATGCCGCCCTCCATCAGATACAGGGCCAGCTTTCCCAGCGCGTCGCGGGCCGACTGGGCGTGCACGGTCGTCAGCGACGATTGGCCGTGCGTCATGGCCCCCAGCATCGGGACCGCGGCGTCGTAGTCGCGGCACTCGCCGACGATCAGCCAGTCGGGCCGGGCCCGAAGGGCGTGCCGCACCAGATCGCCCAGGGTGACGCCACCGACACCCTCGGCGTTGGCGGTACGGGCCTCCCACGATTCGACGTTGGGATGGAGCTCGTCGTCGAAGAAGTCGAGCTCGGCGGTGTCTTCGATCGTCACCACCCGGGTCAGCCGGTCGAGCTCGGCCAGGCACGCTCGGACGAGCGTCGTCTTACCGTCGCCGGTGCCGCCGGTGAACACTGTCCGCAGCGACCGGCAGCGCATGCTGGCGGCCAGGAAGTCGGCCACCTCGACCGGCATCATGCCTCCGGCCGACAGCTCGCTCAGCGTCGCCTTCTTCAGCGTGTTGCGGCGCAGCGTGAACCCGGTGTGGAGGGAACAGTCCCGGTGGGCTTCCAGCCGCAGACCACCACCGAGGTCGAGTACCAGCAGCGGCGACTGGCTGTTGAAGGCCCGCTCGGTTCGTGACTTGGTCCGGGCCAGACGCCCCAGCCAGTCGACCAGGGCCGACGGGCTGTCCCAGAGCGGGCGATGCAACTCGACAACCGATCCGTCGGACCGGTAGACGAAGGTCAGGTCCCACCGGGTGACGGCGATCTCCTCAACGAGGGGATCTCGGAGAAGCGCCTCCACCGGGCCGAGTCCGTACAACTCGTCGACGACCCAGCGACACAGTTGTTGGACCGCGGCGGCGTCCAGCATGGGGCGGCCGCTCTCCAGCCGGGCCGGATTCAACCGCCCGGAGGCGAGGTCGGACACCGCCTTGATCGCCAGCGCCTCGCCGGCCATGCGGTTCACCGGGGCCTCCGAGTTACGGATGAGGACCGCGGCGGCGTCGAAGGCCGACCGGCGTTCGTCGCGAGTCGGCTCCGACGCTGGTTGCATCGGCTGGGGATCCGCACCGGGTCGGCGATCAGTGGCGGTCATGAAACGCTCCTCTCCCGCACATCCGGCGTGACCGGTGGCGACAGGACGGCGTCGCGACAGGCCAGCACCGTCCTCCACACCCGGCTGCGCCCACGGCGACGACCTTCGATCAGATCGACGACCGCGCTGTTCGGCATCGTCATCTCCTCGCCGGCCAGCACCACGTCGGCCTGGCAGTGGTGCCGCACCTCCTCGGGCGGCCACGGAGCCCGACCACCCAGGACGACGACACATCGGGCGGGGCGACACCACGAGACCAGGGACGGTAGTCGAACGACCTCTTCTCGAGCGCCGGAACTCACCATGACGACCGAGTCGGCTGCCGTCGCCAGCGGCGAGACCGCAGCCCCGCCGCGGCCGAGATCCAGCACCCACCGCCGGGACCGATCCGCGGTGATCGCCGAGGCCAGCAGCTCCGTGGCGTGGGGGCTCAGCACCCGCTCGGCCTCGGTGCATCCCTCCGGTCCGGCGACGATCCGCCAGCGGTCGGCACCCAGCTTCCCGAACCGTGAGACGTCGAGTGCCGGGTCGGTGGCCAACCCGGCGACCCAGGACCGGAGGCCACCGTGGACCCCCAGTTCGAATCGAGCACCGGCCACGCCACCGGCTCGGTCGACCTCGATGAAGACGGTTTCCGCGATACCGGGGCCATCGGGGCCATCGGGGCCACCGGGACCATGCTCGGCGATCGCCGCCGACAGCAGGAGCCCGACCGTGGTCGTGCCAACACCCCCGGCTGCACCGACGACGCCGACGATCACCGGCCCACCAGCCCGATTCGCAGCCGTCCGTCGGCAGCCGCCTGGGCCACCTCGGGCGCCAGGCCCGATTCGACGACAACGCTCAGTGAGGTGCCCCGCTCCAGCTCCGGCGCCGGTTCGACAACCCAAACCTGTGCTCGCCCCAGGACTTCCGCCACACGGGGCTCGTCGACGAGGGTGCTCGCATCCGCAACGGCGATGAGTTCGACGTCGTCGCCGGCGTGAACGACGCCGGCCGGCAGCGCACCCCGATCGAGGACGACACCCACAACGGACCGCCCGTCGGGGATGACGTCGGCCCGCTCGCCGAACATGGCAACCGACAGCAGCGAACCGGCCGGGACCGGACCGAGCGCCGTCAGCCCCACCACCTCGTCCTGGCGGTCGGCGGGCACGAAGGACAGCTGACCGAGTCCGTCGGCACCGAGCTCCACCACCTGCAGCGCGTCGGCGGCGACGATGTCGCCGGCGGCGAGGTTCGATCCGGCGACCAGCACCGCTTGCGATGACCGCAGCGACGAGAAGTACGACGCCCCGAGCAGGGCGGCGATGAGCACGAACAGCCCGCCCAGCGCCGCCATCCCCAGGCTTCGCCGGCGACCGCCCGGGCGCAGTCCGATAACGTCTTCGGACCGGCCCGACGCCGATGCACCCGCTCGACCGGAGCCCGCCGCCTGCGACGACGCCGGAGATACCACCTGCAATTCACTCACCGCCTGCTTCCCGCCTTCCGCCTCAGGAACTCGCTGTCACAGCCACTGCATGCACCAATACACCCCGATAGCCGAGCCCTTATGGCTCGTTGGAGGGAGCGTCTTCACGACATCGCGGCACCCCGAGAGCGGCCGCGGCAACGACCCGTACAGCCACACTGTCGGATCCCCGAATACCCGACGCCGTTGACCAACCGCCATGGAAAGCTAACGCCCCTTCGCTTATCAATCTGTTGCTTCTGATCGGCCCCGATCCAATCAGCGAATGGGGCGAGTCTAGTCCACACCGATCACGTCACCCAGAGAAATGTGGAAGAAATCACGCGCCGGAGTCCGGGCCATTGTCGGCCCGGACTCGAAGCGATGGTTGTCGATGGGGTTTGGTAGGCGGTGGCCGCGCTCCCGTCTTGGCTACCTGTCGACGGCGTCGCGTCAGCCGGTGGGAGTCGTGATGAAGCCGCCCTCGTTGATGATCACGGAGTCGGAGTCGGTGGCCGACGCCGTCCCACCGGTTTCGACCGTGCTCGCCGTTGCCGTGTTGGGCACGTCGATCGGCGTGAGCACGGCGCCACAGCTACGGAAGTACTCGCCCTTCTTGTAGCGGTTGATCGAGTAGCTCGCGATCATGTACTCGTCATCGAGGCCGCTGTCGAACAGCACCGAGCAGGAGAGATGCAGGTTGTAGTCGTTTCCGTTGGGGGCCGACCAGAGGAAGTCGTTCTTCTTGCGCTCCCGGTAGGTTTCGACCACGTTCCCCTCGGCGTCGTAGAGGGTCACGTTCTTGTCCGATGCGCCCTCGAGCACGAACCCGTTGGTGAACTCGAACCGGAATGACGACCCGTCCCGGGTCCCGAAGTCGGCGCCTTCATCGAGGTAGATGTCGACCTTGTAGTCGACCGTGATGGTCGCCGTCTCGCCGGAAGCGAGATTCATCGTGCACTCGATGAGCTGGGTCTCCGAACACGTTCCCTCAGTGGTGGACACACCCGTTACCTTGAGCCTCGGATCGACCTCGTCGATGACCGTGACCCCGGTGGCATCGGACGGTCCGTCGTTGGTGACGACCAGCGTGAACTGGCCTGAACCGTCGGGATCGACGTCATCCGAGTTGAAGTCTTTGACCAGCCGGAGGTTGACGTCGGTTTCGATGGTCACCGTGTCGGTGTCGCTGTCGTTCGGGGCTGCGGTGTTGCCGACGTCGTCGGTGTAGGAACCGCTGGCGTCGGCGGTGTTGTCCACCTCATCGGCCGGCGTCGACGAATCAACACTGAACGTCACCGTGATCGTGGCCGATTCGCCGACCGTCAGGTCGGCGACACAGCTCACGTTCTGCCCCGAACTGGCGGAGCAGTCGGCGTCGCCGCTGGAGACGTCTCCGACCAGCAGGCGTCCATCGACCGAGTCGGTGATGGACACACCGTCGAGGTCGACGTTGCCGTCGTTGGTCACCACCAGCGTGAACGAGCTTCCGGCTCCACCGGCGATCACCGAATCATCGGCGAACAGCTTGACGATGTTCACCGAAGGATCCGCACCGAAGTAGTTGGCGTCATCGGTCTGGGAATCAGTGAACGTGTTCCCACCATCATCGGTGTACGAACTATCCACCGTGGCGGTGTTCGTGTGCTGACCCTCAGCCCACGCCTCGGTCACCGGACCAGCGATCACCACATCCGTGGCACCCACCGCCAGGTTCACGTCGGTCGCCGACAGAGACGCAAAGTCCGAATCAGCCACATCCACCGCTACATCGACA